>JANWWN010000072.1 GCA_025055435.1 Cyclobacteriaceae bacterium | reverse complement strand
GACCCTCTGATTAACAGTCAGATGCTCTAACCAGCTGAGCTAAGGAGGAAAAGGACTGCAATATTACGGGCCTTACCGCATAAAATCAAATTCGGCACACGGTCTTTCTTTATTCCTTCTCCAAAAACGGATACCGGTAATCTACGGGCGGAACGAAGGTTTCCTTAATCGTACGCATGGATACCCAACGCAACAAATTAACTTTTGCACCTGCCTTATCGTTGGTGCCCGACCCCCTGGCTCCGCCAAAGGGCTGCTGAGCAACTACCGCTCCGGTGGGTTTGTCGTTGATGTAAAAGTTTCCAGCAGCATGTGTCAGCCTGCGGGTAGCCAGTTCAATGGCATACCGGTCGCGTGCAAATATGGAACCGGTTAATCCATAAGGCGAAGTCTGATCCACCAGCCGCAAGGTTTCTTCATAGTTATCCGGATGATAAACATAAACCGTTAGTACCGGCCCGAAAATTTCCTCGCACATGGTAACCGATTGCGGATCTTTGGTCTCAATAATGGTGGGTTCGATGAAGTACCCTTTCGATTTATCGTATTTGCCACCGGCAATGATTTCATTCATCGGGTTTTTGCGTGCTTCTTCAATGTAGCCGGTAATTTTATCAAAAGCCTTCTCATCAATTACCGCATTGATGAAGTTGCTGAAATCCTCCACACCGCCCATCTTCATGGACTTCACATCATCCAGCACGCGTTGTTTTACCTCGGGCCACAGGTTAGATGGAATGTAGCAACGCGATGCGGCTGAACATTTCTGTCCCTGGTACTCAAATGCTCCGCGCGATATTGCAGTGGCTACTTCACGGGCGTTTGCGCTGTGGTGTGCAACAATAAAATCTTTCCCGCCTGTTTCACCAACAATGCGCGGATACGATTTATACTTATGGATATTGTTTCCGATGGTTTTCCACATATGTTGAAACACACCCGTGCTTCCTGTAAAGTGTAACCCTGCAAAATCAGGGTGACTGAATACTACATCGCCCGCATCGGGGCCGTTTACATAAATCAGGTTGATAACACCTTCGGGCAGACCGGCTTCGCGCAGCACCTGCATAATGACATGCGCAGCATAAATCTGTGTTTCGGCCGGTTTCCATACCACAGTGTTACCCATAAGGGCCGGACTGGTGGGAAGATTGCCAGCTATGGCGGTGAAGTTAAAGGGCGTTACCGCGAAAACAAATCCCTCAAGCGGTCGATACTCCATCCGGTTCCATATGCCGGGCGCCGACTCGGGTTGCTCCTTATATATTTCACTCATGAAATACACGTTGAAGCGCAGAAAGTCAATCAGCTCACAGGCCGAATCAATCTCAGCCTGAAATACATTTTTCGACTGGCCCAGCATGGTGGCCGCATTGATTTTATAGCGATACGGACCGGAGATCAGTTCCGCGGCTTTCAGGAAAATGCTGGCGCGGTATTCCCAGCTCAGGTTACTCCAGTGTTCGCGTGCGGCCAGCGCTGCCTGAATGGCCTGCTCCACATGCCCCTTGTCGCCAACGTGATAATAACCCAGAATATGCTGATGATCGTGCGGCGGACGCAGCGCCCGCCGGTTATTGGTGCGCACTTCCGTTCCCCCGATAAACATGGGTATATCTTCCGTGCGTGAGCGCGCCTCCTCAATGGCTTTTTTCAATAAGGCCCGTTCGCGCGTGCCGGGCGCGTATGAATAAACCGGTTCATTTTTCGGATGGGGAACAGTAAAAAATCCGTTGGCCATACAATTGATGTTTTGGAAAACGGGCAAAGATAACCAAACCACGATGATAAGTTGGTGACCGGTGTAACCGATTGCGCTACAGCAGACTGCGCAGTTCGGACAGGTGATTTATTTCATGCAACGGGTTACACTGATGTGCCACTTTTTCAGGATTGAATAAAATTGCATCAATAGCGGCACGGCTGGCACCGGCAATGTCCGTCAGCGGATTATCACCCACCATCAGCGCATCGGCTGCCGTAATGTTGTTTTGATGTAGTGCGTAGATAAAAATTTCACGTGCGGGTTTTTTATGGCCTGCTTTTTCGCTGGTAACTATATGTTCAAAAAAAGGAAGCAGTCCGGCTGAGGACAGCTTGGTGAATTGTATTTCATCAAATCCGTTGGTAACTACCGTCAGGCGGTATTTTACGGTAAGATGCTGAAGCGTCTCCATTGCTCCCGGCATCAGGGCGGTTTTTTTGGGGCACTCCTTCAGATAATAATGCGATAAGTCGCGGGCCAGTTTTTCAGACTGAATATTTAGTTTGTCAAGAATAAGAACAAAACGATTCTGACGTATAGTCGTGCTGTCAATTTTTCCATTATCGTATAAATTCCAAAGGTGGTGATTCACCTCGCGAAAGTGGCGCAAAAAATCACCAAACGAAAAATCACATTCCTGCAGGTTAAACAACTCAAACATTTCCATCAGGGTACTTGCCGAATTGGTCTCGTAGTCCCACAAGGTATGATCGAGGTCAAAAAAAATGCACTGATAATTTTTACGCATAACAATCAGGGTGTAACCGAACGCTTCAGATTAATCCGGCTGATGGCCAGTTCGCGGTTAGCCATCATGGTTTCAAAAATCTGTTGGTCTTTAAGCAACTGACCGTCTTTGCGAAGGAACTGAAAAATTTGCTTCATGATATCCGCTACTTCATCCTTTATCTGATAAAAAACCCAATGGTCGTACCTTCGGTTGCTCAAAATACCGCTGTTTTTCAAATAAATAACATGGCGGGAGGTTTTGGCCTGCGTAAAATCGAGGATACGCTCCAGGTCGCTTATGCACATCTCACCATTGTGAAAAATCAGACTCAGTATGCGCAGGCGCGACTCATCGGCACAGGCCCGGAATATCTGCGCCCCCAGCGAAAGGTTAAAACTTTTAAGCCGCATGCATGAAAAAATCGGTTTTACCTGAATATCAGATTATTTCCTGCAAAAGTATCTTGTTCGGTGTCGAAATTAGAGGTTTATTGCGGCATTGCCTATTTTTGATTTTCTGTTCATGGCAAAAAGAGGCTACGTACTGATCCTGTTTTGTTTAACAGCCGCCTGGGTTGGTGTGTTGCACGCCCAGCAAAGCCGGCGCGTTATTCAGCTTTCGGGTATTGTGCTGGGTACAGACGACCGCGACAGCCTGATACAACTGCCGGGTGTACACGTGTATGTGCCAAAAGCCGGCCGCGGTGCCGTCACCAATGCGTTGGGTTTTTTCTCCATGCCCGTAATGGTAGGCGATAGTGTGGTGATTAGCTCGGTAGGTTACGAACGACAGTGGTATATTGTTCCGAACCACCCCAGCGAATTCCTCACCATCATCATTGAACTGGTGCAGGATATAACCTACCTGTCGGAAATAGAGGTTATGCCCTTCCCTACGGAGGAAGTATTTAAGGAAGCCATTTTGGCCCTGAACCTTCCACCTGAAAAAGGACCGATTGATAAAAAGAACATGAGTCAGCAGTTGCTGGCACTGATGGTTAAAACCACACCCATGGACGGCCCTATGAATCAGCGGTACTACCTCGACCAATGGGCCGCAGCACAAGGACAGCAATACGCGCCCATTACCAATCCTTATTTAAATGTGTTTAACTGGGCCAAATTTTTCAAATCGTTGCAGCAGAATAAGAAAAAAAAGAACTGATGCCGGTTTGCTGGCAATGGGTTTCTGTTTCAGAGATTACGAATTAAACGTTACATTTGCGCACTTTTTCAATTCGGGGTGTAGCGCAGCCCGGTTAGCGCACCACGTTAGGGACGTGGGGGTCGGAAGTTCGAATCTTCTCACCCCGACTGGCCTGCTCAGCAACGTTGAGCAGGCATTTTTATATCTCTACATCCCCGGGCGCCTGCCTTCGGTAATACTTGACGGATTTGCGATGGTAACAAGCGGCTGGCTGAGCACAATAGTTAAATGGCAGGACTCACTAAAAACATCAGCCCTGTATGGCGATGGGGCACACTAAAAGTAAATTCAAGATAAGACGCTCTCAGCCTGGAAAAGAATAAAAAAGCGCGATGCAAAAAGGTTATTACCTGACCTGAATATTTCTCCACTATCCGCCGTGGGGGGGCGTCCCGCCTCAGGCGGGAGAATCTTCTCACCCCGACTGGCCTGCTTGCTGACACTTTGGGCGACTTTGCCTACTGCTATTTAAACAGCCCAGTTTTGTGGGGCTTAGGTTTTATCCTAATTTTTTCTTTGGGTCTTGCCTGACGTCAAAGAATGAAAGGATTATAATCTTGTTCTCTCTTATTCTATATAGTATTCTTGTCTGCCGTGATAATTGAAAACCTCGGATGTCATTGTTTTCAACTTGTCCCATTAAAAAATAATCTTTTAGGAGTTCGAAAATCTCATCAACTTTATGAACAAACTCTTTAGCTGTCTTTTCTCCCCATTTTTGTTTTGTATAATCTACAATTAAATCGAAGTTTTGCTCGGCTCTCGGCGTGATATAAACTTGCATTAATACTTTTTCTTAACAGCATCCCAATCAATCAAATTTTTATCATCTTGAGATTCTTCATAGGATAGATAGATCTCCTTCTTTTGTTCTTCGGTCAGCGTTTTCCATATCTGTCCCTCTCTTGCGGTCTCCCTTTGTTTTAAAAAGTCATAAATTGTCCGCAACAACTGCTCATTTTCAATCCTGTCCAGGATTTTATGAAGGTCTGATTTTAGCTCGCTTTTCCCCATGTCATTTTTTTTAGTAAGCCAAATTACGTCTTTTTATTCAAATTTTTTCTGAACCAATCTATCTATGTACAACTTATGTTATTTACATGCTTAAGAGTTTATCCTTGGAATATATTTTATGGCCAGACTTATAACCTTAATAAACGACTGCCTGAGCACAATAGTCAAATGGCAGGACTCACCAAAAACATCAGCCCTGTATGGCGGTGGGGCACACTAAAAGTAAATTCAAGATAAGACGCTCTCAGCCTGGAAAAGAAAAAAAAAGCGCGATGCAAAAAGGTTATTACCTGACCTGAATATTTCTCCACTATCCGCCGTGGGGGTCGTCCCGCCTCAGGCGGGAGAATCTTCTCACCCCGCCTGGCCTGCTCAGCAGTGGCGGATTTATTCAAGCAGGACTCAAATAAGATGCGGAACGCCTGAAAAAATGACTGACACGTTTGCCAGTGAGGTTAAATCAATAAGCGCTTTTTAAACTGAAACGATCCGCTTCTCCCTTTAATTTAAGCCAATTCCTTTTTCAAGGATTGGTTGGCTTTCTGATTGATTGCATGTTCAGCAGCTTCAAGCAGTCGAATGATGGTATCGCTTATTTGGAGAAGCTCACTGTACAGTATTTCAGATTGTTTCAGATTTCCTTTGTTTTTCTCCTCCACTATCTGACGAACTACCATGTGCAGTTTTTCATGTTCTCGCTCAAACTGTTGTATTTCAGGCAAATGGCCATAATCAGCCTTTCCTTTGGAATAGTACCATTTACCCAAATCGCATTCGTAATGCGAAATTGCCTGTTCACGTGTTAAGGTTTCCTTTCCATCGAGAAAAGCACGGATTCTGAACTTCCAGTTCAGATGCTTAAATCTGGCTTGAGAAAAATCAACTGGTGCAAACATAAAATCGGGTTGTTTTGAATTCGAAATGAACAAAAATATTTTTTATTGTGATTGTTCCCGCGTGATTTATCTCACCGAGAATCACAATAAAAAAACGAAAGAATAATTTTTAAGCGTTAAAAATTTCCGGATAGAAAGTCCACCACATCCTTGCGAATACCCGGGTTGGCACCTGCAGCAAGTGCAACCGATACGATGAGTCCGATGGTAGCATACAGTAAATCGCGGCCTATGAGTTTCAGGGCCTTTCGCTTGTGTTTGTATCCTTTTTTGTTACGCGCGATGTTGATGGCAATTTCTCTTCCGCCTATTACTCCAAGGAAAACCCAGGTAGTACTGAGCGGCACCGTGCTGTCGAGCAGTTTGTAAATCAGCAGCAGCACATATGTAAAATCAACCAGGGTTGCCGCGCGCACATCGGAAATACGGATTTTTTCGCTTACAACCTGTTGAATCTTATCACCGCGTAAATAAAATAGCAAGCCTAAACCGAAGAATATTGTGCCGGTGAAGATTAAAAATTGTGTAACCGACAGGGTTCGCGGTAAAAACACGGCAATGTTGGCTCCGTCCTGCATGAGCCACACCGACCACAACGCCCCGCTGATAAGCCACTGAATAACCGGCCATGAAGGATGTGCCTTGCGCTTGTTAAAATACTTCCGAATCAGGTTATATCCGAAATACCATAGTGAAAACGATAAAATGAAAGCAAGTACATAAGCCGTAACACTTTTCTGCACAATGGAAGTAACCCCGCCCGATGAAGCGCTGAATACACTCAGCAACAAAAACGTGGTAGATACCGGCATGCGCAACCTCGTGAGGATGAGCAATACCACCGGAGCAATGATTTGAAAATAGGAGAATTCCTCCGGATGGGGGTATGCCGTATTTCCTTCGGCATCGAGCAGACGCCGGTAAGTTACATCGCCATCAAAATAAATAAAGCTGAAAGTAATGGTGACAATCAGAATAAGTCCGGTGAACAGCCACAATACGTACCACGGACGGTGGCGGTTACTTTCAATAAATGTTCCGAGTGATTGAATACTGTCGTTGGCTACGGCCGCATAGGCAGCAAACAGAAAGCCAAACCACATGGCCGCGTTTCTGTCGAATGTGGCAAAGGCAGCCAAAATGAATGCCAGTCCGATGATAATAAGAAATGTACGTTCCTTTACGGCACGCTCCAGCAGGTTCAGATAGATGGTAGTGCCGAGGTTTTTACGCCTCGAAGCCAGGTCATTGGCTTTGGCTTTCATAAAGATGCTTTAAATGCGGCAAATCTGCGGTTTTAATTCGGGTGGTATGTTAAGGCAATGTTAAGAATTACCCAAACTATGCTGGCCGGTTTTAGCTTTTCCACAAAGCAGATGCCACATACCATATCATCAAGGCACAGGTAACGAGCTTCAGCACAGTACTGAATAGAAAACCCAAAAATAATCCTAACGCGGCACGAATCGCCACATTGGTGTTTCCGGCATACAACATCTCGCCCACCAACGCACCGACAAAAGGACCAACAATAATACCCGCAGGCCCAAGCCAAAAACCGGCTATCAAACCCAGGGCGCTGCCCCACACACCATACCGCGTTCCGCCAAACTTTTTAGTTGCGATAACTGGTAGAACGTAGTCCAATATCTGCACCACCACAACCACACCCAGCCACACCAACATAAACGACAAAGTAAAAGGCGGCTCTTCGCGAAGCTGCAAAACAAGCAAACCCAAATAGCTTAAAGGCGGGCCGGGCAACAGCGGAACAATACAACCGATCAGGCCGGCAAACATCAGCACCAACGCAACTGAAGTCCAGATTAAATCCATACCAAAACACCTGTAAGGTAATTGATTTTTTTCTGATGAAAATCATGGCCGGGCCCCTTCGTAGTATGATAGCTTACTAGCAAAAAACTTATTCAGTTGAGCTCGTGTTCAGTCAGTACGGTGGAGTATCCGGTTTAATTAATCACAATTCAGCAGGATGGAACTT
>JANWWN010000071.1 GCA_025055435.1 Cyclobacteriaceae bacterium | reverse complement strand
AAAAAATGAAAACTGAGTTGTAATCCTCTTTCAAATGGAGGGTGTTAACACCCATTATTGCATTTCAAAAAAGCATTCGACTGTTGTAATCCTCTTTCAAATGGAGGGTGTTAACACCAGGCAATGCGCTAATTTATTGATTTTTAGGGTGTTTCATGGTTTTTCCGGCCAAAAAAAACGGGCTCGTTCAGCTTTTTTTAAGGTGTTGAGGCCATTTTTTCGGCCCCGGTTACAGCATGTCAAAGAACGTGGTTAGTGAATGTACCAGTCGTTTACAGCGTGCAGGCAATGGCTTGCCCGCGTAACGGCCGTGTACCACCACTGGTAAAATCCGGGTCGGGGTATGCCTTGTATTTTATTGTCGGTGTACAGAAATACGTCTTTCCATTCGCCTCCCTGGCTTTTGTGGCAGGTAATGGCATACCCGTACACCGCCCGGACGGCATTGAGCAGGGGGTCGTGCTGCATGGCTTCTGCAAATGCGGGGTCTTTTTGCTTTATTCCTTGTTGGCGCATGCGCCGGTAAAAGTCAATAATCAGGTTGCGATGCTGAAGGGCGGTAAGGTTGGTGAGGCCGCTTTGCAGGATATCTTCAATGATTAACAGGTTGTGTGTTTGACCATCGTGAATGGTTTCGGCCCGTATGTCTCTGAAGGTAAGGTTGCAATGGTAAATGGTTTTGCCCACGCTGCGTACTTCCACCTGGTCGCCATTCATTAGTCCGCTTATCGGATTGTTTTGTGTAATCAAAAGCAGGTCGCCGGGCTGAAGAGTACTGTGGTGGTTAAACAGGTTTTGCCTGATAAGCCGGTTGAGTTCGGTGCAATGCCGGTTGGTTTGGCATATCAGGGTACAATCGTTGTAGCTTTTGGTGCGAATGTAACTGAGGTATTCGTTTACCAGGCTTATGCTTGAGTTGTACAGCCGGATATCGGAATAACCTTTTAGTTTAATGTAACCAAATCTTTCCTGTACGTTGTTTTGGTATTGTCTGCGAATTTGTGTTGCTGCAGCTACTATACCGCTGGTATTAGCCTGGCGCATAACCTCGTGCAGTTCGTATTCGCAAACATGCTGATTGTAATTACTGCGCAGATAGGACGCCTGCAGGGCGGGTGAAAAAAGTTGATTTACCGGGGGCAGCTGGCAGTGGTCGCCAATGAAAATGAGTTTAGCTTTGGGATGAAAGGTAAGGATATCGAGCAACAGGTTGCCTGAGCCAAACCTGGCGTAGGAATTGGCATCGGGCTGGTCGGATATCATAGAGGCTTCATCAATAATGTACACGGTGGGTTGGTCGGACTGAATTTGTTTTAATGAAAAAAGCAATCGTATCTGCCCGCCGAGGTTCTTTTGATTTTCCAACGACCGGCTGAGTTTTTCGAGGTCTTCGTTCAAATCTTTGAATACATACAGTTCATGATGTATGGTGAAGGCGGAGTGCCGGCTTTTTAAAGCCAGTATTTTGGCTGCACGGCCCGTGGTTGCCAGCAGTTTGTAATTCAGGCCCTGTTCATCGAGCCAACGAATAAAACCTTTCATGAGAGCGGTTTTACCGGTACCGGCCTGTCCTTTCAGGATGCAAATCCGTACCGGCGGGTTACGAACAAAATCCTGAAGGCAGGTGAATACATAATGTTGATGTGATGTTAGCTGGAATTCGAAATAGGGCAAGCGTTGCGACATTATCGGGGTTGTCAGGAATTTTTCACTTCGTGTTTAATTTTCGCATTGTATTTTCCAAACAGGTCGTTTTGCGGCACCGGAATACCCTCCTGTTTGAAAACTTCGCGTAATTGGTTTAGAAAGTTTTGGAAGTTACCGCATAGTTCGGTAATGTCGTCCTTGGTTACTCCTTCAAAGCCATGGCCGAGGTAGCTTTTGTTGCGGAGTTGATTAATCTGGCTTTCGGATGTGTAGTACCTGCCTTGGTCATCCCGATTTATGGTTTTTAAAAAGTCGCCAACTTTTGAATAAAGGTTCAGGCTTTGAAAGAAATGATAGTAGAAATTTTTTCCGGACTGCGTGGTTACATCGTTGGTGTTTTTCAATTTCAGTTTATCTTCTTTTTCCTCAAATAAGTCGGGGAAATGTGTTTTAAAAAAATCTTTTTTAGAGTCTTCCCTGCTTATCAGTCTTTCAAATTTTTCTTTCTTTTCTTTTGAGTTGCTGGTCCAAATTACTTTTCCGTTTTTAATTAAATTTTTTTGTTTAATGGTGAGGTACAGCAGTAAGTACCAGATGGCTTCTTCAATGCGGAATAACCTGCCAATGGTTTCGGCATAGCGTCCTTGTATGAAGCAGATGTGTGCGTTGTCAATAAGCAGGTCGATGGCCTTGGCGGCCCGTTCATCGTATTCAACTTTTTTATCTATGCCGTTCTCCAGGTTGTAGTGTTTCAGGGCTTCCTCGCAGAGGTCTTTTATGTTTTTTTTCACCGGCAGGTTGCGGATGCCTTCGTAGTCGTACACGCTGAGCATGTTGTTAACGATTTCCTGAAGGATGCGATTTTCGTGATGCCGGAAAGCATGTTCGGATACCTCACCTGTTCGGGCGTTTATGGTAATAACGCGCATGTTTTTAAACAGGGCTGTAAGAAAAGCAGCTGCGCGCATGTCGGGTGTGCCGCCCGAGGTGCTGATAATGCTTTGTTGAGGTAGGTTAAAAGGTTCGTAATAGAATTTAAAAAAGAAGTTAATCAGTTTGCCGGTTTCTGTAGGCGGAAAGCTGAAGGTTTCGAGCCTGCATTTATAGCCCTTATCTTCAAAATACTTTTTGGCTATTTCGCCCACATATTTACAATCCTGACGGTCGGGTGGGTCCTGGGCTGAGGCCACAAAAATAATTTCCGTTTCTTCGGGCTTTGTTTTAGCATATTCCAGGGTTTTTTCAATCATGGGGAAAATTAAATGTGGATGGTATAGTTCATAATGCTTTTCGAATAAATCCCTGGTGATGTCGAAGAAAGATTTTTTTTTCTGGCTTTTAATAATCCAGTCATCGCCGTCGTTATTTCGTGTAAACCAGTTGCCGTGTTCCAAGGGTATTGTGGCTGTTTTTCTGAGTTGCACATCGCGGTTACCGAGCGTAATGACAATTTTCATGGTTTATGAATTTGAATTTTAACAAATCCAACGGGATATCCTTCAGGCGTAAACCGCCGGGTTTTGGGCAGAACAAGGTTTTCGGGTGTTTTATCACGCACTTTCCTTTTGAGTTCCACGTAGCGGTCTTTATCCATAAGCTCCTCTTGCCAGCCACCGGTCATAAACACGAAGCCGGAATGTTTGCCCAGGCGCAGCACACATTCGTTTGATCCGCATTGGTTTGTTTTTTCAATGAGTTCCTCCAGCTTTTCGGTGTATTTGTCGAAATCCTGGATATTCTGGTCGTTGATGAACTTCAGTTCGCGTTGCAGCAAGTTAAGGGTATGTTGGTTTACTATGTACAGCAATTTGTTTTGGTGTATTGTATCTGAATATTTTCCCACTGCCTGTTTAATTTGTTCACGTACCTGTTTGTGCTTAAAAGGGGAGTGCAGGGTTTTTTCACTGAACAACAATCGGCATTGGGCGGTTTTTCCGGCCGGTATGCATTCGGTCCACTGCGTAAGTTGGTGGCGTTTCTCCCAGTAGCCGCCTTTCAGGCTAAATGTCTCAACACGTACCAAGACGGTTGAGGACTTTTCGAAAAAGCAGTCGCCTGCGTACAAAAAGCGGAAGATGTCTTGATTACTGGTCAGTTTGTTTTTATGCGCTTCTTCGCCGGTAAATTGTTCGGGTGTTGAAAAGAGTTTCGGCTCAATATTTTTTATTCGTAATTCATAGTTTTTACCAAGCAGGTGTTTATTTTTTTTGAGCAGATTGGTAAACAAAGCGGTGCGCATGCTTCCTTTAATTGACGAGCCGGGTATATAGGGCCGGCCAAGGGCATCGGTCAGGTGCTCGTAGAGTTCGGAATGTGAATCGGGCTTATCCTTAACCTGGATGAGGCGATGGGCTACATCATCAGGTCGGATGTTGGTTTTTTGCTTCCGGATAAGCGGCATGAGGTCTTCCCTGTTTTCAATGGCCCGTATCCATGCGTTGAGGTTGGCGTTGCCCAGTATGCCGAATACCTTTTCCAAATCGAGCAAGGCAACGGGTGCGTTATGGAGGTTGGAAAAGTAGATGTAGTCGATGTGCTTTTGCAGGGTCCGTCCGTTGCCTATGTGTACAGGTGTAAGGGTTTGGAGGGTTGCGTTGTTCATGGTGTTGGGATAGTGAGGGGAAAGAAAAGGGCCTGACCATCGCGGTAAACGGGATGGGGCAGACCGGATGGTGTTACATCGGCCAGCTTTCCCTTAGGCTTGTCTGATGCAGGGAAAACCGAGCCTTCCTGAAACATGTAAACCGATTTTTTTCGCCAGCTCATAAACCGCACGTTTTCCGGGCTGGCCAGGTAGCCGCCGCGTTTAATGAGCTGGTAGTGCGACTGCTGGAGCAGGGAGGTTGTAATTTCCTCCTTATGAGGGCAGTAGAGCGAGAGCGCCACCCATGCGTTGGGCCGGGCAGGCAGGGATAAAATAAGCGGGCTGTTGCTAAACTCGGGCTCGAAGAAACCATTGCCCAGGTTTTTATAACTGCCTAAGCCGTTTTCGCCCAACAGGCGAAAGGCCGGTTTTAGTATTTTGCTGAAAAACGTTGCATCACTTTGAAGCAAAACATAGAAACCGGCTCCCGGCTCAAAGCGGATGCGCGAGGCGTAGTAAGGTTCGGAGTCGGCTGCGTAATTTATCTTAACCCGTTGTTGCTCTTCGGTAAGAACAACCGACCGCCTGTTTAAATGGGTGAGTTGCCGCGAAAGAAAGCGGTTGTTTTCGGAAAACTGACTGTTTTTAATAGTTACGGTTTCGGCCCGGCAAACTGCTTCGAATACCGATTTACCCAACCACAACAGCTTTTTAACTTTTTTAGCGTAGTGGTATGCTTCGGTTTGTCCTTCGAACTCAAAGGGTAAACGGACAAAAGGTTTTGGAAAAAAGAACTCGTTTTCAAAAAAAGGAAAAGCAGAAGAAATGGTGAATTGATCATAAAATTCGTGGTTGATATCCTCTTTGCCGAACAATTGAAGGGCACACACGAACAAAGCGTTTTTCAAAGTGTCGGAGTGCAGGGTTTGGTCAATATCGGTGTAGTCAACCGAGCCTTTGGAGAGCATTACAGGCGCCCTGAAGTGAAACTTAACAACCTGAAATTCCATGATATTATTTTTTCTGTTCAACAGCACGCAGGTGATCGGGCACTGGTATAAGGGTGTACGGTTCATCGGCTGTCTTGCCGATATAGTAATCGCGGGAGCGTTGTGTTATGCTTTCGATGTTAAATTTCACCTGTCCGTACCCGCGCGAGCCGCTACCACCCAGGTAATCGTCTTGCAGTAACGTCAGGGCATCGAACGTTGCCTGTACGAATTCTTTTTCCGGATCGGTGAGGGAGGCACCTGCTGCAGTGGTGTGGAATATATTAATAACCAGGTTGAGGGAGAACTCGGCACCGGCAGGAACGCGTTCCATGATGCGGGGTCCAGCTGCGGAGGTAATGCGGTCGATTACCACTTCGGTTTTTATTTCGGCATAGGGCAGATCGGTGTTGGAGAACTTCTCTTCCGGAGTGAGCAATTCGCAATCGCGCACAATAATGCGTGAAGGTTGTTGTTGGTTGTTACCTGCCGAGTTGCCGAAGAGGCGGCAGGACAGGGAGTCTGTAGCATCCGAAGGTCCGTGCTCAACAGCGCCCATGTTTTTATGCCCGATGGTTCCATCGCGCAGTTCGATGAGGCTGCGCATTTTACCTTTCAGCGAGCTGCCGGGAATGTACGGTTTGTTGTTAATTGGGTTGCGGATGATGATGTTATCCAGTCCGCCGATTGACATGGAGGATGAACTGCCGCCAATGCGTAAACCTGTAAGAAGCTGAATTTTGCCTGTGATGAAGATTTTTTTCATCAATTGAATGTTTGTTGCCTGTTCCATGGTAATTATGTTTTGGGTTCCGGAAATTATTTACCTCCTGCTGCTTTGTGGTAGGCCAGGATGGCTTCGAGAAACTGAACGAAGTTTTTAAAGCGCTTGTCAAACTGAGTATTATCGTTTTCTTTTTCCATAACCACCCGATGAGCATCGTCCATGATGCGCCGGAATTCCTTTGCGCTGTCGCCCGTTCTTGTGGCAGCGTAAGCCAATTTAGGGCGTAACAGGATAAATGCTGTTTTTTCTTTTAAAACACCATTCATTTCAATTCGCCTTACTTCACCGAAGAAGTTTCGAATTTGGTTTGTACTAAACTCATTTTCTTTCAGATGTCTGCCAAAAGCTTCAGTAAACTGAATGGCCTTGTCATCCAGCTTATCTGCTATCCATTCTTTCTGAAAGGGTATCTTGAAACTTGATGTTTCAGGTTTTTGCCGAGGTTTTTGTTTGTGCTTATCCATGACTTAGTCGTTTAAATTTCTTGTTTCAAGTTCTGCCCAGCGGGCTGCTATGTTCAATAAGTCCATAAAGTGATAGTTGCTTAAAATTTTTTCCTTTCGGAATGAGTTACAGAGCATGTCGTGTTGAAGGTCTTCGATGAACTTTATGGCATCATCAGTTTTTAATCTTGACTGCATGCGTTTGAAGTCATAAGCCAACAACCACTTCCAACTTTGATTCAGTTTCTTTTCAGTCTGATGTGCGCGCATGCGGTGCAGGGTTTGAAGTTTATGAAGGAAGCCGGAAGGTAAAATCTTGTTGCTAAGCATCGTAGAAAGCTGATTTTTTAATTCGTTAACTATGGGATATTCTATATCCCAATTGAGTGGAAATCCAAGCAGGCAGATGGAATTTTTTTGCTGATTTAAGCTATCTGTAATGATGCTGTGATTCTTTGCTTTTTCCTCCGCTTCACCGGCCAGCTCGGCCGCTTTCAGGATAGGAAACTTAGGAGGTACCAACACAATGCCGGCCGAAAGGGTAAGGTTAGGGTTGTTGCAGGTCCATTGTCGGAACGATTCCCGGATTTTTTCGGCAAAACGAATAACTACATCCCAGCGACCTACAATGAAGAGGTCATCGCCACCGGAATAGACTATGGAAGACCATTGTCTGAAGTCGCTGTTTTGCTGCCATAGGGTGTTAATGTAACCTCTAAAGAAAAAGTCGAGGGAGCGGCTTAATGCGGTATAACGGGAAAAAGTTCTGCGGTTTTCGGAAAAGCCACGGATAAATGCCTGACCGAGGTTATCCACATCCATACGAAGTACACCAAGGCGCCTGAATTTTTCTTCGGTGCTTCCTGCCAGGGCATCAAAAAATACAGGTTCACCTTTTTCATCGGTAGGAAAATTGTTGCCCCCGTAGAAGGTAAAGCCCATTGAGAAATTTCCCGGGTTGCTTAACCATGCAAAGGCGTTCGTTTCATTTAAACGAAGCACCGTAACCTTGTCGGGTACCTGCGGCTCATCTGCTTTAACAAAATACCAATGAACATTGAGGTTGGCAGGAGCAAGGTGGTACAGGTAATTTTGGTGGTTCCAATGTGTAATTTTCTCGTTGCTTTTAACAAGGTATGTAGTGTGCCGCAGGTGCTTTCCGATGTTAATCTGATCGAAGGTGCTTTGTTTAACTACACCGCCTTCAATGGAATGCCTTTCTTTCGGGTTATCGATTTCTTCATTGGTAATCAGGTCTTTTTCCTTCGTGGCGCCAGACTCGGCTTCCTCGAAAAAATAGGAGTAAGATGAGACGAGGCGCTCGGCATAGCGCGCGTGTTTTTTTCGGTTAAGCTTTTCAATCAGATCTTTCCATTTTTTGCCTATGTTATTTGGATTACCCATGATATCGACTTCATTTAACGCGATGCTGTCCATGGCCAGGTACAGGTTAACCCGGTGTTCGTTAAAGATCTGGTTCGAAATATCATGTTGTAAGTCGTTAAGCTGATTCCGGGTACTTTGCGTATTGGCAGCCAGCAGGTAAAAGCCACCTCCGGATGAATACACAACGTTGGCCGGATAGAGCTCGAGTTTTTTCAGGATTTGAC
>JANWWN010000070.1 GCA_025055435.1 Cyclobacteriaceae bacterium | reverse complement strand
TTCGGTTCCCAGTGCAGCTCCTTCGGCTGCTTTTTTAATTCGCTCAAAAATTCCGGCCAATACATCCCGTTTGGGGTGACGGGCATAATAATACACCTCAGCATAATCGGGTACTACATTAGGCGCTTTACCGCCCTCGGTAATAACATAATGTATGCGGGTGTCGGAAGGTATATGTTCGCGCATCAGGTTTACCATATGATTCATGGCTTCAACGGCATCGAGAGCAGAGCGTCCGCGTTCCGGTGCTCCGGCTGCGTGGGCCGATAAGCCGTAAAACCGGAACTTTGCCGAAATATTGGCCAGCGAAGAGGAAGGATTTGCCGCATTGCGACTGCCCGGATGCCAGTGCATAACCACATCCACTCCGTTAAATAAGCCGGCCCGAACCATGTACACTTTTCCCCCTCCTCCTTCTTCCGCAGGTGTACCATATACTTTTATTGTCCCTTTCAATCCGTTTTTTTCCATCTGCTCCTTAATGGCTATGCCGGCTGCTACCGAAGCCACGCCGAAAAGGTGGTGCCCGCAGGCATGTCCTGCAAAACGGTTAGGGTTAGGATTTTTTTCTGGTGTGGCCTGTTGCGATAACCCGGGTAAGGCATCGAACTCAGCCAGGATGCCAATTACGGGCTTGCCGCTGCCGTAGGTAGCCACAAAAGCAGTAGGAATATCAGCAACGCCGGCTTCAACGGTAAAGCCCGCCTTTTTTAAAATATCCTGCAGCAGGGCTGAACTTTTGTATTCTTTATAGCCTACTTCAGCGTAATCCCAAATACTTAATGCAGCATTGCGATAGTCGGTGTAGCGGGCATCAATGCTGTTAACGATTTCTTTTTTTACAGCAGGAATTTTTTTTGAGGATAGAACGGCCTGTGCGATTAAAAAGCCCGGTAAAATCCACAATAAGGGAATCGAAATTTTTCGTTTCATAATCAGAATGATTTTAATCAATCCCTAACGTGACCGATGTTACAAAACACGTTAGGGTAAATTGATATTTTTATCGTACTATTTACAAATGAAAAGTAAGGCAGTCAAGCTATTTTGGATATGCCTGATTTGCCTGGGTTTTGCCTGGGCGCTAACCTGGATACTTGAAACCTTAAATTCCTGATCTATGAAAAAAAACATGGGGAATGCTGACCGGATTATCCGCACCGTAATCGCAGTAATTATTGCAGCACTGTACTTCACCGGAACCATCACCGGCACATTGGGCCTGGTATTGCTGATTCTTGCAGGGGTGTTTGTGCTTACCAGTCTGGTAAGTTTCTGCCCGCTTTATACACTGTTTGGGCTGAATACCTGCGCAACCAAATCATGATGAGTGGTTTTACGCAGCGGAGAACCAGTTAGGAAAAGCCCAAACCAGGTAACCGTAAGCGGCAAAGCGTACGATTCGCGCAACGCCTATAAGCAGGAATTGCCTGAATGGAAGATTGACCGAGCCGGCTAACATACAGGTAGCCGAGTAGGGAACCGGTGTTACGGCCCCGACAAGTACAAGAAATGCTCCGTATCTCTTCAACTGCTGCTCGTACTGAAGCAGGTAACGAACATATAGTTTTTTATACAACTGAGTGCGCGAAAAATTACTGCCGATCAGATACCCGATTACTCCGGCTATGTAGGAAAGCACAGTAAGCACCGAAAGGTTAATAACATACTGAAGGACCGATATCTTATGCAGTATCCATAGCAGCATAAAAAACTCTGGCGGAATCAGGCCAAAAATCACTTCCGATGTGAAAAACACCATGTATATTAAAACCGGTTTATCCTGAATGGCCTCGATGTCGCGCTCGAATGCAGAGCGGATGTATTCTTCCGCAAGAATGAATGCCGTGATAATAACTGCAAACCATAGCAATCCGCGCAGCAGATTTTTAATCAGAAAACGCGACCGGGTTTCTTCCTGTTGATTTTCCATGGGCATCAGGAGATTATCGGAAAGCGCTTAAAGGGTTTGCTTTCATCGAACAACTTGCGGTAGGTAGCATGTCGTTTTACGACATGAGGGGTAACTTGTTCAGCTACCCGTACCATTTTCGGATTAAAGTCGCCTATCCAGTTCATTTCATATTCTTTGTAAGGAAACGAATCGGTTTGGGCCATCCTGCGAAAAGCTTCGATTATGGCACCATCAACCCCCTTACCCTGATGTTCAGGAACAACACCGAATAACACACCGAATGCCTTTTTGTTGGTACCCCTCCACCTGTGCCATAAAAATTTAAGTTTGGCCAGCAAATTAAACTGCCCGTTGAGGTGTTTAAAAATCTGATTTAGTTCGGGAAGTGAGATAAAGAATGCCACGGGTTCACTCTTATAATAACCAAACCAGATAAGCCTTTTGTCGAGAATGGGCTTCATTTGTTTTACCAGTACCCGTGCCTGGTATTCAGTGAGTTCCGGTATTTCACCGCGTTTAGCCCATGCGCGGTTGTAAACATAGCGGATTTCCTCCGCCAACTTATGAACATCAATTTTATCCGGATGCCTGAAAGAATAGTTTGGATCGGCAAACGCTTTTTCGGCTTTTTCGTACAGGCGCGGATCGAGCGGTCCCATTATCGGTCGACCAAATGTGAGTTGATAAAAATATACCTGAAAGCCGTATGCTTCGAAAAAATCCTTGTAGTACGGAAAGTTATAATTGCACTGGTAGTTGGGTTCACGGTCAAATCCTTCGATTAGCAGGCCCCACCACCGGTCGCGGTTGCCAAAGTTAATGGGCCCATCCATTGCTTCCATGCCGCGCTCTGCCAGCCAATTTTTACATTGGTCAAACAGGGCAAACGCTGCATTACGGTCATTGATGCATTCAAAAAAACCCATACCACCTGTTGGCTGGTCATTGCCCTTATTAACAGTTTTCTGATTGATAAAAGCTGCAACGCGCCCGATGGTTTCGCCCTGGTTGTTTTGTAAAATCCACCGGCTACATTCACCGTGCTGAAAGGCCTTGTTTTTTTTTGGATCGAAGACCGCTTCAATATCTTTATCCAGCGGGCGGATCCATTGCTTAACATCGCGGTATAATTTAACCGGCAGGTTTAGAAACTCCCTTACCTGCCTGGGGCTTTTCACTTCCACCAACTTCATGAGCGTTGCGAATACCGGTATTGAACTTCTGTCTGCTGCAGGTGTTTCAGATTAGGCAGTACAATTTCAAAGGTGGTACCAAAGCCTAATGAACTTTTTACATGAATGCGTCCTCCAAGTTTTTCCACAGCATTTTTAACGATATACAAACCTATGCCTGAACCGTCCGATTGCTCGGAGGCCCGGTAAAACATGTTAAAAATCTTATCCAGTTCCGGCTCGGCTATTCCTATACCATTATCAGAAAATTTGATATGACATTGCTGCACCGTGGTGTGTATCTGAACATTAACCAGCGGACGCGATTGTTTTTGGTTACGGTATTTAATGGAATTTGATACTAGGTTTCGGAATATTTCGCCCAGTCGCCACGGATCGCTGTAAAACTCTTCTCCGGTAATTTGCGTGCTTAACTCAACTTCCCCCGCTCCCGGCAGATAGCTCAGATCGGAGAATGTTTTGGAAAGCATCTCCACAAATTCAATTTTGGCAACGGCTACTTCCATTTTCAGATTTTTGGCGTGACTTAACACGTCACTGATGAACCGATCCAACTCCTGAACCTTCTCACCGATTATTTTGATGTACATGCGCGGATCATCGGTGTTGCCCGGAAGCCTTGCGAGGTTAACCAGGCCCAAAACCGATGATAGTGGCGCGCGTAAATCGTGGGAAACCTTGTAAACGAAGTTATCGAGCTCCGTATTTCTTATTTTCAGTTCTTCTTCAATTTTCTTTCTCTCGGTTATATCCACATATACACCGTAAATACCAATGGTTTTATCCTCCAGAGTAACCGGTACGCCGTACAAAATTACATTTACCGGTTTGCCGTTTCGGTGTTTGCGCACGGTTTCAAGACTGATGGTGTTGTTAGAGGTAATGAGGTTATTCAAATCGATTCCTTCGTTTTGCAGATTTTCGGGAACAATAAAATCATTCAGATTTTTACCGCGCAACTCAATGAGTTCATAGCCGAACATCTCGTTAAAACCCCGGTTCACCAACAAAACTTTTCCCTTCTCGTCCAGCAACACGAGGGCAACCGGTACATTGTTAAACAGCCGGTTGAAAAGTGTTTCGCTCTTCTTTAAACGTTCCTCTTCCTGTTTCTTCCGTTCATCAATATTCAATATCAGGCCGGTGTAGGTTAACTGTTCGCCCTGAACAGGCGTGCTGCTGCGCAATTCAACCCACCGTACCGTATTGTTAATTTTTAATCGTCCTTCCCACCACCAGGCTTTTTGGTTGGCAATTCCTTCTCGAAAAGTTTCCTCAAACAAAGCGCGATCGTCCGGGTGGACCATATCCAGACAATTGGTGTAGCGCTTTATCAGGTCGGAAGGAGACAAACCCAGCAAGGTGGTACAGCTTTCGCTGATATAATTAAGCTGTGGCGTGCCATCTGCACGAACAACACAGGTAAACACTACCGCGGGAATCCGGGAGACAAAATCCTGCATGGACAGAAATATTGGTTTACCACTTGCGATTAGAGGGGTCTGATTGTGCAATATAAGCGGTTAACTACATTATTCCTATATCCCGACAGAGCGTCTTGGCGGAAATAAAAAAAGAGCCTTGTCGGCTCTTTTAAAAGTAATCAAATAGTATGCTGTTATGAAGATTTTAATGCTTCCGCGCCGCCTACAATCTCCAAAATTTCTTTGGTAATAGCCGCCTGGCGTGTCCGGTTATAGCTTAACCGAAGTTCTTTCAGCAGTTCACCGGCATTTTCGGTTGCCTTATCCATCGCTGTCATGCGTGCTCCGTTTTCGGCCGCATTTGAATCGAGCAAAGCTTTAAACAGCTGCACCCGTAATGATTTGGGAATGATCCCTTCCAAAACGGCGGCACTATCAGGCTGATAGATATAATCAACCTGCATCTTGGATTGCGAGATCTTCGGTACAACCGGAAGATACTGCTCGGTGCGGATTATCTGCGTAGCAACGTTTTTAAATTCATTGTAAATGATGTCAATCCGATCGTACGTTCCGTTTCGGAAATTTTCCATCAGGTAGTCTGCTGCACGCGAAGCTTCGTCAAAATTCAGCTTCGAAAACAAAAGGGCATAATCCGCGACAACCGGATATTTTCTTTTGCTGAAATAGTCCAGAGCCTTTTTGCCGACAGGAAGAATAGTAAGGTTACCCTTTTTATGAAGGGATGCGTACTGTTCCTCGATAACGCGCAGTGTGGCTTTGAAAATGTTTGAGTTAAACGAACCGCACAGCCCGCGATCAGAGGTTACTACTACTAACAACACTTTGTTAACCTCGCGTTGCATGCTGTACCAGGAAGCGGAGGTATCCTGTTGGCCGGCTGCGGAAAGATTTTGTAAAATGGCTGCCATCTTCTGCGCAAATGGACGCATCTGGATAATCCGATCCTGCGACTTACGCAACTTGGCAGCCGCAACCATTTTCATCGCCTTGGTGATCTGCTGGGTGGAGATCACCGAGTTGATGCGCATTTTTACTTCTTTTAAACTGGGCATTGCTTCAGTTTATTTGATTCATCAGGCTGCAAAACGCGAGGCAATTTCAAGTGCCACGTTTTTAATCACCTCCAGATCGCTGTCTTCCAGTTTACCTGCCCGCAGGTTATTCAACACATCGCGGTGGCTGGTGCGCATGCGTTCTAAAAACTCTTTTTCAAATTCTCGAACTTTCGGAACCGGCACCTTATCCAGATAGCCGCGGGTAGAAGCAGCAATGATGGCCACCTGTTCTTCCACCGGTACAGGTGCATATTGATCCTGTTTCAGCACCTCAGTGTTTCTGCGACCGCGCTCGATGGTGAGGCGGGTAGCTGCATCCAGGTCGGAACCAAACTTGGCAAACGCTTCCAGTTCGCGAAACTGGGCCTGATCCAGTTTCAGGGTACCGGCTACTTTTTTCATGGATTTAATCTGAGCCGCACCACCTACACGCGATACGGAAATACCTACGTTAATGGCCGGACGAATACCGGCGTTAAACAAGTTGGTTTCGAGGAATATCTGGCCATCGGTAATGGAAATTACGTTGGTCGGGATGTAAGCCGACACGTCACCGGCCTGGGTTTCAATGATGGGGAGCGCCGTCAGCGAACCTCCGCCTTTCACTTTGCCTTTCAGGGATGGCGGCAAATCGTTCATGTTACGTGCAACGCTGTCATCATTAATAATTTTTGCGGCACGCTCCAACAGGCGACTGTGTAGATAGAAGATGTCACCGGGATAGGCTTCACGGCCCGGAGGTCTGCGCAACAACAACGACACTTCGCGATAGGCAACAGCCTGTTTCGAGAGGTCATCATAAATTACCAATGCCGGGCGGCCGGTATCGCGGAAGTATTCTCCAATGGCTGCACCGGTAAACGGAGCAAAGAACTGCATGGGAGCCGGATCGGAGGCCGTAGCCGAAACGATAATGGTATAAGGCAACGCACCTGCTTTCTCAAGGGCCGAGGCTACCTGCGCTACCGTTGAGCCCTTCTGGCCAATAGCTACATAAATGCAATATACCGGCTGACCTTTTTCATAAAACTCACGCTGGTTGATGATGGTATCCACAGCAACAGCGGTTTTACCCGTCTGGCGGTCACCTATTATTAACTCGCGCTGTCCACGACCGATGGGAATCATCGAGTCAATAGCCTTGATACCGGTTTGCAATGGTTCGTTTACCGGCTGACGATAAATTACACCGGGGGCTTTACGTTCCAGCGGCATTTCATACAGCTCGCCTGTAATGGGGCCTTTACCATCCACCGGTTCTCCCAGGGTGTTTACCACACGACCCAGCATACCCTCGCCTACCATTACCGAAGCAATTTTTCCGGTGCGTTTTACGGTGTCGCCTTCGTGTACTCCCTTAGAGTCACCAAACAACACGGCACCTACGTTGTCTTCTTCCAGGTTCAGCACCATGGCGCGGAGGCCGTTTTCAAATTCAAGAAGTTCACCGGCCTGGGCCTGCGTTAAGCCATAAATACGGGCTACACCATCACCAACGGATAACACGGTGCCTACTTCTTCCAGTTCGGCATCGGTACGGGCCTGGGCCAGTTGTTCGCGTAATATTGCTGATACTTCTTCGGGTCTGATATCTGCCATAATCGTTGTTCGTTATTGATTTCGTTGTTCGTTAATAGGTTTTGATATATGGATTCTGTGTCAATTCACGTTCAAGTGCTTTCAGGCGGTTACGAACAGAAGCATCGATCTGTTTATCGTTTACGGTCAGTACAAATCCACCCATCATTTCCGGTTCAACCTTTGTGTGTAACTCGACCTGATTTTTCCTGCTGATTTGCTTTATCAGTTTTTCAAATTCCGCCATTAGTTTACTGTCAGGTTCCACAGCGGTCTCCAGTGTGGCGGATACGATACCTTTGTATTCGTTGTAGGCCTGATGAAACTGCCGGGCAATTTCGGGCAGCAGCGGCTCACGATTTTTGCGGGTAATGATATCGAATATGGCCAATGTAAGCGAGTGTACTTTACCTTTAAAGAGCGCCATCAGCACATCTTTCTTTTTGTCATGGCGAATAACCGGATTACGGAGCATCAACGTGAATGCGCGGTTTTGCTGGCATATCCGGTTAAACAGTACCATGTCGGTATGCACTTGTTCCAGCGCACCCTGCTCAACAGCCAGTTGCAGCAGCGATTTTACATACCGATAAGCAACGCGTGAATCGGCCATATTCAGTTCACGGAAATATCTTTCAGATAGCTTTCAACCAATTCTTTCTGTGCCTTGTCGCTTTCCAGATTTTTCCTGAGCAACTTACCGGCAATCTGCAGCGCAAACTGGGCCACCTGCACTTTCACTTCGCGTAGGGCGGCCTGCTTTTCTAACTGAATAGCCTGTCGGGCATCGTCAATGATTTTATCGGCCGACTTTCGCGCTTCGGCACGGGCTTCATCTATCAGCCTGTTAGCCGTTTCGCGGGCTTCTTTCAGCATCTTATCGCGCTCATCCCGCGCAGCCTTTAAAAGTTTTTCATTATCCGCCTGCAGGCGTGCCATTTCGGCACGGGCCTGCTCAGCCGCATCAAGTGCCTGCTGAATGGATGTTTCTCTTTCTTTCAGTGCCTGAAGGATAGGCTTCCAGGCAAATTTGGCCAATAGCACTACCAGCAGCAGAAATACGAAGGCCTGCCAGATAATCAGCCCGGTTCCCGGTGTGAGTAAATCCATATATCAAAAGTTTTTTAAGCTTTTCATCAAGGTAAATGAAAGAACCTGCCGGCCCAATGCCGATGCAGGTTCTTTCGGGCGTTAGCCTTTGAAGGAAATCAGCAAACAAATAACCAGCGCAAACAGCGCAGCCACTTCAATAAGCGCAGCGATGATCAGCATGGCACCCTGAATTTTTCCGGATGCTTCAGGCTGACGAGCCATGCCTTCCATGGCCGAGCCGCCAATACGGCCGATGCCAATGCCTGCGCCAATTGCCGCCAGGCCGGCACCAATGCCAGCGCCCATAATTGCATAGCTGATGTCCAATAAAAGTGCTGTTAACATGTGTATATAAAGTTAAGTTAAACAAAGCCCCGCGCCTTTCGGAACGGGATATCTTTCTCATCTTAATGATGATCGTGGTCGGCTACGGCCATACCTATGTACAACGAGGTAAATAATGTAAATACATAGGCCTGAATACCGGCCACCAGCAACTCAATAAGATTGATGAATAATACAATTAAACTCGACACCAAACCCACAGCAATGCTCTGGAAAATAAATGCCAAACTAATTAAGCTAAGCAACACGATATGTCCGGCTGTGATGGCAACGAACAAACGTATCATGAGCGAGAAAGGCTTGGTGAACAACCCCACGAGTTCCACCGGAAGTATTACAATACGCAACGGAAGCGGCACACCAGGTGTCCAGAAGATATGCCCCCAATACGACTTGTTACCGCTGAAGTTGGTGATAAGAAAGGTAAATACTGCCAACGTCATGGTTACCGCAATATTACCGGTGAGGTTTCCGGCACCGGGAAGCAAGCCCAACAGGTTACCGAACAGAATAAAGAAGAAAAGCGTGAGCAGATACGGCAGGTAGGTTTCGTAGCGATGGCCGATATTGGGCTTTACAATTTCATCGCGCACAAAAACGA
>JANWWN010000006.1 GCA_025055435.1 Cyclobacteriaceae bacterium | reverse complement strand
AACTCGATAACCGGCAGTGGTCGTATCATCACACCTGAAATACCGGTTTACTGGTTGCGCACTCAGCCTGGTAACGGGACATTACTATACAATCATTTTTCCATGTCGGCCTACCGGCTGCTCAGGCGCAGCAGGAGAGATATCAACAGCAAATGGGGCCAGGCTTTCTATATGCACGGGTATGGAACGCCATTTAAACAATCTGATTATACGGGAAATCAGTTTTCGTTTTATACATTGTTATACTTTCCCGGATTTGGCAGGCATCATTCGCTCTGGGGTTATTGGGGTTACCAGCAAACCAAAATCGAGTTGCTCAGGCGCACATCACCTTCACAGCCTGTTGCTGATAATAACGCATACATCTTTCCCAATCAGGTGCCGGTTCCTCGCGGACTCAGTGTGTTTCGCGATCAGAAATTTTATACCATGTCGGTCAATTACACCCTGCCGGTTTGGTATCCGGATATTGCCGCAGGCCCCTTGCTAAACATTCAGCGACTTCGGGTAAACGGTTTTGTTGATTATGCCTACGGGTCAAGTCGTTTTTCGCCAACCCGTTTCAGTTCGACAACCTACCTTTCGACCGGTGTTGAAGCAAAACTCGACATCAATATTCTTCGGTTCCTGCCGCAAATTGACATCGGTGTAAGATACTCGTACGGTATTATGCCTTCAGCGCGATCAACCATCGAACTCCTTATCGGCACCATTAACTTTTAGCATTTCTTTTTGGTTTGATGGTGTTTGATTTAGCCCTATTTTTGAAACGCATAAAAACGAGCTGAACTTTTAACTTACTGATATTCAATATCCGAAGACCATGGCAGAAATTATCCGCATGCCCAAGATGAGCGATACCATGACCGAAGGCGTCATTGCCAAATGGCATAAGAAAGTGGGCGACCAGGTAAAAGCCGGTGAACTCATGGCTGAAATCGAAACTGATAAAGCTACGATGGATTATGAGTCGTATAACGAAGGCACCATCCTGTACCTGGGCGCAAAAGAAGGCGAGACCGTAAAAGTTGATGATGTGCTGGCCATAATCGGCAAAAAAGGTGAGGACTATCAGGCACTTCTGCAAAGCGCAAAGCAGTCGGGAGAAAAGGGAGGAAGTCAGGCTGAATCCGTTAAGAAAGAAGAGCCGGTCAAGCCTGCGATTGCTGATACATCGGGTATAAAAGCAGAAATCGTGCTTATGCCCAAGATGAGCGATACGATGACCGAAGGTGTGATAGCTGCATGGCATAAAAAAGTAGGTGATCCGGTAAAATCAGGTGAGTTGCTGGCTGAAATCGAGACCGATAAGGCCACCATGGAATACGAATCCTACAACTCCGGTACATTACTTTACATTGGAGCCGAAGCCGGAAAGTCGGTTCCGGTAAACGGGGTGTTGGCTATCATTGGCGAGCCCAATGCCGACTGGCAAACGTTGCTTAAAGCCCATCAGGCTAAGGCAGGCGGACCGGTTACAACGGCTGCAGAAAAACAAGAGACTAAAACGACAACTGAGCCGAAGCCGGTTACCGCAAGTAAACACGAAGACGAAAAAGACGGACGTATAAAAGCTTCACCGCTGGCGCGAAAAATGGCCCGCGAGTTGGGTTATGATTTAAGAAAAATAAAAGGTACAGGCGACCACGGACGCATCACGAAACGCGATGTAGAAAATTACAAGCCCGAAGCGGAAGCACCGGCTAAGGCCACTACACCGGCATTTGTTGTACCGCAGGTAGTAGGGAAGGAGAGCTTTGAAGAGATACCTGTATCGCAGATGCGGAAAACCATCGCACGCAGGTTGTCGGAAAGCATGTTCACCGCTCCGCACTTCTACCTGACCATGGAAATCAATATGGACAAGGCCATTGAAGCGCGTAAGAGCATCAACGAAGTCAGTCCGGTGAAGATTTCCTTCAACGACATGGTGATTAAAGCGGTAGCTGCTGCGCTGCGCCAACACCCCGATGTTAATGTGTCGTGGCTGGGCGATAAAATCAGAAAGAACCACCACATTCACATCGGCGTGGCTGTTGCGGTGAAAGACGGACTGGTGGTACCTGTGGTTCGCTTTGCCGACAGTAAATCGCTGTCGCACATTGCAGCCGAAGTAAAGGAGCTGGCACAAAAAGCACATGATAAAAAACTGCAGCCGACCGATTGGGAAGGCAGCACGTTTACCATTTCCAACCTTGGTATGTTTGGCATTGAGGAGTTTACCGCCATCATTAACCCGCCCGATGCCTGCATCCTGGCGGTTGGCGGTATTAAAGAAACAGCCGTTGTAAAAAACGGTCAGCTTGTTCCGGGTAATGTGATGAAAGTAACGCTGTCATGCGATCATCGCGCAGTAGATGGCGCCGTAGGAGCTGCATTCCTCAAAACGCTGAAAGGCCTGTTGGAAGATCCGGTTCGGATTCTGATTTAATCAACCATGTGGGAAGTACGGGAGCCCATAGCGGAATATAAAAATCTGAAGGCAAGCATAGCCGAATACCTTGCTTTTGAGCGACAGTCCACCGAAAAGCACGAATATTATCGCGGAGAGATTTTTGCTATGTCTGGAGCGGGAAGAACGCACAACATCCTGTTTTCTAATTTTTTTGGTGCGTTATTTACCCGATTAAAAGGTAAGCCTTGCCGCCCTTTTGGTCCGGATATGCGGCTTCACATTCCGGAAAACACCTTGTTTACCTATCCGGACATAGCCGTGTATTGCGGTGAAATGAAAACCATGGACGAGGATAATGCGCTGAATCCTGTGGTTATCATTGAAATTCTTTCTCCATCTGCCAAAAATTACGATCGCGGTGAGAAGTTTCAGTTATATCGCGACATCCCATCGTTGAAAGAATATATTCTGGTCGATTCCGAATCCGTGCACATTGAAGTTTATCGGTTAAATACTTCCCGTCATTGGGAATTAGAGGAATACAAAACTGTGCGCGATCAGCTCAACATTCCCTCACTTCAGGTCATCATACCCATTACTGAGATTTACGAAGGCACGCGTTTCTTAGCCCAGGAATCATGAAAAAAATTCACTCCACTACGGTTATAGCCGTAAAGCACAACGGGCAGTTGGCTATTGGTGCTGATGGCCAGGCCACCATGAACAATTATGTGGTGAAACGAAATGTGAAAAAAATAAGAAAGCTGTTTGAAGGAAAAGTAATTGCCGGTTTTGCGGGCTCCACTGCCGATGCGTTTACGCTGTTGGAACGGTTTGAAGAAAAGCTGAACAGCTACGGAGGAAATGTGAAACGTGCGGCCATTGAATTGGCAAAAGACTGGCGCATGGACCGCTACCTGCGCAGGCTGGAGTCCATGCTGATTGTGATTGCCAAAGATGAACTGCTTGTTATTTCCGGTAACGGAGATGTGCTGGAACCCGACAACGAAGTGGCAGCAATTGGGTCAGGGGCCATGTATGCGCAATCGGCTGCGCTGGCTTTAAAAAAGCATGCAGCACATTTAACAGCTGAAGAAATGGTGCGCGAAAGCCTGCAGATTGCAGCCGATATCTGCATTTTTACCAATCACAATTTTGTAGTTGAAAAACTGGGTTGAGTGCATCAGGAAGTTTCCTGAATTGCTTCGTGGATGCGTTTGCAGGCTTCCCGGATTTCATCATCATTGATGATCAGCGGAGGTGCAATACGAAAACTGTACGGATGCGAAAGAAACCAGTAGCAGATTACTCCTTTGTCCTTTGCTCGTTGTACTATACGGTTTACCCGTTCAGCCGAATCAAAATCAACGGCAAACATCAATCCGATGCGCCTTAGTTCGCGGATGTCGCTGTGTTGCAGTAACTCCTCAAACAGCTTTCCTTTTCTTTCCACACCGGCAACCACCTTTTCTTCTTCCAATACCTCAAGCACCGCAAGTGCCGATGCACAACATACTGGATTACCTCCAAATGTGGTGATGTGCCCCAGAGGCGGATCGAAAGTAAGCGTTTGCATAATCTTTTTATCCGCAACAAATGCACCGATGGGCAAACCTCCTCCAAAAGCTTTGCCGATGGTAAGTATATCGGGTATAATACCGAAGTGTTCGAAAGCAAACAACTTGCCCGTTCGGCCCATGCCGCATTGTATTTCATCCAGTATTAAAAGGGCTCCGGTTTCATCACATCGCTTTCGCAGGGCGTGCATGAATTCGGTTGAGGGGATGCGGACGCCGGCATCACCCTGAATGGTTTCCATTATTACACATGCGGTGCGTTCCGTAATTTGTTCCAGGTCGGCTGTTTCGTTAAACCGGATAAACCGCACATCTGGCAGCAGCGGCCGGAACGCATACTTTTTTCGTTCATTGCCCGAAACACTAAGTGAGCCATGGGTGCTGCCGTGATAGGATTTATGGAAAGAAACAATTTCGGTGCGACCGGTGAAGCGCTTGGCCAGCTTGAGTGCTCCTTCGTTGGCTTCGGTACCGGAGTTGACGAAGTAACAACAGTTAAGCGATGGAGGCAGCATACTGACCAGCTTCTCGGCCAGTCGATTTGGCGCATCCTGAATGAACTCACCGTACGCCATTACGTGCAGGTGCTTGTCTGCCTGGTTTTTAATCGCTTCGATGATGCGCGGGTGCCCGTGGCCGAGGTTGCTTACGGCAATGCCCGAAATCAGGTCCATATAACGTTTTCCATCGGGCGAGTAAAGGTAAATACCTTGAGCCCGCTCAACTTCAATCAGGTAGGGTGAGGGTGAGGTTTGGGCAAGGTGTTGAAAGAATACCTGATGCGAAAAATTTTCCGGCATAAAACGGTGTAAAAATGTGAAAATATGAACAGAAGCTTACTTTTTTAGTGCGTGAAGTTTGCAAAAAAAAGTTGCCCACTTATCTTTGCGACACTTTTTTAAGGCCCGTTCGTCTAGGGGTTAGGACATCAGATTTTCATTCTGGTAACAGGGGTTCGATTCCCCTACGGGCTACTTTGAACAATCCGCTACCTGTTTCGGTTAGCGGATTTTTTTATTTAAAAATTGACATTCATTCGTAATTCTTCCTTCCGTAATCCTATGGGCGAGCATGTTTGTAAAAGCAGGATTTACTAAGGCCTCGCGCTAGCTTCCTTTTCGAATATAAAACGATTTCCTTTTTGCGGTGGTCGTAATTAAGGTATCACCTTTTATTTCGTATTCATAAATTAATTCCTTAGGACGCTCATCCGGTATGGGGAACCCGAATTTCAAGGCCGTTTCCTTTGCTTTTTCAGAAACAATGATTTGCGTAGTCTCAATAAGCCGGTTGTTAACGGTGAACCAGGTATTTTTCGACCAACTTGTTGCACGGGCCTCAGGGTATTTGTTGTAAATCGCTTCCATCGTGCCCGAACTGAATAGAAAGGAGCCGCTACCCATATACTCTTTGCATATTCCCAAATTGTCATTTTTACGCTGGCCATCAGCCGATATGTCATACAGCGGGCACCATTTACCAATTAACCGTTCATCGAATTGTTGCCTGGGTTTACCGAATGTTTTCTGAACGTCATAGTTAGCGCTGGCGGAAACTTTTTTCAGGCGGCTTTTTGCGTAAAGATTAGAGTCGGACGAGGTGGTTAATGTAATATGCAGTGAGTCCTTTAACAGTTTACCAATCAAAATCATACTTTCTTCTCTGTCGGGCGGGAGTATAATCACACCCTTGATGCGATTGGCTTTAGTTATGCCGTGAAAAGGATAATGTTCATAAAGATTGATAAAGACCTTACCCTGTACCGCGCTGTCGCGCTGCTCGGTAATTACCAAAACGTTCAGCGGATTAATTATCTCTCCTTCAAAGGCACCTGTCCATTTGGTACGGACAGGCAGAAGGAAATCAGGAGTTATCCAAACTATACCACCTGCCAGGAATACCAAAAGTGGCCTCATACGAAGAAATATGTGCAGGACTCGGGTAGCTGAAGATAGTGGATTAAGTCAATTTAATCAAACAAAGGACGCCAGGAAGCCGGGTCGTATCGCCATGCTTTGAGCAGGGTAAGGGTTTCGGCTGTTATGGAATTATTATTCCGGGCTACTTCAAGCAATTGATGATAATCGCTGAGGCTTATCAGGTTCACTTTTTTTTCGGTAAACTGTTGTTCGGCTAAATCAAATCCATACGTAAATACCGACAACATTCCCAGTACTTCGGCTCCGGCCGAACGCAACGCGGATACGGCTTTCAGCGAACTCCCTCCGGTTGAGACCAGGTCTTCCACCACCACCACACGCTGCCCTTTAGTGAGTTTCCCTTCAATCAGATTTTCCAGTCCGTGGTCTTTAGGTGCCGAACGCACATACACCAAAGGTTTTTGCAATGCATCGGCAAGCAGGGTAGCCTGAGGTATACCGGCTGTAGCCACCCCGGCTATGACTTCCGTACCGGGAAAATTTTGATTCAGTGCTTCAATCAAATAGTTTTTAATTGACGTCCTCACATCGGGAAAGGACAGTGAAACCCGATTATCACAATAGATGGGCGACTTCCAACCGGAAGCCCATGTAAAAGGCTTTTCGGGACTAATTTTTATGGCCCCGATATTCAGCAGCAGGTTTGCTACTTCCCGAGCGGCTGGCTGGTGTATCCGAACAAATGACATATTATAAATTGTGGTAAGTTCTGATAAAGCCAGTTATAAATCAATAACCGTGACAGAAAACATAAAAACTTACATGCGCTATTGCATACAAACGAATATTTTTTTGTTTTGCAATTATGCAGTTCTGTAATCTGTATTTATGAATTTGTTCGTCAACGACATACCCGTACGCATTTATAAGGTTGACGAAACACCGCAGTCCGGAAGATACCATCATGTGATCGATGCCCGAACGGAACCGATAACGCAGGCGCGTTTGATTCACCATGTATGGATTCAACAAGTGGAAGAAAAGCATCTGGATGAAATTCTTGCCATTCTGAATTCGAAGGTTCCTTTCGGATTAATGTCCCTTCATCTCACTGTAGTTGATTATGAACGCATAAAGGCCTACCTGCTGAGTAAGTTCAGTCTGGTAAAGGCGGCAGGCGGCCTGGTTCGTAAGAAGGATAAATTTCTGATGATTTACCGGCTTAAAAAATGGGACCTGCCTAAAGGGAAAAAAGAAAAAGGCGAAAAATACCGCGAAACAGCTGTGCGCGAAGTAGAGGAGGAGTGTAACATTTTGGTAAAGCCAGGCGCTAAAATCTGTACCACGTGGCACACGTACACCATGAACCGCAAACCCATGCTTAAGAAAACGCGGTGGTACGTGATGGATTTGATAGACGATTCAAAGATGCGCCCCAGTAACGAAGAGGATATTGAGGAGATTCGTTGGATGAACCCCAAAGAGGTTTATCATGCGTTAGAGCATTCCTACAAGTCCATCAGTTATGTATTCGAGCGATATTACGAGATGATTGAAGTAGCCCGTTAGAGCTGGTAAGGTAAAAATGCGGATACATCGCCACCATACCGATGCACTTCCCGTATAATCGATGAACTGATCCAGGCAAACTGGGGGCTGGTAATCAAGAATACCGATTCGAGTTCATCATTCAGTTTGCGGTTAATCTGTGAGATGCTGTTTTCGTACTCAAAATCGGTAGTGTTGCGCAATCCGCGCAGGAGGTAGCGTGCCTGATGCTTTCTGGCGAAGGCGGCTGTCAGTTCGGCGTAGGTAGTAACTTTTATGGCCGGATAGTCCTTAAACGTGCTTTTTATCCGGTCCACCATCAAATCAATATCAAAATACCGGATGCTTTTACCACTATTGTAGCCTATGGCGATGATGATTTCATCGAATAATTTCAGTCCGCGCAGCACAATGTCTTCGTGACCTTTGGTAAATGGATCGAATGTACCCGGAAACAAAGCAACACGTTTCATGCAAGTTACATTAGGAGGGCAACGTTAGCCTGGCCATATTCCATACATCAAAATACTGATGTTCCTGAATTTCATCAAACAGGTAGCTGAAATGAAGAAAACCGGGCCGGCCTCCGTACGTAATGGATTGAATGTATTTGTAAAATTCCTGATAATGCGGTGAGTTTTTGCCTACGTATCCCCACAAAATGACTTTCCCGGTTTGCTGATTCATACCTAACGTATGCATAACCAGCATGATGTAACGGATATAATCGGAAAAATTGTTGATGAAAAACTGGTTATAGTAACGCAAACCTTCCGGTTGTGCCGATAAAATATGCAACCGGAATCGGTCCACATAAATGTACAACGGATTATCATGTTGCTGTCGGGCTTCGTGCAGCACGCCTTCCATCAGCGAGCACGACTGATGCGTAAAAACCGGGTGGTTTGATGCATAGACGGAAAGTAACCAGTTCTTGATCGCAGCAGGAAATGCAAATGAGGTTACCAGGCCATGTCCGTCTTGTGAAAAATACAGGATGTCTTCACCCGGTCGCACACTGGCATTATATTGAAGATATTGACTTGCCTGTGCGTCATCGAATAAAGCAGCAGGTGTTTGAACAAAAGAGGGAGTTTTTACACCTGCGATGATTTTCTTCCAAAATCCGGCGGTTAAAAAAGGATGCTGATCGAATACTTCCTGCAGAGCACTCAGCCAGTCATCATCGCTGGTTGAGGATGGAAAGACATAATCTTCCATCCAAAGGGCCCTGCGCGTTACCGGATTATAAACCAGCACCTGCAGGTCGTGCGGGCCGGTTAGCAGGGCAAGGTGATATTCGGCAATATGGTCTTCCTCAAATTGCTCGTCACGTATTTTTTTCAGCAGCCGGTATGGCGTGGCGGTCAATTGCACATTATTCCCAGTTACCGCTTGTGGTTACATCGGTTCGCGAACCAAAGCGAAGAGGCTTCCGGTTCTTGGCTTCGTTGGTTTCTTTCCGGTCGGGGTTGATAGGCGCAGGGTCTTTCACTTCAATTACCCACACTTTTAGCCCGTTCCGGTCAATTTTGCCGGTATAGATGTCGAAAGTTTTTCCGGAGCCAGGCACGATATGCAGATTTTTAATGTCCACATTCGGATTGATCTGGTAATCCCAAAATGTAATGAGGTTCTGACCCTGCGTAATGCGGTCGCCCGGATTAACTTTTGCTAAGCTGCTAACCGTCCCTTTGTCCAGGAAAGGAATATCTTCAACGCGATCACTTCCATCGCGCTTAAATGCGTAAGCCTTCTTGCCTTTTACCACCAGTTCGCCGGGTTGAACATAGAATTTCACAAATTCACCGTTACCGGCCGCATTAACTGAGTATGTTTTCTTAAAAATTTTATCCTTGGCCGACATGAAGCCCAGGGTATCGATAAATACTTTTACACAGTCAACGCCGTAGCCGGCAGGTTTAATTTCTTCTCTACGCTGAAGAATGGGTACGCGACCGTTTTCAATAAAATTGATGAGCGAATCCCAGTTACTGGTATAACGTCCGTATTGTTCAAGAAAAACCTTTTCAGCTTCGCGGATTACAGCCAGTTTATCGGTGATTTGCTTTTCGGTTACCTTAATGTTTTCGGTAAATTCGATTGTTTCGGCTATGCTTTTGTAGAGGTAGTACCCCATGGCCAGTGCCACGAGAAAAAGTACGAAGGCCACAATTTTCGTCAGGTTCATCGGGTTCAGGTTTAAGGCTACAAGTATAGGGATTTTGGCAGGTATTAAACAAGGTAAAACCTGTTTGAAAGGATTAAAAACGGTAAAATCCGGTTAGATTTTTCAGGTCATCGGCAGAAGTAACGTATCGAAACAACCCGTGCTTTTCCGATTCCGGCAGGGCCAGTATTTCAGGCCAGGTAAATAAGCGCACTTCTTTTATCACCCGGCTTTCCGTTTCAGGGTCGTTACCCGTTCGAAGGTTACCTGCCCGATGCCGCACTTCGAAAAATAATTCAATCGCATGAAGCGGTGAATTGATAAACTCACCGGCAAACAAATACCGGTGGCATTTTACGGTCAGGTGAGTTTCTTCCAGAAATTCACGCTCAACAGTGTGCCCGGCTGTTTGTCCGAAGATGATCTCTCCTCCTGGCGGAGCCCAAAACGAAGGACGCCCCAGGCCGGTATGATTGACCAGCAACAGGCGTCCATCCTGCCAGTATAGCCCACTTGCCCTCACCCGGAGGCGGTTTCCAAATGTTTCAACGACATGCTTTTCCACCGGTTACCGTGTTTGATTTTTTAAATTAAAGCTGTGCAAAAGTACTTTGGCACAATAATTTCAATAGAATTGATGTTAATCTTTTACCTTTGAACATATTTTAAGGTCATGAAACGGTCAATATTGCTTTTCGGTTTGCTTTTCAGTTCGCTGATGTGGGTTTTTGCCCAGCAGCAATCAGCTCGTCCGGCCTCCGGACCAGTGCTTACGCTCAAACAAACCTCCCACGATTTTGGCGACATACGACAGGGGGATGTGGTTGAACATGTTTTTGAATTTACCAATACCGGCAATGAGCCCCTTATCATTCAGGATGTTCGCATAACTTGTGGCTGTACCCAGCCCAAATGGCCCAAAGAGCCTATTATGCCCGGAGGTAAGGGTGAAATCCGGGTAGGATTTAACAGCGCGGGCAAAATGGGTATTCAAACGAAGTCACTACCCATAATATCAAATGCCATTAATGATCCGGTAATCACGTTTACTACCAACGTGCTTCCCAAAAATCCGCAATAGCTAAGGATGTAACTGATTTACTGCAAGCTGCTCTTTTTCAGGGCAGCTTTTTTTGTAAATGCGCTGAACAAAACAAGCCAGCCGGCAATAAAACTTATTCCGCCAACGGGCGTGATCAAGGCAACCTGCCTGATGTTAAACAGACTCAAAACGTATAAGCTTCCGCTGAAAAGGAAGATACCGGCAAGAAACAGCCACGCAGCCAGGTAAAGCCTATTTGATTGATAATACAGGGTAAGCACCGCTGTGAGGGCAAGAGCAAACACGTGGTAGAAGTGGTATCGCACGGCAAGTTCAAAAGTATCCTCACGTTGATTTTGAATAAGTAGTTCTTTCAGGGCATGGGCACCAAAGGCACCCAGCGCCACCGCCAGTGCCCCCAGCATTGCTGCGATGCGGAAAAGTAATGAAGTTTTCATGCGGTTCGCTCGCCAAAAATAGCTGTTCCAATGCGAATCATCGTGCTGCCTTCTTCAATGGCTATGCGGTAATCGTGGCTCATACCCATTGACAGAATGTTCATGCTTACCTGTTTTGGAAGGGACGATTCCTTAAGTATATCGAATAACTTGCGCAGGGATTTGAATTCTTTGCGAATCTGATCCTGATCCGGTGTAAATGTGGCCATGCCCATCAGGCCGCGTATTTGCACATGCTGAAGTGCATGTATTTCGGTTCCGTTCAATATGTTTCTCAGTTCATCAGGCGAGAAACCAAACTTGGTTTCTTCCTGAGCAATATGAACCTGCAACAGGCAGGGTACCACACGGTTTATGCGGGCAGCGCGTTTGTTGATTTCAGCTAAAAGCTTCATGCTGTCAACCGAGTGAATGAGGTGAATAAACGGTACAATGTATTTTACTTTGTTGGTCTGGAGGTGGCCGATCATGTGCCATTGAGCTTGCGGCAATACCTCTTGTTTGGGTAACATTTCCTGCACTTTGTTTTCCCCAAAGGCAAGTTGTCCGGCCTCCATGGCTTCGCGAATGCGCTCAACGGGCTGGGTTTTACTTACGGCAATCAGCTCGACATGTGCAGGCAGGGAAGCTTTTATTTGCTCAATCCTGTTTTTGATATTCATTGTTTATTTTTGGCAGCCGCAAAAATACTACCCCGCAGCCTAACATTATGGCCATACTCGGAAACCTCCTGAAAAAAGGAATACGCCTGCGCGAGATGATGGAGCAGGAGTACACCTCGCCTTTTGATTTACAAAAAAAAGAACTTAAGGAACTGCTGATGGCAGCCAGCCAGACGGAGTTTGGCAAACATTACAACTTCAACGACATTCTCAGTGCTTTTCGCAAGGGGCCGAGGGAATTTTATTATCACTATCGCGAAAATGTCCCTATTCACACCTATAATAAAATCTTTAATGAATGGTGGAAGTTGTCGCTGGCCGGACATAAAAATATTTGCTGGCCCGGCCGGGTAAAATATTTTGCGTTGAGTTCGGGAACATCCGAGGCCTCGTCCAAACATATTCCCGTCACCAAGGACATGACCCGTGCGATTCAAAAAACCAGTGTGCGCCAAATACTGACTTTATCCAAATACGATCTGCCGGCCGACTTTTTTACTTGTGGCATTTTAATGCTTGGCGGCAGCACCCACCTGCATAAACGCGGCAATTACTTTGAAGGCGACTTAAGCGGCATTCAGGCTGCTAAACTTCCGTTCTGGTTTCAACACTTTTACAAGCCCGGAAAAAAAATTGCCAAGACGCGAAACTGGGATACCAAGCTGGAAGAAATTACCAGGAAAGCCGCTGACTGGAACATAGGAATTATTGTTGGTGTGCCAGCCTGGCTGCAGATTTTGCTTGAAAAAATTATTGAGTACTACAAAGTTGATAACATTCACCAGGTGTGGCCTAACCTGCGGGTGTATGTGCATGGGGGCGTTTCGTTCGATCCGTACCGTAAAGGTTTTGAAAAACTGCTGGGCAGGCCAATCCACTACATCGAAACCTACCTGGCATCCGAAGGCTTCATTGCATTTCAGGCCTACCCAAACCGAAAGTCCATGCGCCTGGTGCTCAACAATGGTATTTTTTATGAGTTTGTTCCTTTTGTTGAAGAAAACTTTGACAGTCAGGGTGAAATAAAACCCGACGCGAAGACGCTGCTCATTGATGAAGTGGAGGAGGGTAAGGAGTATGCCCTGTTGCTGTCAACCTGTGCGGGTGCCTGGCGCTATTTGATTGGCGATGTGATCAAATTTACTTCTTTGGAAGAATCTGAAATTGTTATCACCGGGCGCACAAAACACTTCCTCAGTTTGTGTGGCGAACACTTGTCGGTTGAAAATATGAATAAAGCCATCGAGCTGGTTTCAGCTGATCTGAATGTGGCTGTTCCTGAGTTTACGGTGGCCGGTGTGCCGCACGGTTCGTTATTTGCCCATCACTGGTATGTAGGATCAGAGAAACCCGTTGATGCAAAAATCTTTCGTGAAAGGCTTGATGCACGGCTCAAAGAGCTGAACGATGACTATGCTGTTGAGCGCAGCGCTGCGCTAAAAGAAGTTTTTGTTGAAATATTGCCGGTTCATGTCTTCTACGACTACATGAAAGCCAAAGGAAAAATAGGTGGGCAGAATAAATTTCCACGCGTAATGAAGGCCCTCCAGTTGGAGGATTGGCGAAACTATTTACATCATACTGCACTCGATTTTTCCTCCGTATATCCTAAAAGTTAGTCCTGCAACAGGTTATTCAGAAAAGTGGATTTGCTGAACAGCCATAACAGATAGATTAGCAGAGCCCAGCGCAGATAGATGAAGTAATAATCGGCTGTATTCAGGTACCGGCTTTCTTTTATTTCACTTTTCTCCAGCCGGTCAATCTCATCAAAAACCTGTTCCAATGCCCGGCTATCGGTAGCGCGGTAAAACCGCCCTCCGGTAATATTGGCAATTTCACGCATGGTTGACTCGTCAACGGTATTTTCCAGGTACTGGGTTCGTCCGAAGAAATCCTTGCCGAAAGGAACACGTCCTTCTTTCCCGATGATGATGGTATAAACTTTAATGGCCTGCGAGGCGGCCAGTTCGGCTGCGGTCAGCGGGTCAATGTTGCCGGCGTTGCTGTCGCCATCACTTAGAAGAATACATATTTTTGAGCGTGATGGAGATTCTTTCATACGGTTTATCATCACGGCCAATGCACTGCCTATGGCTGTTCCGGTAGCTTCGATAAGGCTGAAGTCCATGGTTTTGATATAAGCCCTCAGTAAGTCGTAGTCGGTGGTGAGCGGGGCCAGCGAGTAAGCATCTCCCGAAAAGACAACAATGCCAATGCGGTCCTGAAACCGTCCGTTAATAAAATCAATAGCCACCCGCTTGGCCGCTTCGAGCCGGTTAGGCGAAAAGTCTTCTATCTGCATGGACCGCGAAATGTCGATGGCCAGAATGATATCAATGCCTTCGGTCCATTGCTCGGTTTTTTCGCTGGTACGTTGTGGGCGGGCCAGCGCAACAATGATGAGCAGAAGGACGAACGTTAGCAACAGGGGTTGAATCAGACGGAGTATATGTTTGCCGGAGACATTTTGCCATTCGGTTGCAGTAAGTGATAGGCTGAATGGCTTACTGAAACGTCGGTGCCAAAAGTGGCGAAGCAGGAACAGCAACGGGATGGCGATTATACCATACAGCCATTGCGGTTGCGTAAAAGTAAACGACCGGAGCACAGCCGGATTAAACCAATGCAGGGAGTACCAGGGAAAATCAAGCGACTCAGTCATGTGAGAACTGTTGTAGTTTTTCCTGAAAGAACCGGTCGGCCTGTTTTTTTAATAGCTCAAGCGGTTCGGTTGCTGTTTGCTCAAATCCGTAAATGCTGCGGTCTAATTGCCGGAGTGCAGCATCAATGCCATCGTTTTTCAGCAGTTCGTGAATTTCTTTGGTGGTTAAACGGGTTAGCGGTTTTCCGGTAAGCGATTCAACATATTTTTTCCATAAAGTTGCTGCTGCTTCCGCTGTTGTTGTTTGAAACTGCTTACGCAGTTGTCCTAATAGGTTGTTAAACTCAATAGAAAACTTTGTATAATTTTTTCGGAGGCGTCGTGCTATGAAGTAATTTTTGATTCGTTTACCAAAAAGCATCCGAATAATGAAAATGAAAATACCCAATGCGATTACCAACAGGCCCGCAAGCACATAATTAAAATGTTTGGAAAGCTGTTGTTGTATAGTGTTGGTTTTCAGCGGGAGTTGTTGTAATGCAACTGTATCCTGTGGGATGTTTTGCAGTACAGCCTGAAAAGGTATGGTGTCTGCGACTGCATAGTATCGGGATGTGTCGGTTGCGCTAATACGAAAAACAGGAAGTGCCAGGGAGAATTGAGGTGCAATTTCAAAAGTTGTCAACTCGTAAACCGCGCTGTCATAACTCATCTGGTTAATGGTGCGTGTGGTAAAATAGGTTTTGCGAATAAATTCAAACGGATTGTAATCAAATGAAGAATCCGGAAAGAGGATATTCAGGCTGGCAGGATATCGGGCCGTTAAATAAAAGTGTAAAACCCTGCCTACCTTAACCGAATCGCTGATAAAGCCATTAGTAACTTTTATTTCCTGCCCTGATGCGTGCAAACCTGCCAGGAGACCAAAACAAAAAATGAATTGTTTCATTTGTTCACTATGTCTTTTTAACGGTACGGTTGCGCGTTTTAAACAGTTGAAGCAGGAGTGGAACAAAATCTTCTCCGGTTTGCACGGTTATAAAATTAATCTGGTTTTTCCTGCAGAAAACAGAGAGCGCATTGCTTCGCTGTTCATAAAGTTCCTTCAGTCTTGCCGGAAATTTTCCAAATGAAGTGTTTACCCAATGCAGGGTTTGTGTTTCAGCATCGAATACAGGTATAATCCCCAGCGGAGGCAGCTTTTTCTCCCGTTCATCGGCAACGCGTATGCAAACCAGGTCGTGCTTTCGGGCCAATGCTTTCAGCTTCACTTCATAGTCATCGTCAATAAAGTCGGATATCAAAATAATGACGCTTCTGCGGTTTATGGTGCTTAACGCAAAAGTGATGGCCTTGTTCAGGCTGGTTTTTTTTGATTGCGGTTTCAGGTTGGTCATGGCCTGAATCATCCGATAGGCCTGTGTTAAACCTTTGGCGGGTTTCAGATATAATTCCCGCTGATCGGAAAAACAAATTAACCCGACGTGGCTTGATTCTTTTACAGCTGACAGAGCCAGCACTCCGCAAATTTCCGTGCTAAGGTTTAGCTTGGTTTGCTGAACAGAGCCAATGTTTTGTGAGGCACTTACATCAACTATGAAGTAAACAGTTTGTTCTTTCTCCTCGCGGAACGTTTTGATAAATGTCCCGTGTCCTTTTGCCGTCACGTTCCAGTCGATGGCACGAATATCATCGCCATATTGGTACGGCCGAACGTCATCAAACTCCAGCCCGGTACCTTTAAAGACCGACCGGAAGTCTCCCTGCATGTGGCTGTTAATCGCTTTTCTTATCCGTATTTCGTAGCTCCTTAATTTTTTCAACAGCTCTTTCATGCGCCGTAAAAATAGATATTTGTATGTACTTTGCGGCTGTGTTTCGTATTGGCTTCATTCTGATGGCCTTCGTAATAGGTCTGTCTGCCTGCCGCAAAAAGCAGGCAGACAAGAATATCTTATCCGAAAGTGAGATGGTGAAGGTTCTGATAGAGATGTACCTGGGTGATGAAAAAATATCACGTGCTTCGCTTCCTTACGATTCGGTTACAAAAATATCACCCCTTATCCGGCAGCGCGTACTTGCGCGCCTGGGCATTCCCGACTCGGTTTATCTGATGTCGATGGATTACTATATGATGCATCCGGAGAAGCTGGATAAAATTTTCGGAATCGTGGTGGACTCGCTCAGCCTGCGTGAACAGCGTACCCCTGTTTTTTCTCCCGGCAATGATACACCCGCAGGATTTTGAACAACGGTTGGGCTTTGATAAAATCCGGGAGCGGCTGCGGTCATTTTGTGTTGCTGAACCCGGAAGGCGGCTTGCCGATCGCTTGTCATTCTCATCCGATTACGCGGCGCTGCTACGCGATTTGCATCAGGCAAATGAAGTTGTGCAGTTGTTGCAAAGTGGTCAGGTTTACAGCACATCACATTTCACCGATGATGAGCCGCTGGTTAAGATACTTTCGCTCGAAGGCGCTTATCTTGATGCCGTTGACATACTTCGTCTGGCACGTCTGCTGGACGTGTTGATTCAAAACTATAATTTTATTGAGCAACGAAAAGCGGAATATCCGGCTTTATCAGAATTAATCCGCGACCTGGTTTTGGATAAAAAGCTTCCCGGCCGGCTTCTTCAGGTCGTTAGCGAAGAAGGCGAAGTGCGCAGCTCGGCAAGCCGCGAGTTGCAGGACATTCGAAATAGCCTGCAGGAGGCACATCAACAGTTGCGCAGCACCCTTCATCGTATTTATCGCAACGCTGTACAGCAAGGATGGATATCTGAAGGCTCCCAGCCCACCATTCGCAACGGCAGGTTTACCATACCGCTTCAGGCTGCGTACAAGCGTATGCTGAAAGGTTTTGTCCAGGATGAATCAGCAACCGGACAAACGGTCTTTGTTGAACCGGCTGAAATAGTGGAAATCGCTAACCAGATTCGCGAGCTGGAGCTGGCCGAAAAGCGCGAGGTGGTGCGCATCCTCACCGCACTAACTTCCTCACTGCGCCAAATGCTGCCCATGCTCAGGCAGGCTTTTCACTTCATGGCACAACTCGACATTTTGCATGCAAAGGCACTTTTGGCAAATGAACTGGATTGCAGTATTCCGCTTGTTGTAAATCATCCTATAGTTCACTGGTACAAAGCGCGTCATCCACTATTGCATTATGCACTGGCTGATAAAGCATCCGTGGTGCCGCTTGATATTTTTCTTAGCGAACAGGAAAGGATGCTGCTTATTTCCGGACCCAATGCCGGTGGTAAGTCGGTTTGCCTTAAAACGGTTGGCTTGTTGCAATACATGCTGCAGTGCGGGTTGCCGGTTCCTGCTTCTCCCGATTCGCAGTTTGGCATTTTTGAAGATATACTTGCCGACATAGGTGACCAGCAATCCATTGAAAATGATTTGAGCACCTACAGCAGTCACCTGAAAAACATGGCCTTATTCATCCATCAGGGTGGCCCTCGTTCGCTGGTTCTGATTGATGAGATGGGTTCGGGGACCGACCCGAACTTTGGCGGAGCTATTGCACAGGCTGTGCTCACCGCCTTGCTTAAAAAACAAGTTTGGTGCGTAGCCACTACACATTATTACAATCTGAAGGTTTTTGCCGGACAAACACCCGGTATCCGGAATGGTGCCATGCGTTTTGATGAGCACTCCCTGAAGCCGGCTTACATTCTTGACATCGGCAAGCCGGGAAGCTCATTTGCGATGGAGATTGCAGAAAAAACCGGCATACCTGCCGATGTGCTGAATCTTGCAAAAGAAATTGCCGGTAACGATTTGCTGAATTTCGACCGGCTGGTTCGACAGTTGCAATCCGATCGGTTAATTCTTGAAAAGCAACGGGCTGAGGCCGAAGAAACCACGCTGTTGCTTAAGGAGCAACAAAACCGACTGCAACAGGAAATTGATTTACTTGAAAAGCGTAAAAAACAAATTCTTGACGAAGCCAAAAGTGAGGCAGGCCGACTACTTCAGGAAGCCAATCGGGAGATTGAAAAAACCATCCGACACATACGCGAAAATCAGGCACAGAAATCAGAAACCCGCAAAGCAAGAAGTAAACTAAAACAGTTAGCCGAAAAGGTTCATGAAAAAACGACTCAACCGGATGTAAAAGACAAACACATAGTTAAACCGGGCGACTATGTGCGGTTAGAGGGTCAGCTGGGTCATGGTGAAGTAATTGAGACGGACGGTAAGATGGCTTTGGTTCAGTTTGGCGAGCTGAAGACCCGGGTGGAAGTAAGCCGGCTTGAGAAATCACAAAAGACGGGAGGTGAGTACAAAAAATCTCCGGTCAGTCGTGTTCCACTTCATGAAAAACGTGTTCATTTTAACAACATGCTCGACATTCGTGGTAAACGTGTTGAAGAAGCGTTGACTCTGCTTGATCAGTTTATTGACACGGCATTGTTGCTGGGCGAGACGGAAGTAAAAATTTTGCATGGCAAGGGCGAAGGTATCTTGCGAAAAGCCGTTCGGGATAAGTTAAAGAGCTGGCCGCAGGTTGCCTCGGTAGCTGATGAGCATGTTGAACAGGGCGGATCGGGTATAACCGTAGTGGTACTGAAATAAAAAAGCCCGCCAGTCAGGACGGGCCGGATTGAATGCGCTTCAATAAATTACTGAAGGACAAACACCCATGTTCCATCAACCGTTTCGGTGCGTGCACCCGGATAGTTGCATCCGCTGCATACAAAAGTGAGGGTTAGCTGGCCGGATGGTGAGATGGTATAACTGATTGCTACATTATCATTTTGACGAATGATTTGTGATTCGGCATCATCGCCAAATAGCCATGTGCCTGAAACCGGCCATGGACTCGGAGCCTCTGTGCCGGTTACGGTAAAGTTATAAGGACCTTTCGGGTTAGAGGAATTAAAAGTACCGGAAAAAGTCAGTGAGAATGATGTTTCAATCTGTCCGGCAGGTGCTTTTTTATCTGTACCATCTAACGTAACCGAAACCAATGTCCATGTCTTTTTGAGTTTATCCAGTTGCACCTGCTCCTTGGCCGGAGCCGGGCTGTCCTTACCGCAATCAAACAAAATCAAAGCCGTGGCCAGAAGTACGACTGGAGCGATAATTTTAGGGAAGTGTGATCTCATTGCCGAATCCTTTTATCGTTTCAAGTATAAGCAAATTTAAGGCAAGTAAGCCAATGTACGATGCTTTATCAAGTCAAAACGGCTTATGTAACCGGCTTTTTAACGGGTTTATAGGTGTCAATGGCAATGCATTGTGTTTCCTGCAGGTATTCCTGCCGGTTATTGCTGGCAATTATAACCAACCTGTCGGCACCATATTTCATCAGGTTGCTGCGGTACCATTGCAAAGCTTTTTCATCCAGGTTGGAGGAGGGCTCATCGAGCAACATAACAGGGCAATCGGTAAAAAAGCACAGGCCAAGTTTTACGCGTTGTTTCATGCCGCTTGAAAAATTACCCAGTTGTTTATGGATTGCATCGGTCAGGTAAAGTTCTTCGGCAACGCGTTCGGGTGAAAATCCTCGGAGCATGGGCTTCAGGCTAAAGTGAAATCGGATTTGCTCCATCAGTGTAAATTCGTCAATTAAATCCATGTAAGGAGCAGCAAAACTGATGTAACGATAGATTGCATCGCTCTCTATGGCAACCTGATTTACGGTTAAAGAGACTTCACCTTCTGAAGGCGGCAACTGCCCGCAAAGAATCTGCAGGAGTGTGGATTTACCTGATCCGTTCGGGCCGGTTATGGCATAGATTTTACCTTTTTCAAATCGTAATGATAAGTTCCGGAAAATCCATTCTTTTTGAAAACGTTTACCCAGGTTATCGGCAATAAGCTGAACATCCATAAGAAACCGCTTGGTTAACTCACGGCACCGTAGCCTTTCATAATGCCGCGGTCGGATGTTTCGATGAACCGGATGATGTAATCCCGCTCCGGGCTGGGCGGAATCTGACTCCGCACTACATCCAGAGCTTTCAGGTTGTTCAAACCTTTTTGGAAGATATAGCGGTAAATTTCCTGTATCTCGGCAATCTTTTCTGATGTAAAACCTCTCCGGCGCAGGCCAACCGAATTTATGCCGGCATAGGCCAGCGGTTCGCGTGCAGCTTTGGTATAGGGCGGAACATCCTTTCGCACCAGCGAGCCACCTGAAATCATTACGTGCGCGCCAACTTTTACAAACTGATGCAAGGCACTGGCGCCACCAATGATGGCCCAGTCATCAATGGTTACGTGCCCGGCGACCTGAACGGCGTTAACCAGAATACAATTATCACCAACTAAACAATCGTGGGCTACATGAACGTAGGCCATAAGCAGGCAGTTTTTTCCGATAACGGTTTTCCATTTATCGGAGGTGCCCCGGCTTATGGTTACGCACTCGCGGATAACGGTGTTGTCACCAATGAACGTTTCGGTCTTTTCACCGGCAAACTTCAGGTCTTGCGGGATGGAAGAAACTGAAGCACCCGGGTACACTTTAACATTGTTACCCAGCCGGGCGCCATCCCAGATTACGGCACCCGGGCCGATCCAGCAGTTATCTCCAATAACCACATCACCCTGAATGGTAGCAAATGGTTCAATGGTAACATTGTTGCCGATTTTGGCATCGGGATGGATGTTAGCAAGAGGGTGGTTGTTCATGAATCTTTTCGTACTATGCTTGCGGTCATGGTTCCTTCGCACACCAGGTTATTGCCGACAAACGCACGGCCATACATTTTGGCTATGCCGCGCTTGATGGGCGCAACCAGATCGCATTGAATAACTAATGTATCACCGGGCAAAACCATTTTTCTGAAACGGAAGTTTTCTATGCCCAAAAAGTAAGTCCAGTAATTTTCCGGATCGGGTACGGTGTTGAGTACGAGGATGCCGCCAACCTGTGCCATGGCTTCAACCTGTAACACGCCCGGAAACACGGGGTTACCTGGAAAGTGTCCAAGGAAGAAGTGCTCGTTCATGGTAACGTTCTTCACACCGGCTACGCTCTCGTTATCCAGATAGATAATCTTGTCAATCAGCAGGAAAGGAAAGCGGTGAGGAAGTATCTGGGAAATTTTGTTGATGTCCATAACCGGTGGGAGGTTCGGATTGTATTTCGGACGCCCCTTCCGGTCGGCTTCGGCCATGGCTTTCTTGAGCTTCTTGGCAAATGCTACATTGGCAGCATGTCCGGGCCTTGCTGCCAGCACCTGGGCTTTCAGAGGACGTCCGGCCAGTGCCAGATCGCCAACCATATCCAGCAGTTTGTGCCGGGCTGGTTCGTTTTTGTAGCGAAGCTCAACATTATTCAGGATGCCTTCATGCTTTACTTCCACTTTGGGTTTGTTGAGCATGCGGGCGATATTCTCCAATTCATCTTCCTTCACCACCCGGTCAACGATAACAATGGCATTGTTTAAGTCGCCACCGCGGATCAGGTTATTTTTATAAAGCATTTCCAGTTCGTGGAGAAAGCAAAATGTGCGGCAGTTGGCAATTTCTTTTTCAAACTGGCGGATGTCGTTGAGTGAAGCATGCTGACTGCCCAACACGGGTGAGTTGTAATCGATCATTACCGTAACCCGGTAATCATCCAACGGCAGTGCGGCAATCTCTACATTGCGCGCGGCTTCACGGTAAAAGATAGGTTCCTGTACTTCGAAAAAATCGCGCAACGCATTTTGTTCTTCTGTGCCGGCCTGTTTTAAAATTTCAACGAACTGTATCGAGCTTCCGTCCATAATCGGGCACTCCGGACCGTCCAGTTGAATAATGACGTTATCTATTTCCAGGCCTACGAGTGCGGCAAGTGTATGTTCAATGGTGCTTACGCGGGCACCGCTTTGCTCGATGGTGGTACCGCGCGAAACATCTACCACGTTATCGCAATCGGCATCGATAAAAGGCGAGCCGGGCAGGTCGATACGTTGAAATTTAATGCCATGGTTGGGCTTGGCTGGTAGAAAGGTCATCGTGGTTTTGGCTCCCGTATGCAGGCCAACCCCGGATAAGGAAACCGACTTATGAATGGTTTGTTGCTTGATGTTCAGCATGCCGGAATAAAAGTGGGCAAATTTCGGCCTTTCGGCCGGATATTGCAAACTGCCTACTCATTAAGGTTTTCCTCCGAATGAGCATTATCGGATACCGCTGATGCTTTGTGCCCGTAAACGGCCTCTTCCAGTTTTCTGAGGCGGTAACTCAGGCTGGGAAGTTTTTTGAACACGGAGTAAGCCCGGAAATATTCTTTTATATCGAATGCCGGATAACCCAGTATTTTCTGTCCTTCCTCGCGTATGGATTTGGATATGCCTGATTGCGCACCGATGCTGGTGTTGTTTGCGATAACCAGATGCCCTGCTATGCCCACCTGACCGGCAATAACATTATTCTCGCCTATTTTGGTCGATCCGGATATTCCGGTTTGCGCTGCGATAACGGTATTTCTTCCAATCTCTACATTGTGCGCAACCTGTATCAGATTATCGAGTTTAACTCCTTTCCGGATGATGGTTGAATCGCCCATCAGTGTTGCACAATCAATTACTGTGTTGGCACCAATTACCACATCGTCTTCAATAATTACGTTACCCAACTGGGGTATGGTTTTGTAGGTGCCATCCGGTTGAGGCGCAAATCCGAAACCATCGCTTCCGATTACAGTGCCTGAATGAATAACACAATTATTTCCTATACGGGTGCCGGCATATAGTTTTACGCCCGGGTGCAGAATAACATTGTTACCAATCACAACATTATCGCCAATAAACGTTTGCGGATAAACTTTAACGTTGTCGCCAAGGGTTACGTTATTACCGATGTAGCTAAACGCTCCGCGGTAAATATTTTTACCAACCGTACAATTAGCACCGATAAAGCTGGGTTCTTCAATTCCGGATTTCTGAAAGCTGATAAGCTTATGGTATTCTTCCAGCAATAAGGTAAAACTGCTGTAAGGGTCGTCAACGCGTATCAGCGTTGTAGTTAAAGGTTTTCGTGGAATAAACTGTTTACTGACAATGACAGCCGATGCACCGGTGGTGTAGATGTAATTTTCATATCGCGGGTTGGAGAGAAAGGCGATCTGGCCGGGTTTAGCTTCCTGAATTTTGGCCAGCATTTTGATTTTCAGCGAACCGTTTCCCTCTACGGTTCCACCGAGCATGGCTGCAATCTGGTTTACAGTAAATTCCATATCGGATTAAGCAAGGTAAATATTGTGTGCAGGTTGGTCATCAGCCACCTACAAAGATACGTTTTTGGGCCAGCACAGATAGTTTTTTTTCACGATTTTGGTTAAGGCTTTAATGGTGGGCAGGTCCGAAGCCTGGGCTATATCTACCGGTTTACCTTCAGCGGTCAGTATATTGATTTTTTGACCTTCTGCATAGGCTTCATTGGTAACCACGCCGGTTGAAAACAGGTAGGCTGCGTCGGCCCGAAGGGTTTTATATTGCTGTATGATGCCGTTTCGAACCTGCTCGATGCGCGCTTTGGGTATCGGTTCCTGTTGCAGAATGATTTGAAAGAGCCTGCGTTCGGAAAGCATACGCGACAAGGTTCGCAGTATGATATCCGAATGATTATTCCATAATTTTATTGCACCGAATATGTCGTTATCGTCAAGGCAACCATAAACCTCCGTAAAATCGGGCTGTTGAATAAATGTTTCGCTGTTAAGCTCACTCTTCAGAAAATAGAGTAGTGCATCGCTGGCTGGCACCTTTTCACCGGCACGTGCCAGCAGGCGTGCCCGTTTAATCAGGTTAACCACCATCCGCTCGGCGCTGAGCGTGGTTTTATGCAGATACACCTGCCAGTACATCAGCCGGCGGGCATGTAAAAAGTTTTCAATGCTGTACAGGCCTTTTTCTTCTACAACCAGCTGGTCGTTATGGACTCCCAGAACCTCAACAATGCGATTTACGCCTATTGCTCCTTCGGGCACTCCGGTAAAAAAGCAATCGCGGTGCAGGTAGTCGAGGCGGTCGATATCCAGCTGACTGGAAACCAGTTGATGAAAAAATTTCCGGTGGTAGCTGTTGCGAAAAATGCGGAGCGTAAGTTCCAGCGCGCCATTAAACTGGCGGTTCAGTTCCTGCATAAACTTATACGACAGGGTTTCATGCGGAATACCGGGAAGTAGGGTTTCTTCCAGGGCATGCGAGAGTGGTCCGTGTCCCATGTCGTGCAGTAACACGGCAATAACGGAGGCCTCATACTCTTCATCGGAAATAACAACACCTTTAGCGCGCAGGGTGTCGAGTACGCGCATCATGAGGTGCATGGCGCCCAGCGCATGTTGAAATCGCGAATGCCGTGCTGCCGGATAAACCAGGTCAGTCAATCCGAGCTGCTTGATGTTACGCAGTCGCTGAAACCATCGGTGTGAAATAATATCTTCAATGAGTCCGGACGGAATGCGTATGAATCCGTACACAGGGTCGTTGATGATTTTCTTTTTTTTGGATTTTGATTGCCGCAAGATTATGTAACTTGGTGAAAACTTCAGCGCATGCAAAGATACAGTATTTTGTGGGCCGATGATGAGATTGATTTGCTCAAGCCGCACATCATGTTTCTGGAACAGCGCGGCTACGACATCACTCCGGTAAATAACGGTTCGGATGCCATCGAGCTTTGTCAGGAAAAACATTTTGATGTAGTGTTTTTGGATGAAAATATGCCGGGTCTTTCCGGGTTGGAAGTACTCACCCAGATTAAAACCTCGCGGCCGAATCTTCCGGTGGTAATGATAACCAAGAATGAGGAAGAGCATATTATGGAAGAAGCCATTGGCTCACAAATAGCCGATTACCTCATTAAGCCGCTTAATCCCAGTCAGATACTGCTTTCGGTAAAAAAAATTTTAGATAACAAGCGCCTGGTACTGGAAAAAACCAACCTGAATTACCAGCAGGAATTTCGGAAAATCAGCATGGCCTTTATGGACGACCTCACACACCAGGCGTGGGCGGAACTCTATAAGAAGCTGGTGTTCTGGGAGCTTCAGCTCGACATGGCCGGCAATGAAGAAATGGCCGAAGTGTTGGAAACCCAGAAGACGGAGGCCAATGCCAACTTTGCAAAGTTCATTATCCGCAATTATGAAAAATGGCTCAACGATCCGAATACGGATAAACCGTTATTGTCCCATCAGATACTGAAGCGAAAGGTGTTTGGTGAAATCAAATCCGAAAGGCCTGTCTTTCTGATTGTCATTGATAACCTTCGCTACGACCAATGGAAAGTGCTTGAGCCGGTGGTTTCGGAATTTTTTACTGTCGAGGAAGAAGATACCTATTACTCAATCCTGCCTACAACCACAGGGTATGCGCGCAATGCCATATTTTCAGGTATGTTGCCTTCCGACATGGCAAAATTATTCCCTGAATTATGGGTAGGCGATGAAGAGGAAGAAGGAAAGAATAATTTTGAAGACGCTTTTCTGGAAAAGCAACTCCGCAGGAATAATCTTCCCATAAAGTTTACTTATCACAAAATCAAAAATGTGGATGAAGGCCGTGAACTGATAAACATGGTGCCTAACTTATTCCAGCACCCGCTCAATGTAATTGTGTACAATTTTGTGGACATGCTGTCGCACGCCCGTACCGACATGGCCATGATTCGCGAGCTGGCGCCCGATGAATCGGCTTATCGTTCCATAACCCGCTCCTGGTTTCTGCATAGTCCCCTGCTCGATATTCTGAAAAGCATTTCCGAACGAAAGGCACGCGTGATTATCACCACCGACCACGGCACCATTCGCGTTAAGCGGCCTTTTAAAATTGTGGGCGACCGCTCGGTAAATACCAACCTGCGTTACAAACATGGAAAAAATCTGGGCATCGAAGGAGATAAGCTATACCATGTTACCCGGCCTGAAAAACTATTTCTGCCGAAGGCCAATGTATCGACCACCTATGCTTTTGCCATCGAAGATTATTTTTTTGCCTATCCCAATAACTACAATTACTATGTAAATTTTTACCGCGACACTTTTCAGCATGGCGGCATCAGCCTGGAAGAAATGATAGTACCCGTTATTTTCCTATCTTCGAAAAATGCACGGTAAAAGCAGGCTACGGGAATATAAAAGCATACGTGAAAGCGATTTGGAACGGGTAGCTAAGGAAGTGCTGGATGAATTCCCCGACATTCGGATAATCGCATTCTACGGACAAATGGGTGCCGGTAAAACAACACTGATAAAAACTTTTTGCCGTCAACTCGGAGTAACCAACGGCATGAGCAGTCCTACCTTTTCCCTGATTAACGAATACCGCAACCGGGATGGTGAGCGGATGTATCATTTCGATTTTTATCGGATTAAAAGTGAGCTGGAAGCAATAGACATCGGCACAGAAGAATACTTTTATTCCGGTTGTTATTGCTTTGTTGAATGGCCTGAAAATGTTGCGCGGCTGTTGCCGGAAAAATACCTTGAAATACGCATCTTGCCGGAAGATCAGAAACACAGAACCATAGAAGTCAAGCAGCATGGCTGAAAAGAAAAAAACGGGTTTTGAAGCATTGGCACAAAGCAGTCTGGTGCCACAGGAGCAGTTACTGGAAGTGAAGAAAAAGAAGGGTTCCTTCTTTATCGGTTTGCCGCGTGAAATTTCCTTACAGGAAAATCGTATTACACTTACTCCCGATGCCGTTGCACTTCTGGTAAATAACGGTCATCAGGTATGGGTTGAAACCAAAGCCGGTTCGGGTTCGAAGTTTTCCGATCAGCAATATTCCGAAGCCGGTGCTTCCATCGTTTATAGTCCGCAGGAAGTATATAAAGCGGATATTATTCTGAAAATTGAGCCGCCCACAACAGAAGAAATCGATTTAATGCGGCCCGGTCAAACGCTCATCTCGGCCATACAACTGGGGCACCTTCAGCAGGAATATATTCAGGCCTTGTTACGCAAAAAGGTAACGGCTTTAGCTTTTGAGTTTATTGAAGATAAAGTCGGGGGTATGCCCATTATCAGGGCCATGAGTGAAATTGCGGGAAGCACGGTAATGCTGATTGCTGCCGAATACTTAAGCACGGCACACAATGGCAAAGGAATAATACTGGGAGGAATTACCGGAGTGCCACCAACAAAAGTGGTGATTATTGGAGCGGGTACCGTTGCCGAGTACTCGGCGCGCGCCGCCCTGGGCATGGGGGCCGAGGTGCAGATTTTTGATAACCATTTGTATAAACTCCGTCGCATTAAACACCTGCTCGGTCAGCAGGTGTACACGTCAACCATTGATACCCTGACACTCAGCGAAACCCTGAAGACTGCCGATGTGGTAATTGGCGCTTTGCGCGCAGAGAAAGGCAGAGCCCGGATTGTAGTTACCGAAGAAATGGTGAGCAGAATGAAACCCGATTCGCTGATTATCGATCTGAGCATTGACCAGGGTGGATGCGTGGAGACTTCCGAAATCACCACCCTGGACAGGCCTGTTTTCCGCAAGTACGATGTGATACATTATTGTGTGCCCAATGTGGCTTCGCGCGTGGCACATACCGCAGCTACCGCTCTCAGCAATATTTTTACGCCTACCATTTTACGTGCTGCCGAAGAAGGTGGTGTGGAGCAAATGATTTTTTCGCACAAATGGTTTATGAAGGGTGTTTATACCTATAAGGGCAACCTGACCAACGAGCATATCGCACGCCGGTTTGGCATGAAGTTCAAAGAAATTGAATTGCTGCTGGCAGCCAGGCTGTGAGCCGAATTAAAGTCTGCTTAGTTGTTCCTCCAACGCCCTGATGCGCGCTTCGGCATCGGCTTTTTTCTTTCTTTCATTTTCAACTACTGCCGCCGGAGCGCTGCTCACAAAGCGTTCGTTACTTAGCTTTCGGTTGACACTTTCCAAAAAACCGCGCTGATAATCCAGTTCTTTCTGCAGGGCCTGGCGCTCGGCTTCGCGATTGATTTGCCCATTAACCGGAATAATAAACTCCGTGGTATTGACCAGCAACGTGAGAGCACCTGAACCATCGGGTTTCCCGGTATGGAGTGCTTCCACAAATCCGAGTTTTTTAATTACAGGTATGAATCGGCTTGCAGGCATGCGGCTTTCATCGGTAACGTAGAGGGTAAGTGGTTGCTTTGGTGCAATGCCTTTTGAACTGCGCAGGTTACGCAATTCGCTCACGGTCTGAAACGCAAAGCGTGCTTCTTCCAGGATGCCTTCATCAACCTTTCCGCTTTGCGGCCAACGGGCAACAATCAGGTAATCGTTGTCGGAGCGTTGTTGCAGGGCATGCCAGAGTTCTTCGGTAATGAAAGGCATGAAGGGATGTAAAATCTTAAGCTGGCTTTCAAAAAATGATATGGTTTTACGGCAGGTAACTTCATCAATCGGTTTTCCGAATTCGGGCTTGATGATCTCGAGGTACCATGAACAGAAGTCTTCCCAGATAAGCGTATAAACGGTCATCAATGCATCGGAGATCCGGAAACGGGAAAAATGTTCATCCAGTTCGGCTAATGCCTGATTGAACCGGTTTTCAAACCACAAGCAGGCTGTTTTATTTTCCTCCGGTTGCGGAATTGAGGCTGTGGACCAGCCTTGTACAAGGCGAAACGCATTCCAGATTTTATTGGCAAAATTTCTTCCCTGTTCACAAAGCTTTTCATCGAACAGCAGGTCATTTCCGGCAGGCGAGCTGAAGAGCATGCCGGTTCGCACGCCATCGGCTCCGTATTTGGACATCAGCTCGAGTGGATCGGGCGAGTTACCCAGTGATTTCGACATCTTACGGCCCAGTTTGTCGCGCACGATTCCGGTGAGATATACATTTTTAAAGGGCTTTTCATGGCGGTATTCATAGCCGGCCATAATCATGCGCGCTACCCAGAAAAACAAAATTTCCGGTGCCGTAACCAGGTCGTTGGTAGGGTAGAAATAATTCAGGTCGGCATTTCCTTTATTGCCGTCTTTAAACACCGAGCAGTCGAATACAGCAATAGGCCACAGCCAGCTCGAAAACCAGGTGTCCAGCACATCTTCGTCCTGACGAAGGCTGGTAAACGGTATTTGCTTTTCGCTGAATAGCTTTTCGGCCTCTTCACGCGTTTTGGCTACCACGTATTCACCTGTTTCATTATACCAGGCGGGTATGCGGTGTCCCCACCAGAGCTGTCGCGATATGCACCAGTCGCGTACGTTTTCCATCCAGTGCCGGTAGGTGTTTTTAAATTTGGGAGGTATCAGTTGAATGCTATCGTTCAAAACGTTTTCCAGAGCAGGTGTGGTAAGTGCTTTCATCTTCACAAACCACTGCATGGACAAACGCGGTTCGATAACCGCATCGGTTCGTTCGCTGAAACCCACATTGCTGGTGTAGTCTTCGGCTTTAACCAGGTAGCCGTGCGCTTCCAGTTCTTTAGCAATTTTTTTGCGTGCTTCAAAGCGGTCTTCTCCAACAAACAGAATAGCTTTGTCATTCAGCGTGCCGTCTTCATTCAGTATGTCAATGATTTCCAGGTTGTGTTTTAAGCCCAATTCGTAGTCGTTGGCATCGTGGGCAGGGGTTACCTTCAGGCAGCCTGTTCCGAATTCCATGGTAACGTACTCATCTTCAATAATCGGAACAGTACGGTTGATAAGCGGTATAATGGCCCGCTTGCCTTTCAGGTGGGTGTAGCGCGGGTCATTGGGGTGAATACATACAGCCGTATCGGCCATGATGGTTTCCGGCCGCACCGTTGCGATGGTAACATAATCGCTGCTGCCTTCAATCGGATACTTAATGTAATACAGCTTCGAAGGGACATCGCGGTAAAACACCTCATCATCGGATAAGGCAGTTTTTCCAACCGGATCCCAGTTTACCATGCGCAGTCCGCGGTAGATATACCCTTTGCGATATAGGTCTATGAACACGTCCACCACAGCTTCATAGTAATCGGGATCCATAGTGAATTTGGTACGCTCCCAATCGCATGAGGCACCCAGCTTTTTAAGTTGCTCCAGTATAATCCCGCCATACTTTTCTTTCCACTCCCATGCATGTCGCAGAAATTCTTCGCGAGTCAGGTCGCTTTTACGGATGCCTTTTTCGCGCAGCATGGCCACTACGCGCGCTTCGGTTGCGATGGAAGCGTGGTCGGTACCCGGCACCCAGCAAGTTTCTTTTCCCTGCATGCGCGCCCTGCGCACCAGGACATCCTGAATGGTGTTGTTCAGCATGTGCCCCATGTGTAGCACGCCGGTAACGTTGGGTGGCGGGATAACGATACAATACGGTTGCTTGTCAGGGTTCACACGCCCTCTGAAAAAACCTTTTTCCATCCAGCGGGCATACCATTTTGATTCGGTTTCAGCAGGGTTGTACTTAGAAGACAGCGACATGCAGCAGATAATTAAGCCGCAAAATTAGAAAGAAATCCACTGCATGGTTTGGATTCTACAAATTCCGGATGCGCCATGCTGATGGGTACAGATTATTGATGCGGCCGGGCAGCACGTTGGCCCAGCCCAAGGGCAAGTCGTTATAGGTGAACAGGTGAAAACCTTTGTTGTTTGCTGTGGCGTTGATATGTTGCTTGCGCAGATAAGCAAGTGCATCATCAACATTGAGCTGTATGACCGGAAAAGCATCCGTGTTGAGGTGAACCGACATCGCCAAATCGTGGGCAGGTATGGGTTTATGTTGTTTGATTTGTGCTACCTCCGTTCCGGCTTTCCCGGTGCGCAGCCTTTCCCGCAGAAGTGCGATGTCCTGCGCCAGCGATGCCGGCGCAAACGAAAGGCTTCCATGCTGTTCAAACCAGATTACATCAAAGGGTGTTCGGATAAACTTACGGACAACCGGATGCGGTGAAATGGACAAAGCAGATGGCTTTGCGCGATAATACGGAGCAGCTTCAGCACTTGTTTTTTGTATTGCACACACATAAAAACCCTCGCCCTTAACGCGATGCGGATAAAATCGGTAACCCGGTCCGTTACCCGACCGAACATTCCATTGTGCGGGTACATCAATGGACACAGGCACTGCTTTTTTTTCGGTAAGAAGCCGGATAATGTTTTCTTCGTTTTCCAGTGCGTTATACGTACAGGTGCTGTAAATCAATAAGCCGCCTTCTTTCAGAGCAGGCCATAGATCGTTCAGTATGCGTTGTTGTCTTTTTGAGCAGAGTAATACATTTTCCGTTGACCATTGACTGATGCTATCAGGGTCCTTGCGGAAGAGGCCCTCTCCCGAGCAGGGAGCATCCAGAACAATTACATCAAAAAATCCGGGTACATTCCCAAAGTCTGCCGCATCGTTATTCGTGATGATTACGTTTGGATAGCCCCACTTTGTAAGATTTTCACGCAGCACGGGCACACGACTGCGTATTACTTCATTGGCAACCAACAAGCTTTCCTGATGAATCAGCGACAGCAGGTGTGTTGATTTTCCGCCTGGTGCAGCCGCTGCATCCAGAATACGCAAAGGCTTACGATGAATGTTCAGTTGAAGAAGAAATTGTTCCACAAACATGGAACTCGCCTCCTGCACATAATATGCACCGCCATGAAAAGCAGGGTCGAGTGTAAAGACAGGTCTTTCGTGTAAATACCTACCTGTGCTGCACCAGGGTACGGGGTCACCGTGAAGCATGGATTTTTTCAGCGGATGCAAGCGTACACTGACAGGCGCTCTGGTGGTCTGGCTTTTCAAAAACAATTCGTACTCCTCACGCAGGAGCTGCTGCATCTGACGGGTAAACACTTCGGGAAGTTGCACGCACCAAGTTAACGGGTTAGTGCTAAAAGTATGATGCGCAAAACTGAAGGCTTCATTACTTTTGAACCGCTATGCAGATTAAAGCCAATAATCCGAATTTGAAAACCTGGGTGGATGTTCCTCCCGGCTCCGATTTTCCGATACAGAACCTGCCATTTGGCGTATTTAAAACCAGGTATCTTTCACCGGTGGCTGGTGTAGCCATAGGTAATTACGTTCTCGACCTGGTGTACCTTCATGAAAATGGTTTTCTTGATGGCCTTGGGTTACCGCCCGGTATATTTAATCAACGATACCTTAATGATTTCATCGCACTGGGCAGGAAGAAGGCGCGGTTGGTTCGTGAACGCCTTTCCGAACTGCTTCGACATGATAATGAAGAGCTTCGTGATAATAAAGCGGCACGTGAAATAGCGCTGATCCCCATGCAGGAAGTTCAGCTGCTTATGCCGGTACGCGTGCCCAATTACACGGATTTTTACAGCAGCATGGAGCATGCTTCGAATGTGGGTGCCATGTTTCGCGATCCGAACAATCCATTGCTGCCCAACTGGAAACACCTTCCGGTAGCGTATCACGGCAGAGCTTCATCTATTGTCGTATCCGGCACGGATATTCATCGCCCGAAAGGACAAATTAAACCACCTGATACGGATACGCCTGTTTTTTCAACCTCCCGAAAACTGGACTTTGAACTGGAAATCGCATTCATCATTGGTGGCGAAACCAAAGTAGGGCAGTCGGTTCCTGTTGATTTGGCAGAAGACTATATTTTCGGTCTCGTATTATTTAATGACTGGTCAGCGCGCGATATTCAGCAATGGGAGTATGTGCCGCTTGGACCTTTTCTTTCCAAAAATTTTGCATCCACTGTTTCGCCCTGGATAGTAACCCTCGATGCGCTTGAACCTTTCCGCACGAAAGGACCTGAACAACAGCCGGAAGTTTTGCCTTACCTGAAAACGGAGGGTGAAAGAAACCTGGATATTCATCTGGAGGTTTTACTTCAGCCTCAAGGCGGAGTGCCGGAGGTTATTTCAAGGACCAACTTCCGGCACATGTACTGGAACATGGCCCAACAGCTTGCTCACCACACCGTAAACGGCTGTAACCTGCAAGCAGGGGATATGATGGCATCGGGAACCATCAGCGGACCAACGCCGCTGTCGTATGGCTCTTTGCTTGAACTTTCCTGGAATGGTACCCGTCCGCTGGTGTTGGGTGATGGCAGTACGCGGACTTTCCTGGAAGATGGCGACACGGTAATATTCCGCGGTTACGCAGAAAAGGATGGAGTGCGCGTCGGTTTTGGAGAGTGTAAAGGAAAAATTGTAAATGAGAAATAACATGGTCATTAACCCAAAAGAAATAACAGTTGCTCAGATGCATGCCTTTTTACTGGGCGCTGTGTCCCCTCGACCCATTGCCTTCGTCAGCACAGTCGATAAGGAAGGTCGGGTAAATCTCAGTCCGTTTAGTTTTTTTAACGTGTTCAGTGCGAACCCGCCAATACTGGTTTTTTCACCGGCACGCAAAGGCCGCGACAATACAGTTAAAGACACCTACCTTAATGTATTGGAAGTGCCCGAAGCTGTTGTAAATATTATAAGCTACCCGATGGTGCATCAGGCTTCGCTGGCCAGCGCCGAGTATCCACGCGGTATCAATGAATTTGAGAAAGCCGGATTTACCGCAATTCCATCCGACAAGGTAAAGCCTCCACGCGTAGCCGAATCACCTGTAAGTATGGAATGCAGGGTGAATCAGGTTATAGAACTGGGAAGCGAGGGAGGAGCGGGTAACCTGGTGATATGTGAAGTGCTGCTGATGCACATCAAGGATGATGTTCTGGATCCTGAAGGAAAGATTGACCCACGTAAACTCGATGCCGTGGCACGCATGGGTGGTGACTGGTACTGCCGGGCAAACGGTGAAGCCCTGTTCCGCTTGCCACAACCCGGCAACCGACTGGGTTTAGGATTTGACCAACTTCCTGAGGCAATAAAACACAGCAGGGTACTTACCGGAAGCGACTTGGCCCAACTCGCAGGTATTACCGCACTGCCCGAACATCTGCAAAACAAGACTTTTTCCAAAGAGAATGAGCGTCATCAAAAAGCAAAAGAATGGCTTGCCAAAGGCGAGGTAATTAAGGCATGGGAATCTTTGGTTGAGTAGCGATAAACCCGAACAACCGGAATTTATTCTACTAATGAACAAGTGCCAATCAACCATGGACTATCTAACCAACAACGTTTATGTTTATGCAGTGCGGGGAATAGGAGGGCTTAAAAATGAAGCGCAGCGGAGTGTTAAGCCCGACCTGCTCCGAATTGTCCACCGTAACCGAACTACATTGTGAACCATAAACTTAATTTAACACCAAACCCCCGCATTGCATAAACATTTTGTTAGCGGGCGTTATTTCTTTCTCAGAATTATTTCGTCTTTCGAAGCTTGGTTTACAAATACGATTTTCTTGTTGTCCAACGAGCTTACAACAACTTTGTCTCCAATAAACCCAACAAATTTTAAAGTATCAGAAGGTTGTTTGTTGTCCTCAAGGGTCATAAGTCTGTCGTCATAAATCATTATGTCGTCATTGGAGTAAACTCTCAAGCTCAGTCCTTTACCAATTACAAAACATGCAACAGGTAAAAAAATTAGCATATTTGAAATGTAGAGCCTTAATGATGATGAGGGTAACAATCTTTTGAAAGGTTGAAAATCTGTCAATTTGAACATTAATAAGTTGGCTAACAGAAATCCAAAAATCACCCAATACAATGGGCTCAAACTATATTTGTCGAACAAAATAAAACCAACTAAAAAAGTCAGCATAATTAATGAGTCGAGCGAAAATACTCTTGATAGAATTCTCTTCCATCTCGGCCTGGGTGTTTTTTCTGTTTCGGTCTCCTGCTCTTCAGGTTTGTCTTTGTAGTGTCGCGTAGTTACGAAATTCAATATAATGTTTATGATATAGTAGCCGTTTGCTAAAACAAAGGGGAGAACAAAACTTTTTGGAATGTCAGTCAACGATATGAAACTTGTAATGTCAAGTTTGAATGTCGACCAGTACCCAATTAAATAAAGTCCACCGCAAATGAAAAAGTAGGCAATCAAAATTGTCGTGATTGGTAATTTTTCAAAAAATTCTTTCATTTAGTCAATGTCTGTGTGTCGTTCGAAATAATGCCCGCTAACCATGGACTATCTAACCAACAACCATGGACTATCTAACCAACAAACCATGGACTTATCAACCATGGACTAATCCCTGTACATCACCGCCTTAACCGCCTTAACCGTTCTTTCCACATTGGGAAGTATAGCCTGGATGAGGGTAGGAGCGTAGGGCAGCGGAGCATCGGCACTGGTTATGCGATGAACGGGTGCATCGAGGTAGTCGAAGGCGTGCTTTTGAATGTGATAAGTTATTTCGGAAGAAATAGAGGCAAGTGGCCAGGCTTCCTCCACAATGACAAGTCGATTGGTTTTTTTTACGGATTCCACCACCGCAGCATAATCAATCGGGCGGACCGAGCGCAGGTCAATCACTTCGGCAGAAATGCCTTCTTTTTCCAGTTCCTGGGCAGCGGCAAGAGCTACTTTTATAATTTTTCCGAACGACACAATGGTTACGTCATTTCCCGGTCGTTTGATGTCAGCAACACCGATTGGAATAAGATACTCTTCTTCCGGTACTTCGCCTTTGTCACTGTACATTAGTTCACTTTCCATGAAAATCACCGGGTCATCATCGCGGATCGCAGTTTTCAGTAAACCTTTTGCATCATAAGGAGTTGAAGGCACTACTACTTTTAGTCCGGGGCAGTTGGCATACCAGTTCTCAAAATTCTGTGAATGCTGCGCTGCCAACTGGCCGGCATTACCGGTCGGACCGCGAAACACAATGGGTACATTATACTGACCACCCGACATGGAATACATTTTCGCTGCCGAGTTGATAACCTGATCGATGGCAACCAGTGAGAAGTTGAAGGTCATGAATTCGATGATGGGCCGCAGGCCATTCATAGCCGCGCCAACACCCAGGCCGGCAAAGCCCAACTCGGATATGGGAGTATCGATAACACGTTCAGGACCGAATTCATCCAGCATACCCTGACTCACCTTATATGCTCCGTTGTATTCGGCTACTTCTTCGCCCATCAGAAAAACGCGAGGGTCTCTGCGCATTTCCTCGCTCATCGCTTCGCGTAGGGCCTCTCTGAACTGGATTACCCGCATAATGCTTGATTTAAGGTGCGTAAAAATACAGTTTGAAAAGTATGGATTAAAACCGCTTAATTACTTTTTTCCATAAAAAAACAAACCCTGACGGAACCGTCAGGGTTTGCTGTATCCAATGAGAAAGTAATTACTTCAATGCATTGCGGAATGCTTCCGTAGTATTCCACTTCGCAAATTCGAGGTCGGTCAATGCCATTTCTTTCAGCGAAGGATCGGCTTTTACGGCATTGGTCAGGTTGGCTACCACGCCATCGGCATTGCCCAGGCGGGCGCTGGCAACAGCGGCACCGTACCAGGCCAAAGCATGATTGCTGTTCAGGCGGGTGGCTTCAGCAAATGAATTCAACGCGTTCTGATAATCTTTGTTCAATACCTGAGCCAGTCCTTTATTAAACAGGTTGTCTGCTGTGTTCGCAGCAGCAGAAGCGGCACTCACAGCTTCGCTGTAACGTGCGGTATATATGGCAGCAGAAGCTTTTACGCCATTAAAGCCAGCAGCATTATCACCACGCAAACCGGAAACACGGCTTGCATAACGGTAAGCAGCATAAGGATTGCCCTGCAGCATGGACACCGATGCAAGATTGGCATTGACTTCAGGTGCAGCGTTGATGCGTGCGGCTATATCCAACTGGGCTTTTGCTTTTTCGGCAAGAGAGGCCGCATTCGAAGGGTTTTCGATAGCCTGGGCAATGTATGCAGCTGCCAGGTTGTTATGGGCATTCCAGTTGGTTCCTTTTTTGGTAGCAGCCAGGTAAATGGCTTCTTTTTCTTTATTGTCCGGAGTAAGCGTTCCGGCATACATCAGTTCTTCAAACGAAAGTGCATCGGCCGAAGCAGCACCGCTTGCGATTTGCTTGGCCAGAACGGAAATCTCCGAGTCGGTTTTCTTCTCCTTTACAGTAAGGATTTCTGTTTTTGCGGTACGCAGACCGGGATATACATCTTTAAATACTTTTTTGTAAGTAGGCAGCTTCTTCATGCGCTTTTCCTGCTCTTCAAAGGTGCCGCCAGAGTTGATAATATTGAGGTACTCGGCCTTTTCTTCGGAAGAAATGCCATTGTAATTGGCAAGGGCTGTTTTGAATTCGGTCCAGTCGCGTATGATGGGCTTAAGTACAAACTGAATGTCTTTAGCCTGATCTTTGTAATCATATTTTTTCATCTGGTCGCGATAATACTTTTCAATTGCTTTAGCGCGATCAGGCGAAAGGCGGCTGTTAATACGTTCAGCACCTTCGGGCGAGTGGGTACCGGTAATGGTTACGGTTTTGGTTACGTTTTTGGAAGCGATGAAGGCATCCAGTTTTTTACCTTTTTCGCTATTTATCTCTGATTTGCGCAACACCGATTTACCCTGTTCGAAAATGAAGTCAGGAATAACGATGGGAATAATTTCTTCCTGATTGTTGTAGCCGTGCGCTGCATAAACAGGGTAAGCTACAGATTTAACCAGTTTTGAAGTGGTGATTACACCCACGGCAACATCCATGCGCGGAGTGGACTTTGATTTACCCCCTTTGGATGCTACACCTTCAACCTGCAGCACGCCCGAACGCATGGCAGGGTTGTAAGCAAATGAAAAGTTTTTGCTAACGCGAGGTTGCTCGGTGGCAGCGTTTGGATAATCATTTGCATTGAACACAATGGGTTCCAATGCGGCTTCGCGATCGCCATACTTGTAAAACGTGTTCAAAGTATAGGTTGTACCCTTTTTCAGCATCTTAACCGGCAGGTTCGCGGCCATGGTGAATGTTACCGTATCTTTATGCACCTCCAGCGGGTTGGGTGTTACGGTAAGTTGTTGTTGTTTGGCCATCTTTACCATTTGAGGGAGGGTACAGCCTCCAAGGGTAATCAGACCTGTGATGACAAATGCGTAAACTAATTTTCTCATCGGACTTGATTTTTAGGGTTTGTGAAAATGAGTGCCAAAACTACGTTTATCGGCTTTTTTTTGCAATTATAGTCAAAAATTAAACTTTGCCGCCCTAATCCATACTCGTGTGCCCGGTCTATATTTTTGAGGCTTATATTATCGTTAAATTGCAGTTTGAAGGGGTTTAAACGAGCCAGTTATGGGTAAATGGATTATGCAGTTGCAGTATTTTTTTGAAGAGCACGCTTTTGGTGTATGCTCCTGGATAGGTGAAAAACTGGGTGTTGCCACCTCTACCATCCGGCTTTTTTTTATCTATGCTTCCTTCCTGACTTTTGGAAGCCCATTGCTCATTTACCTGACTTTGGCCTTCCTGCTTAATCTGAAAAAATACCTACGAAAGCGAAACCCGGTTTGGGATTATTAGCCAATTAAGCGGGTGCGTTTACGGATAAAATAATCCAGGAGAATAGAGCCGTAGTAAATTCCATCCATCCGGTACGGTAGTGCCCGTGATAATTTCTTACGGGTATTGAAAACTTTGCGGAATTGAAACGCCAGGTTAGCCTGAGCACGTAACACCGAGGTAAAGGCTCTGACTTCTCCGCGTAATAAAAAACGAAGTGCAGCAATCCAATCCAGTGCAAGTCGCAGCGGGAGCTTCCATACCAACTGGGATGCAGGCAAATGATAGACAAGCATGCGCAGGTTATTGCGGAAGTTGAGATAAATCTTGCGCGGATGACCGTAGGCAAGTGTTCCGGCTCCGATGTGATATACGGTGGATGAACCGCAGTAATAAACGCTGAAACCTCTCCGGATGATACGCCAGCACAAATCAATTTCTTCCATGTGTGCAAAAAAATCTTCGTTTAGTCCACCCAGTTCTTCGTAAACCTTCCTTCGAATCATCAGGCAGGCTCCGCTTGCCCAGAAAATTTCCCGTGTATCGTTATACTGACCGAAATCTTTTTCAAGGTGATCGAAGACCCGGCCCCGGCAAAACGGATAACCCAACGTGTCAATGAATCCACCACCGGCACCGGCGTATTCAAAATATTCGCGGTTGTTGTAGGATAAAATCTTTGGCTGCACCGCAGCAATCTCCGGATGGTTATCCAATAACGATACCATGGGCTGCAGCCAGCCATCGGTAATTTCAACATCAGAATTAAGCAAGACACAATATTCAGCATCGACAACCTGAAGGGCGCGGTTATAGCCGCCGCTGTAACCGTAATTACGGTCCAACTCAATGCAACGGACTGCCGGGAATTCTTTTTTTAACAGCTCGCGCGATTCATCGGTTGAGGCATTATCGGCCACAACGATTTGTGCTGACTGCGAATACCGGATAACTCCCGGAAGGAACTGCCTGAGCAGGCGGGCTCCGTTATAATTCAAAATAATAACGGCTGTGGAGGTCACGAAACTATCAGGGTATTTACCGCATCAAATTTCCCAGATCAAGACCGGGCAGATCGGGCAGGAGGCCTTCGGTACTTTTGCGCAATTCCTCGCGTGCCAGTTGTTCGGCCTCGTCCAGGGCTTTATTCACGGCTGCCACAATAAGGTCCTGCAGCACCTGCCGGTCGGATGGCTTCATCAGCGCTTCGTCTATTTCAACAGTAAGCAATTGTTTTTTACCGTTTGCGATTACTTTCACCATGCCGCCACCAGCTTCGCCTACGGCTTTAATATTGATCAGATTGTTTTGTGCCTGTTGAAGGCGGGCCTGCAGTTCTTTCATTCGGCCCATCATTTTCATCATGTCCAGCATGATGCAAAAGTAAAAGATTGCCTGAGAAACGTTTTGCTATTTTTTGCGAAGTAAAACAACCGAACCGGATCGGGTAAAATTCCGGCCCATCATATCGGTTATACGTGCTACAAATACATACGTTCCTTCAGGTTGCTCGCGGCCCTGATACCGGCCGTCCCAACCGCTGTCGATGTCGCGGGTAACAAACAACAACTCACCCCAACGGTTAAAAATGCGCATCTCAAACGAAGAAAGGTACTGTCCAAAAACTTTAAACATTTCATTTTCTGCCGGCCCCTGACCGTCCGGTGTAAAGGCAGTGGGATAATACAGTTTTGGCTCTTTTATGATAACCAGTTCATTGCTAACGGCCATGCCCAGTCCGCCATCGTTGGCCACGGCACGTACCACATAGCGATACGCCTGATTGGCCGGATCGGACGTATCGTCAAGCAATAGGGTAGTTGTGCCCGTGTTAAAGGTCTGGATTAATGTTCCCGACGTGTTGAATTTGTCAACTTCATAATGATTGACTCCATTGAGCCATCCTTCATAAGCCGACCAACTCAGGCTGATGGAGTTATCGGAATTCAACGAACCGGTTAAAACAATCGGGCAGACATCCAGCCCCGGGTTTGAATTATTGCCGCAAACATCGCGATAGTTAATGCGGTAGCACGAAGGCTCGGCTGTTGTGTAGTTGTTATCGGTAAATTGGTTTACGGTTGTGTTTCCTATCGGGCTCAATAATCCGCTAACCGGTCGTTTGAACAAGGTATAGCTCTCGGGCGTGAAAGCCGGATCCTGTATCCAGGTAAGCTCAACACCGCTTGTACCCACCACAGCCGTTGTGTTTTGAATGGCAGCGGGTATTGCCGATGAAAATGTTTCGCCACATTTTTCAGCCGACAGGCTGCGGCTCCCGTTGGCGTAATTTGACCTGACCCGGTAACAATACGTGGTTCGGCAGCTAACATTTGTGTCGGAGTAAGGCGAAGATGAAACCGTGGCAAGGGGTGCATTGTTGCGCTGAATGGTAAAGTTGCTGATTCCCGATGGTTGCGTTGACCAGGTAAGCCGGTTTTCAAGGCTCAGTAATGTGAGATCCAGATCGGCACTGCAGATAATGTTGGAATAGGAGGTAACGTTTCCCGCACAACGGTCGAATGCACCCAGTCGGAAGCAATAATAATTGTCATCGGTTCGCAACCCGCTCAATGCAGCGTTTGATTGGTTGTACACGTTTTGCACAAGCTGAAAAGTGGTGTTGTTGTTGGTGGCGATTTCAAGGCGGTAGGCTACGTTGGTTGCTGTTGCAAAATCCTGTTCGATAGACGAGCTGTTCATCACGCGCAGCTCGGTAATGGCTGGTACAGGCAATACCGGCACTGCGGTAAACGCCTGGTTAGCTGAAATACAGTTATCGGCTGCGCTAACATCCTTCCCCCGCACCGATATGGTTTTGGCTCCTGAAGTGCTGTACGTGTGGTTATTAACGGCTAAAGTTCCTTTGGGTACCTGCACTTCGGGTGAGGCATCGTTGTAGTTGATGATGTAGGCATCGTAAAAGGTATCGGTTACGCGTACCTGTACCTGATTGCCGTTGCAGGAGTAGAGTTCAAAAACAGGGGGCTGATTCGGTCGCACGGTTATCGTAATCTGGTCAGGGCCAATGGTTTGATACAGCACGGTAAGGGTATATGTGCCGGCCTGCGTGTAGGTATGGGTGAATACATTGGTTTGCACGGGTGTGCCATCGCCCCAGTTCATTTCGCAGGGGTTCAAACCGGTACAATAGCCCGTGGTAATCAGATTGGCATTGGTGATGGTAACGGTAAGCGAAACACAGCCTTTTCGGTTATCTACCTGAAACCGGCCTAGCTGACTCACGTGTTGTGCGGATGCTACACGGTGACCGATGAAGAGCACAATAAACCACGTTCTTAGCCAAGCTCCCATTCGCGAATAAATTTTTCTGCTTTGATCAGATCGTTATGCAGTAAACGGTCTTCTTCTACAAACGGCACCTGCTCACGGAAAGTATGTACAAATTTTTCAAGCACGGGTGAAGTGCGCAAGGGTCGGCGGAATTCCAGCGCCTGCACAGCTGTAAATAGTTCGATGGCCAGTATGCTGTACAGATTATTCACTATGCGATAGATTTTTAATGCAGCGTTGGCGCCCATGCTTACATGGTCTTCCTGACCGTTTGAAGAGACAATCGAATCTACTGAGGCAGGCGTGCTCAACTGTTTGTTCTGACTTACCAGAGATGCGGCTGTGTATTGCGGTATCATGAGCCCGGAATTGATACCCGGATGTGCTACCAGGTAATTGGGCAAACCGCGCGCACCTGAAATGAGCTGAAAAGTCCGGCGCTCGGAAATGCTGCCTAATTCCGACAAGGCGATAGCCAGAAAATCCAATGCAAGTGCAAGCGGCTGACCGTGAAAGTTGCCGGCTGAGATAATGGTATCTTCATCAGGAAAAATGTTCGGATTGTCGGTAACGCTGTTTATTTCCGTCAGTATTATCTGCGTTACATAATCAATCGCATCGGCACTTGCGCCATGCACCTGTGGTATGCAGCGGAAGGAATACGGGTCCTGAACATGTTGTTTGGGCTGACGGATGAGTTCGCTGCCCTGAAGCAACTCAACTATGCTGCTTGCTGTTTCCATTTGCCCTTTATGCGGGCGAAGCCGGTGCACAAGGTGACTGAACGGTTCAATGCGGCCATCGAACGCATCCAGCGAAAGCGCGCCAATTGTGTTAGCCAGTTGCAAGAGCCGTTGGGCATGGTAAACGGCATAAACGGCATACGCCAGCATGAACTGCGTTCCATTTAGCAAAGCCAGACCTTCTTTTGATTTAAAGTGAATGGGCTGCCAGTTAAAGCGGGCGTTGATTTCTCCGGCTTGAAACACCGAGCCCTTCCAACGCACCTGCCCTTCACCGATTAGCGGAAGGCTCAGGTGCGCCAAGGGAGCCAGGTCGCCCGAAGCACCCAACGAGCCCATCTCATATACTACAGGTGTAATACCCTCATTAAAATAGTCCAACAGTCGTTGGATGGTAACATCCTGTACGCCTGAATAGCCATAGCCCAGCGAGCGTATTTTAAGCAGTAACATCAGCCGCACGATTTCTTCCGGTACCTCCGGGCCTGTACCACAGGCATGCGACCTGACCAGGTTTTCCTGCAACTTTTCTAACTGATCGGTTGGAATGAATTTATTATACAGCGAGCCAAAGCCTGTGTTGATGCCATACACGGGTCCGGATGAGGCGCGCAGCTTTTGGTCCAAATAGTCCCGGCAGGTGCGCACCCGTTGCCACACTTCGCTGCTTAGTTCGAGCACTAAATCTTTTTGATGAAGGAGCGGCAGGTCGGCTGCCGTAATCGGATGGAGGCCCAGTGTAAACTTCACGGCTTCAGCTTTTCGATAAGTTTTTCGGTGGTCAGTGTTTCCTGTTCTCCGGTTGTAAGGTTCTTCAGCGCAACCGTGCCGCGACTCATTTCGTCCGGTCCGATTACTGCAGCAAACGGTATTTGCCTGCGGTTGGCGTAGTCAAGCTGCTTTCTGAGTTTGGTAATATCCGGATACAACTCCGAAGCCACACCCGCCTGTCGGAGCTGCTGAACAACCTGCAATCCGAACCGAAACGTGCCTTCGTCCATATGACATACCAATACTTTTACTGAGGATTGCACCTGTGAAGGGAAAAGGTTCAGTTCTGCCAGCGCATCGTAGATGCGGTCAATGCCGAACGATATGCCCACACCTGAAAGTTTTTCTTTCGAACCAAATGCCTGCGTTAGGTTGTCGTACCTTCCGCCACCGCAAACACTGCCAACAGCTACGTTGCTTATTTTTACTTCGAATATGCAGCCCGTGTAGTAGGTAAGACCTCGTGCCAGCGAAACATCAAATTGCGCATGTGTTAAATCATTGCCTGCCAGCCGAAGCATAGCGAAAACCTGTTGCAGTTCGTTTAACCCACGACTTTCGGGTAAATCCTTGCTGAGTTGGGTAAGGCCGTTTGGTGCGGCTCCTGTCCGAATGAAGTCAAACAGTTTATCGGCCACAGAGGTCGCAAAACCGCGCTGGCTGAGTTCTTCGCGCACGCCTTCTTCTCCGATTTTATCCAGCTTATCCAATGCCACAAACAAATCGTTTTCGCGACCGGCTGCACCGGTAGCGCGGGCGATGTGGTTCAGTATATCGCGGTGGTTGATTTTGATAGCGTAATCCTTCAGACCCAGTTTGCCGAACACTTCGTCAATCATGAGCACAATTTCGGTCTCGCACAACAACGAATCGGTTCCGACCACATCGGCATCGCATTGATAAAATTCCCGGTAACGACCCTTTTGCGGCCGGTCGGCACGCCACACGGGCTGTATCTGATATCGCCGGAAGGGCATCGGAATATCGCTGCGGTTCATCACCACATATCGGGCAAAAGGTACGGTGAGGTCGTACCGCAGACCTTTTCCGGCAATGTACTGCGACAGTTTGCGGGCATCGCGTAAAGCGAATACATCATCCGGCACATCTTTTAGAAAATCACCATTATCTAATATCCGGAACAGGAGCTGGTCGCCTTCTTCACCGTATTTGCCCAGCAGGGTGGAGAGGTTTTCCATAGCGGGTGTCTCCAGTGGCTGGAATCCAAATCGTTCGAATACCTGCCGGATGACGCCAGTCAGGTAGTTTCTGCGGGCCATGACAACAGGCCCGAAGTCGCGGGTACCTTTGGGAAGAGCGGGTTTATCCATCATCGCCCAAAACTAAACAGGAATTGGCTACCATCAAGAAGGTTTGTAAATCCGCAAAATCCTCTACATTTTTGCGCCCTGAAAATCGTAAAGCCATGGCTGTAACCCGACTGAAACGTAAAAACCGGAGAGTGCGCTCGCAGGCTGCCGTTCGCAGGCAAACGCTGAAGTTGCAGAATTTCAAGCCGGTAATCAAAAACGTGGACATCGAAAAGATTAAGGAAGAATTTAAGGCTAAAAAAGAAAAACAAGCCTGACAATTTCCCGGAGCTGACTGTGAATCCTGGCCGATGCCGGGATTTTTTATTTTTATTTTTGAACGAATGGTTTGATTATGTCTGTTCTGCGCCTGATTTGCTGGAACGTAAATGGTATCCGGTCGATCATTAAAAAGAGTTTCGTTAGCGACATCCGTAACCTTAATCCGGATTTTCTGTGCTTGCAGGAAACCAAGGCGGCTGTTGAAGAAGTAAAAACGGCATTATCGCTTTTTCCCGAATACAAGGTGTTTGCCAACTCATCCAAAGCCCGGCAGGGATATTCGGGTACGGCCCTGCTTACGAAGACCGAACCGCTCCATGTGCAGTTCGATATGAATGCACCTGAACACGATCAGGAGGGAAGGGTAATTACCGCTGAATATCCGGAGTTTTACCTGGTTACGGTGTACACGCCCAACTCGGGTGAAGGTTTGAAACGCCTGGATTATCGCGCAGAGTGGGATGAAGAGTTTCGCAATTACCTGGTTAAGCTAAAAAGCAAAAAGCCTGTTATAGCCTGCGGAGATTTTAATGTAGCCCACCAGCCCATTGACATTGCCCGTCCGAAAGAGAACTACAATAAGTCGGCCGGATATACACAACAGGAAATAGATGGATTTCAGCGGCTGCTGGATGCGGGTTTTGTGGATACCTTCCGGCATTTCCATCCCGACACGGTGAAGTACACTTACTGGAATTACATGTTTAATGCACGGGCGCGCAACGTGGGCTGGCGGATAGATTATGTGCTGGTGAGCCGCGAATTTCTGCCGCGGATTGCGAAAGCTGAGATATATAATGAGTACCTGGGCTCTGACCATTGCCCGGTAGGGGTGGAGATTAAAGCAGCATAAACTAAACCGGGTAGTTATCCGGTAGCAAGGCAATATCCATTACGCGCCGGTAAAAACCGGAAAACTGAACGTCATCGTACACTGAACGCATCGCACAGAGCACATCCCATGCGCCCAGGTGTGTCCAATCCCACAGCATGGTTCCAAAGTTATACTTCAGCATTGGGGCTTTTACTTCTTCCCGAATGGCGGAAACCTCATCTTCCGTAAGACCATACTTTGCCAGTAAGTCAGTAAGACGTTTGTGTGTTTGTTCGGTGTATTCTGTATCCAGAAAGGGTTCCAAAATCCAGTCCCAGATGTCGGCCCTTTTGATGACGGGAATGTTGTTGAGGGCCGCAAAATGCTGAAGTTGGTCTTTTTTGTCAGCCGAAACAAAAATCAACTCGTTGCCGATGCGCAGCGTTGGCGGTGCGGCTTGTAAATCCATGTTTTGAATTTCGTCAGCGCCCAGTCGCTTGTTTTTATATGCAATGGAAGGCGCAAACGGGTAGTTTTCAACGATTATGTAATCGCGTTCAATTTTAAAGCGGCCGATGTGAACAAACATGGTGCGGTTCGGGGCGAGGCAGGGAGCAGGACTTATATTCGTTATCTATATACGAATTTTTTTATTAAACTGAAGCTTTGATCCAACTCTTTACCAGACTGACTAGTTCCTTTTCATGTTCGTTGATTTCGCGTACCGATTTAAAAGTTGCAACTGCCCGATCGTTTTCTTTCCAGTTTAACAGGGTTGTTTCATTGGCAATCAGGCGACTTGCAGGTTGCTTTTGCCTGGCTGCACCACGGTGGAAAATTATTTGAATTTGTTTGGGCGGCATAATCTTCAGAGTGATTCTGTCCTGTCCGCCGAAGTTATAGTTGGGGGCGTTCCATTTGATGTTTTCTTCCAGTCCTTTTACCGAGGAAAGAATAATGCCTCTCAATAAGTCGATTTCCTTTCTTAACGGGTGTTTTAGTTCATCAAGGAACCTGCTTACCTCTTTATTTGGAGTATTCATGTGTTTAATAAAGTTTCATTTCAATCTTTTATTGCTCTTTCTGCTGGTAGTTAATCATCCAGTTTACACCAAATCTGTCGCGGAAATTGCCGTAGTAAGCGCCCCAAAACATGTCCTGTAGGGGCATCTGTACAACGCCGCCTTCCGAAAGTTCATCAAACAGTCTTTTTGCCTCGGCCCGCGATTCGGGTTCAATGTTGATGTGCATGTTGTTTCCCGGGTTTATGGTAAAGCCCATTTCCCTGGGGGCGTCCGTGCCCATTAAAATGTGCCCGCCTGTTATGGGCAGTTCCACGTGTAAAACCATTTTCTTTACCGATTCAGCCAGTGGAGGCTGGCCGGGACTGGCAGGTATTTCGTCAAAACGTCTGATTCCGTTTATAAACTCTGTTTTGAAAACCTTTCTGTAAAACTGAAAAGCTTCTTCCGCATTACCCGGAAAATTGAGATATGTTGAAACCCTGGCTTTCTGGTCAGGCTTGTTTTGTTTGCGCAGGTAAAACTGTGCGGCAATGTATTGGTCAAGATTTTCAAGCCCGGCGGTAAAGCCTTCCTGAAAGCCCATGGCCAGGATTTTTTCCAGGTCATCGGGCGTATCGAAGGTAAGCCTGACGGTTACGGTGGTATGGTTACCGTCTTCCGTAAAGTTGTTTTCCCATTTGTTACGCGGTAAGTTGGGATTAAGAATTCCTTCTTCATTACAAAAGCCATCCATCGCTGAAAAAAACTTTTCAGGGATGATTTTCAGGTAATCGGCTCTTGACCAGTGTTTTTCTCCGTTTGGTCCAACCATGGCATACAACCAATAACCGCCCTCTCTGAAATCCATGTACTTGGTTTCTGCTTTCCAGGGTTTTGGTCCCCACCACTGGTCCAGAATTTCCGCTTCGGTCCATGCGGCCCACACCAGGTCAATTGGGGCCCGGAAGGTGCGCTCCACATGAATCTGTTTGTTTTGTTTGTCAACTACAAAGTTGAAAAGTAATGGCTTGTTCATGGTTAATATCTTTAAAGATGAATGACAATATGGTTTGCTGATGCTTTTTGGTTATGAAACTGGTTCCGGAAGTTTTATGAATGGTCAAACCGAATAAAAAAATTGCTTTCACTTTTTGTTTTTTTTCAATTTGGATAACACTACATCAAGCTGGCGGAAGCGGGCTTCCCAAAGTTTTCTGAGCTCTTCAACCCACTTTTCTATTTCCTTGATTTTGGCAGGGTTAAGCTCATAATAAATTTCACGGCCTTGTTTTTCCTGTTTTACGATTTCGCACTCCGAAAGAATTTGCAGGTGTCTGGAAATGGCCTGCCGGCTGGAGCTAAAATGTTCGGCAACGGCATTGGGCGTGAGTGCACCGGCTGTGAGCAGCATGATGATGGCTCTGCGGGTGGGGTCGGCAATAGCCTGAAAAACATCGCGTCTCGCTTTCATACCCTTATTTGCTACTATATGATTGCAAATGTATGCGCAATTACTTAGTTGCGCAAGTTTGCTGCGAAATTCTTTCTTAGGTGGAAACTAAACTTATTTACTCACCACCCGCCGGCACCGGCACGTTGATAACCGGCCCGAAGAACAAGGCATTTAAAAACAGCTTGTTTGTACCATACCAGTAACCGCGGAAGTTCGGGTTGTCGGAAAACAAAATAACGCGGCCCTGGCCTTCGCGGTGCAGTAACACGGCTGCCGAGTTGGCAATCCGGCTCACATTCGATTTATGCAGATACCCGCCAATCAGCGGGTTGGCCGTATATTGTGCAGCAATGGCGTAGGGATTCTTTCCGGTTTGCATAAAGGTGGTGCCGTTGCGGTACACTGGCAGGTTACGGCTGCTGTACCCAAACCCTATCGGACTGGTAATATCCAAATCCACCTGGAAGATGCTGCCGCCAATGGATTTGGCGCCTTCGGTGGCCTGGGCGTCTTCAAAGTTGATGCGTTTAATCTTTCGGGCCGTGTCGGCCGGAACGAGTTTGTTGTTACCGGCAAGGCCTTGTTTGATGGCCCACTCGCTGGCCGTCTTGAGGGTAATGAGGGTACCACCCTGTTGTACCCAGGTTTTCAACTTGTCGGTAAAGGCTTTGTCTGTTGGGTAGGTACCACTTACCATAACCAGCGTGGTGTAGTTGTTCAGGTTGATGCGGTTAAAATAAGTCAGGTCGGCCTTGGTTACGGGCATGCCGATGCGCTGGTCGAGCAGGTGCCATACCTCACCGGCTTCATAGGCTGATACACCGGTGCCTACTGCCAACAGGGCTTTTGGTTTTTTGAGCGGTTGCACAAAATTGGAGCCGAGGTCTATGCCTTTTACGCTCATACCCGTTTCTACTGCAAAAATGTCAATGCGTGCTTCGGCGCTTACCTTTTGCAGAATTTGATATAACTGTTCAGGATTAAGTGTTTGTTCATTTACGGCAATCACCAGTGTACCGTAGCCAAAGTTCCGGTCGCGGTTATCAACTTTTGCCGAAAAGGTTTTAAAGGCCACTTTCACATTTACATCAGCCGACTGCAGCATCCACAGGGCGCGGTGCGCCTGGTAGTCAGCCAGGTCAATCAGGTAGGCATAGCTACTCATTTTTACCGGTGTTACGGTTTTCACCAGCTCGGTTGTAACGGCATTCCCTTTGGTAAACGGTCCGCGTATTTCCGCAAAAGGCATGTTATAGGCATAAACCAGCGACCAGGTGGAAGCATCGTAAAACAGGCTGTCGGAGTAGGGGATGTCTTTTTCGAAAGCGCTGCGCACCATCAGGTAATTTTCCTGTTCGGTGGGAACGATGTAAGCTTTTCCGGCTGTAAATGTTTTTCCGGCAACGGTAATGTCGCGCGGCACTTCGTACACTTCAATCTGGTGCAGGCGCAGCGTATTGACAAACGCATAGGTACGCGATACATCATTGGCATCGCCAAAGATGTAGGCCTTGACGGGTGCGGCCTTGGCTTGCGCGGCCATGGTTTGGTAAAAGTTCAACCGCATTTTCAGCAGGTTGTCGCGTTCGGCCAGCGATGCGCGGATGGTGGCCAGCGAGGCAGTTACCTGGTTGCGGATAGTGAAAGCAAAGGTCAGCGGAATGGTGCCGGTTTCCTGTACGTGTCCGCGTGAGCTGGCCTGTTCAAACAAAAAGCCGGCACCGCCATAAAAGTTTACGTAGCTGGAACCATAACCGGGGTAGAGTTTATCGAATACTTCTTTGGTAAAATACTGCGAGCCGATGGCGTTCATGGCCCTGGCAAAATATTCGCCAAAGCGCGGATAAATCTGATCGTATAAAAAGTTAGGCACCAACGGATTGTTGGAGCTGTTCTTGCCCGGATCGAAATAAAATGTTGAGTTGGTTCCCATTTCGTGATGGTCGGTCATTACATAAGGGCGCCACTGATGGAAGAATTTCAGGCGGTTGCGGCTTTCGGGATGAATGCCCAGGAACCAGTCGCGGTTCAGGTCAAACCAGTAGTGGTTGGTGCGGCCGCCGGGCCACACTTCGTTGTGCTCGCGGTCCTGCGGGTCGGCTACCGGTGGCGAAGCCTTGTGCATGTTGGCCCAGTGCGTGTGGCGGTCACGGCCATCGGGGTTATAAACCGGGTCGAGTAAAATCACCATCTGGTTCAGCCAGTTTTTGGTTTCATCGCTCTCGCTGGCGGTCAGGTAGTAGGCGGTGAGCATGGCTGCCTCGGTGCTGGAGGGTTCGTTACCATGCACGTTGTAGCCCAGCTGGATAACGAGCGGTTCGTTGTTAAAAGCTGTTGAGGTGTTGCGCTTCAGGTGGTTGATGCGAATCTCTTCCAGCCGTGCATGATTCGTTGGAGAGGTAATGATGGCCGTTATCTGCAGGCGATGTTCATAGGTATAACCCAGCTCCTGAAGGGTCATGCGGTCGCTGAGCTGGTCGAGCAGACGGAAATACTCAATCACCTTGTCGTGGCGGGTATGATGGCTGCCGATCGGATAGCCGAGGAAAGATTCGGGCGTGGGTATGCGCGGGTTGAAGTTGCCTGCACCGGGAAAGAAATATTCGGTTTGGGCAAACAACGTGAATGGAACCAGGATGAGGGCGCGAAAAATATTTTTCATAAAGGTTTTACTATGGATTTACCAGACTGCGTGTTATTAATGATGAAACTCTTACTTACTCTTTTCCGATGGGCGGAGGTCCTGGCGGAATGAGTCCGCTGTACACGTGGTTACCTTTGCGCTGGATAAACTCCGCCTTGACGGCTTCAATCTTTTTCGGGTCTTCGTATAAATCCACCATGGTCATGGCCAAAGTTTTGGCGGCATGGATCATGCCTTTGTGTCCGATGGACATGCCGCCACAGGCTACAACAGCCCAGGAATGCCACGGCGTGCCTATGGGTGCCGTTGCAGCGCTTAGTCGCACCACGGGAACTACCCAGCTCACATCACCTACATCGGTTGAGCCGCCACCGGCATCTTCACGCGTTTCTTCCAGCGGTTCTACTTTGCTGTGCAGGCCCACCTGCGGCTTGCCGGTTGACTCCTGAATTTTTTTAGCGAAGGCCACTTCCTGTTCCGTGTATTGAATCGGGCCGAGCAGCTCCAGGTTTTTCTGAATGTACGATGCACCCGTCCGGTTTACCAGAATTTCATAAATACCTGATACGAGTGAGATTTTGTAATCCACATTGGCCATGATGGCTGCGCCTTCGGCCATTTTTTGTACGCGTTCATATACTTCCTGCATCACCTGGCGCTTCGGGTCGCGCACACGCACCCACAGGCGCGCATAATCGGGCACAACGTTTACCACCTGGCCGCCATCCTGAATATGGTAATGAATGCGTGTGGTAGGTCGAATGTGTTCGCGGTAGTAGTTAATGCCGGTGGTGTACAGCTCAAGGGCATCGCTGGCGCTGCGGCCGTTCCAGGGGTCGGATGAAGCGTGCGCGGCCTGTCCGTAAAACTCGACAATGAAATCCACCAGTGCCAGTCCGGTCTGCACGGCTGCCTTGGTCTCAGCACCCGGATGCCAGTCCATGCATACATCCACATCGTTAAACAATCCGGCACGTATCATCCACAGCTTACCGAAAAATTTTTCTTCGGCCGGCGTTCCGAAAAACTTAATCGTGCCTTTCAACTTTCCTGCGGCAATCAGTTCCCTGATGGCTACGGCCGCTCCCAGGCTTGCTGTACCAAACAGGTTGTGGCCACATCCATGACCGGGCTTGCCTTCCTGAAGCGGGTCCTTCACGGGAACGGACTTCTGCGATAAACCCGGCAGCGCATCGAACTCGCCTAAAATACCGATTACCGGCTTGCCGCTGCCATAGGTGGCTACGAAGGCGGTTGGAATTTCGGCTACGCCGCGCTGCACGGTAAAGCCCATTTCTTCGGCATAGTCGGCCAGGGTTTTGGATGAATTGGTTTCGCGGAAGGCAGTTTCCGCATACGCCCAGATTTTGTCGCTGATACCGGTGAGCCGTTCGCGTTGTTTATCTATGGATTCGATGACGGCCTTTTTGTTGGGTGAAATTTTCGGAGCCTGTGCATACAACAGGCAGGCACTGAGCATTAAAAGTAAAGTGATGCGCATGGCGAATGAATGTTTGATGGATTACAAATAAACTAAAAGCCATGCATTGAAAAACAGCTAATCATCACAGCTTTATGCCGGTCAGCACAAAATCAAAATCGCTATCTTTAAGCGAAGGATAACCAAGTGGGCATGACCGAAAATCAAACTGAAGAAAAAAAACAGGGAAAGATCACTCAACAGGAATTACAGGAGGCACTACGCGCCTATGAACTGATGTGTACAGCCCGGCGCATGTCCGAACTGTACGATGAAAACCGGGAGGTGTGCAGTAAGTATGTGCACAGTACTTCGCGCGGGCATGAGGCCATTCAACTGGCTGCGGCCTTTCAACTTAAACCAATCGATTACGCGGCTTTGTACTATCGCGATGAATCGTTTTTGCTGGGGCTGGGTTTAACGCCGTTTGAGTTGATGCTTCAACTCATGGCCAAGCGCGATGATCCGTTTTCGGGTGGAAGAATTTACTACTGTCATCCGTCATTGAAGCGCGAGGGTTTTCCTACCATTCCACATCAAAGTTCAGCCACCGGCATGCAGGCTATACCGGCAACGGGCATGGCGCACGGTATTGCCTATCTGGAATCGCAAAAGCTGCTTGACGGAAAAAGCAAACCCATTGTGATTTGTTCGCTCGGTGACGGCTCGGTTACCGAAGGCGAGGTAGCTGAGGCCTTTCAGATGGCTGTGCTGAAAAAATTGCCAATTGTGTATCTGGTGCAGGACAACGACTGGGGTATTTCGGCAACGGGTGCCGAGATGCGCGCCATGGATGCTTACGAGTATGCAGCAGGATTTAAAGGCATGCATCGGGTTCGGGTGGATGGCTCCGACTTTGTTGCGTCCTATCGCGTTATGAAGCAGGCCGTTGACCATGCTCGAAAAAGAAAAGGCCCGGTGCTGGTCCATGCGCGCTGTCCGTTACTCGGGCATCATACTTCGGGCGTGCGCAAGGAGTGGTACCGTGGAGAAAATCTGAAAGAGCATGAGCAGGATGATCCACTGCCTAAGTTGCGAAAACACCTTTTAAATGAAGGTGTTGATGAAGAAGAGTTAAACCGCATTAATGAACAGGCCCGAAAACTCGCTGAGCGCCACTACGAACGCGTCCTTACATCACCCGATCCCGATCCCGAGGATTTCGATACTTACGAATTCGCTCCTACGCCGGTAGTGGAGGAGCGGGGTGTCCGTGCACCCAAGAACGGCGAAAAGGTGGTGATGGTGGATGCCGCACTCCATGCGGTGGAGGAGATATTACGCAAACACCCTGAGGCTATTTTTTACGGTCAGGATGTGGGCCGGAGACTGGGCGGTGTTTTTCGCGAAGCGGCTACACTGGCACAGAAGTTTGGCGATGAACGTGTGTTTAATACCCCTATACAGGAGGCATACATCATTGGCTCCACGGCAGGCATGTCGGCTGTGGGGGTAAAGCCCATTGTGGAAATTCAGTTTGCCGACTACATCTGGCCGGGCATCAATCAGCTGGTGGAAGAGTTATCCAAAAGCTGCTATCTCACCAAGGGGAAGTTTCCTGTGCAGGCACTTATACGTGTACCCATTGGTGCTTATGGAGGCGGAGGGCCGTATCACTCCGGTAGTGTGGAATCAACCCTGCTTACCATCCGCGGAATAAAAGTAGTGTATCCATCCAACGCTGCCGATATGAAAGGTTTGCTGAAGGCCGCTTTTTATGACCCGAATCCTGTTGTGCTGCTCGAACACAAAGGCTTGTACTGGAGTAAGGTACCGGGTACGGCAGAGGCGAAGACCATCGAACCGGATGAGGAGTACATCATACCGCTGGGTAAGGCAAGGGTGGTGTTAGCTGCCGATGAAAGCATCATGAACACCAACTCGTGCTGTGTCATCATTACGTATGGTATGGGCGTGTATTGGGCGATGGAGGCCGCCCAACAGTATCCCGGAAGAATTACGGTGCTCGATTTGCGATCGTTGAATCCGCTGGATTGGGAAGAGGTTGTGCGGCAGGTGCGCAGGCATAACCGTGCCATGGTACTTACGGAGGAACCCTTGCTCAACTCATTTGCCGAGTCGCTGGCCGGGCGCATTCAAAAGGAGTGCTTCACTTGGCTCGATGCACCGGTGTGGACGGTGGGTGCGGCCAACCTTCCGGCTGTGCCGCTCAATGTTGAGCTGGAGCGAATGATGTTGCCGAATGCCGGGAAAGTGGCGGATGCGTTAAACGAGTTACTGCGTTTTTGATCGGGGAATTTATCGTAACTAAAACACCAACCGGCTACCAACTTGCCTCGTACTTACTTGTTGCAAAAAAGTCAGAACGGAAATCCCACACCCAGGTTAAAAATTACCGGCTCGCGGTTTACGCCAAACGGTCGGGTAAACTTGGCTTTGTCCAGTACAAACCGGTCGCCTTCCGGGCGGGCCGGATCGTAAACCTTAATGCCTACGTCAAAACGAAGGATGAGGAATGTGAAGTTAAAGCGAAAGCCAAAGCCTGTACCAACCCCAAGCTCCTTATAAAAACTATCCAGCCTGAACTTGCTGTTGCCGTTTTCCACCGGATTGCCGTCGCCATCCGTTTTCACCCGTTCGGAAAACAACCACACATTGCCGGCATCAATAAATAAGGCGCCCTCAAAAAAGCCGAACAACTTTCTTCGCAGTTCCACGCTTCCTTCCAGCAAGATTTCGCCCGGAATTTCAAACTGATAGCGGTACAAACCGTCGCGGTCGGGATTGTCGCTGGGCTCCGGACGATAGCTGCCGGGCCCTAAACGGCGGGGACGCCATGCACGTACGCTGTTGCTGCCGCCGGCAAAGAAATACTTTTCGTACGGTAACGCCCTGTTATCCCCATAGGAATAGCCCACGCCACCGTTGAAGCGCATGGCGAGCACGGTGCTTTTATCGATAATCTGCAATTTTCTGATGTCGGCCTGAAGGCGCAGGTATCGGAATGTTTGGAGATTGCGGTTCTCTACCATGGGGACAGAAAAAAAGTTTTGCAGCGTTCCTCCGCTTTCAGCCGTCCACCGCAGAAAGACTGAATTCTCCTGAAGGTTGCCGTAGTTATTGTGGTTCCACGACATGCCAAAGCCCATGAAACTCACATAGGAAGGCTGAAAGCTGAACTTCAGTGTGTTGCCCTGATTTTCAAACAGGCTGTCGAGCAACTGGCCGAAGTCGCTGCGCAGACTGGAGTTGATGATACCGAGATTTGCAGCAGTAAAATCAAAGCGGCGTATGCGTTGGTTTTCCCAGCTGTATGTGATGTTAAGCGATGTGTATGCACGTTTATATTCAGGCCGGTCGGTGTAGGCAAATGCGAGTGTGGTTTTTGTTCGCGGATTAACACGCCCAAGGCGATACCGCGTATCTTCGCTTAACGGCCATAAAAACTGCGGAAACAGCAGCGATGCATTGACACCGGCTTCCACGCTCTGATACACATTGCCCACATCCGTTGCGGCAGCAACACCCTCATATCCAATCCGGCCGTTCATTTCAAAATTTTCCAGCCCGCGGAAAATGTTACGCTTTTTGAAGCTGATGTTGTAAAACGGTCCCGGAAAACCCTGCGTAACACTCAGGCCCACCTCGTTCGACCACTGGTAGCGGTCGAACCGGCTTGCAAAAATGTTGGCGATAAACTGTCCGCCCGTAGTGTCGTAGTTGATGTTCACAAACTTAAACACATCGAGATTGGCCAGCTGGCGTTGGGTGTTGAGCGTTTGCTGCCGGCTGAACATTTCACCGGGATGGATAAATAAACGCTGACTGAGTATCTTCAGGTTGTAGATGTTTTCATAAGCATAAAAGTTTACGTTGCGGTAGGTTTCCATTTTCCTGCTTACGCCCGGTCGCGATTGGGCGGCATCGGTAGTGAAGTTAACCTGGTTAATAACAAATCGTTTATGGTATCCACGCCTTTCAGGCCGGTTAATCAGAATTTTTACCCATACCCGGTGTTGCCTGGCCGATACAGTATCCACCTGAAATTCGATGTATTGCTGGCTGAAATCATAATAGCCGTTGTCACGGAGCGTCAGGTCAATGCGTTCGCGTTCCTTCAGCAGGTTATCCTGGCTGTAAGGGTCGCCACGGCGTAAATGGGTGCCCGAGATGTATTGGTTGAGAATACCTGCCATCACCGAATCGGGATAGGAATAAAATATAGAGTCAAGCATATAAAGCGGACCCGGTTCAATGGTGTACCGAACCGTTCGTGTTTTCGGGAAATAAGCAGGCAGTACTTCAAAGCGTACCTCATTTCGGAAGTAGCCGTTGTTAAACAAAAAGCTGCTGATGTTCTCGGTTGCTAATCTTATTTTCTGACTATCGAGTATAACCAGAGGTTCACCCCATTGCATCACCACGTTACCATTTTGAATGCGGTCGTCAAATTTGGTTTGCACCTGTTGTTTCCTGAACTGCAGGTTATTGATGCGCCGGGCACGGGTGGTTTTACTTATTTGGGAATCAATTTTACCGACTTTCCGGTTTTTCCGGGCTTCCAGTTTTTCAGGTCGGAAATGTTTTTTGCCTAAGTAGTGTATTCCAACCAGTAAATGAACCGGCAGACCTAAAAACTTCCGGTTAGGTTCGATGCGGGTCAATTCAATGGCGCGCGACTTACTGATGTGCCTGGGTGCTTTTACCTGCTGACGGTACAACAGATATTCGTTTTCGCCAAGATGCCGTGTACCCAGGCATCCCTGAGCTGCAAATGCAATCAGGATAAGAAAATAATATTTACTTTTCGGTTGTTTCAAAGGTCGGCAATGCTCACAAAGGCTCGTATTAAATACATCAAATCCCTGCAATTAAAAAAATACCGTAAACAGGAACAAAGGTTTGTAGTAGAGGGAGAAAAAAGTGTTATCGAATTACTGAAGTCAGATTTCCTGACAGAGATGCTCCTGGTTACCGAAGCCTTTCAACAACGTCACAGTGCTTTGCTGAAACAATTCAATGGCGAATGTGTGATGGTTAAACCATCGGAACTGAATGGCCTCGGTGAACTGAAGACCAATGAAATGGCACTCGCTGTTGCTGTGATGAAAGAAAACAAACCCTTTGAGATGCATGCTACAAAGTGGACGCTCGTGCTTGATGATATACGCGATCCCGGAAATCTGGGTACCATCATCCGTATAGCCGACTGGTATGCACTACAGGGTATTATCGCCTCTCCTGAAACAACGGACTTATACAGCGGTAAGGTAATTCAGGCTACCATGGGCTCGTTTACGCGCGTGCCGGTATTTTATACTTCCCTTCCTGAGTTTTTACACGGTAATTCTGTTGCAGTTTTGGGTGCTTTTCTTCAGGGCGAAAATATTCATCACTTTGCCTCGCCGGAAGGCGGATTCCTTGTTATTGGCAATGAATCGGCTGGCATATCGCATGAGGTGGCACGGTACGTTACCCATCGGGTAACGATTCCGCGTTTCGGAAAAGCCGAGTCGCTGAACGCAGCTGTTGCAACTGCCGTGCTATGCGATAACCTGAATCGACAGAGTGCCAGATAAATTTATCTGTACGTAATGATTTAGGAATTAAAAAAATCCCTTGCTTTTCTGTGCAGCTTCTTCGGAAATTTTGTCGGCTTCTTCTTTGCCTAAATACCGGTCGATAAGGTAGTGACCCAGATAGACAAAAGGCGTCATGGCAATAGCGGCAAAGAACTTGAAGAAGTAATTCACCAGGCCTACCGATAGCACCTGTGTAAGATTCCACCTTCCGAACACATAGAATGCAATAAATAATACAACGAAACTGTCTATCAGTTGCGAAAATAAAGTGGAGCCTGTGGCGCGGAGCCAAATCATACGCGGGCCGGTTAAGCGGCGGAACTGATGAAAAACAAATACATCCAACAACTGACCCAGCAGGAAAGCTGTAAGCGAGCCAATGATAATTCCCAGTCCCTGCCGGAAAATGATACCGAAAGCCTGATTGATATTCAGGCCTTCATCGGCATAAAGTTCGACCCAGAATGGTGCGGGAGGCAGGAGGGTAGCAGCGCCTATAATCAGGAAGGCAAATGCGATGAGGCCTGCTGTAAGGAAGCTGATTTTCTTAACACCTTCTTTGCCAAAGTATTCGTTAATGATGTCGGTGGTTACAAATACAAATGGCCATATTACCACGCCGGCTGTAAGGTTAAAATCGAGTATATAACCAAACAGGTTGAGCTGTGCCGGAGGCAACCCTACCAGGCTTTCGGCTGAAAAGATTTTTGTGCCCACCATCTCGGCCACCAGGGCGTTGGTAAGGAAAAAGCCCGACAGTACAATAAACAGGTTTTGCTTTTTGCGTTCAACATTCATATCTGGTGGATGTAAAATGTTTTCCCTTCAATGGCCAGCTCTGATTCGGGAAACAACGCGCGGGCTTCTTCGAGCAGAACATCCAGATCGCGGTAGCGGGCTGAAAAATGTCCTAACAATAATTTTTTGGTGCCTGCCATTTTCGCAATTGTGGCCGCTTCGGCTGCCGTGCTGTGCAATGTTTCGCGTGCCTTAGCTTCATCGGCCGAAATGAAGGTAGCTTCGTGGTAAATAACATCTGTACCCTGAATATGTTGAATCAGGTGCTCATCATAGGCTGTGTCCGAGCAGTAGGCGTAGCTGTGAGAAGGACGGGGCGGCAGGGTGTAGTCTTCATTTTTGTAGAGCAGATTACCTGCGTCATCGTAAATGTCCTCTCCGTTTTTTAAGGCTACCAGTCGCGAAGGGGGGAGTCCGGGCGGAATTTTTTCGGGGTCAATACGACGTGGTTTCGGTTTTTCTCGGAATATAAATCCGCAGCAGGGCAACTTGTGGTAAAGCGGAAAAGAATGAACCGTAAAATGCGGATGCTCCAGAATCAGTTCGGAGGTATGGGTGTTCAGTGTATGAAGGACAATGCGGAAGCATGGCACAGAGCGTGAATGATAAAGCTGTGTGGTAAGGATGTCGTCTAATCCCTTCGGACTGTAAATATGTAAATCGTTTTCGCGGTGGTGCAGGTGCATGGTGAACAGCAAGCCGGGTAACCCGAGGTAATGGTCGCCATGGAGGTGGGAGATGAAGATGTGATTAATGCGCATAAGCGGCAGGTCGAAGCGCGCCAGTTGCATTTGTGCACCTTCGCCGCAGTCAACCAGCAGGTATTCGTTATGCAGGTTAATGAGTTGTGCCGAAGGATAGCGGCCGTAGGCCGGAACGGCTCCACTGCTGCCCAATATGGTAACGGAGAAACTCAACCGGCAAGGGCGGTGTTAGTTTTCAGCTTCTCCGCGCAGGTCGCGTTCAATTTCGTGCATCAGCACGGCATCTACGGCTTCTTCAACAGTGGGTAAAATATTCAGCACGCTGTCGAGCTGGGATATGCGGATGAGCTTCATGGTATGGTCAGACAGACAGGCCAGCACAAAGATGCCGCCATCTTCCTGAAGCACGCGGTTGCCAACCAACAAGGCACTGAGGCCGGATGAATCGGTGTATTTAACTTCGGATAAATCAAGAATAATATTGCGGACACCTTCGGCATGAAGGGTAATAAGTTCCGACTTCAGTCCCGGGGCCACGGTGGAATCCATCTTTTCTTCGTGCAGTTTCAGCAGACTGTATTTTTCCTGTTTATCAATCGTGTATTTCATGCTTTCCGGTTAAACAATGCCCTGCAAGTTAATTGAATTTAAGGAATTGAGTATGCTTTGTTCAATACGTGCGATGATGTTCGGATTGTGCAGGCCGGGTAGTTCTTCACCTGTTACCTGTCGGTACAGTTCGCGGTAGCGTCCGGATATGGTCATTATCCATGCATCGGTCATTTCGGGTACGCGCTGACCTTCCTTGCCCTGAAATCCGTTTTCAATCAACCACTGCCTGACAAACTCTTTCGAAAGTTGTTTCTGAGGTTCGCCCTTTCGCTGCCGCTCTTCATATCCGTCGGCATAGAAATAACGCGATGAGTCGGGCGTATGTACTTCATCAATTAATCGGATGGTGCCGTTGTGGTTGCCGAATTCATATTTGGTGTCCACCAGGATCAGTCCGCGTTGAGCGGCAAGCGAGGTGCCGCGCTGAAAGAGCATCAGACTGTATTTCTCCAACTGCACGTAATCGGCTTCACTTACCAAACCCTTTTCCAGAATCTGCTCCCGCGATATGTCTTCGTCATGTCCTTCGTGAGCTTTGGTAGTAGGAGTGATGATAGGTGCCGGGAGTTTGTCGTTTTCGCGCAGGCCATCGGGCAGGGAAACGCCGCACAGGGTTCGCTTGCCGGCCCGGTATTCGCGCCAGGCATGCCCGGCCAGGTAGCCACGTACCACCATTTCCACAGGATAGGGTTTGCATTTCACTCCGATGGTAACGTTATCATCCGGAACGCTCAACACCCAGTTGGGCACAAGGTTTCCGGTGGCTTCCAGGTTTCGCGCGGCTATCAGGTTCAGTATTCTCCCTTTGTCGGGAATGGGTCGGGGCAACACCACATCGAAAGCCGATATGCGGTCGGTGGCTACCATCACCATCACGTCACCAAAGTAATACACATCGCGAACCTTGCCCCGGTAAAAGCCGGTTTGCCCGGGAAAATTGAAATGTGTTTGATAAACGGTTGGAGGAAGGCTGTTGGTTTGAGACATGGCAGGGAAAAGCTGAAAGCCACAAACCTACTATTTTACCTGGTTTCAATAAGAATGCCGGCTTTAAAAATATAGGTTTTTGTTACGTTGCCCTGCTCGTCAAATTCTTTCCACTCCTTATGTTTTTTATCGGCAATGTATTCGCCTTGCTCACGTACCCGACCGTTTTCGTGGTAAGCGATAAACAAACCATGTTTGCGGTGCGAACGATATTCGCCTTCGCTTTCTGTTTTACCCGAAGGATAATAATTCTTAAAGGGCCCGAACAGCATGCCGAACTTCCAGTTCTCTTCGCGTGCGGTTTTGCCGTCAGCAAAGTACTCGGTGCGTGGCCCGTGCAGTTTACCGGCTTCATAGGTTTCTTTTACCCGCACTGTCTTGCCATCGTCATGATAAAATATCCACTCGCCATGCGGTTTCAGGTCGCGGTACTTTTTTTCGGATAGCTGCAGGCCGGTTTCGGAATACTCTTCTACAATCCAGTCTTTGCCGTTTAAAGCAAAATACTCTTTTTGTTTCAGTGTACCGTTCGGGTGATAAACGTATCCGGTGCCGGTTTTGTATCCTTCCTTGTACTTAAACCGGTGTTTCACAACGCCGGAGGGATAGTATCCGGTGTTATCGCCATGGAGCTTTCCATCCATAAAGTGACCGATAAGCAACAGGTTACCTGCGCTATCGTAGTGGCGATATTCACCATTGCGGGTTCCTTCACGCAGGGTAGAAACGTTTTCCAACTGTCCGTTGGGATAATAGGTTTTAAAAAATCCCGTAAGTACGCCGTCAACATAATTGCCTTCTGTTTCCACGATGCCTGAAGGGTAGAAGGTGCGGCTAACGCCATTGGGCTTGCTGTGACGGTAGTGGATTTCCTTTTTTAAGGTGCCGTGCGGATAGTATTCGCGGATGACCCCATCGGGCTTACCTTTTTTGAAAACCGTTTCGCGCCAAAGTGTGCCATCATCATAAAACGTTTGGGCGCTGTCAACCAACAAGTCATTCTGATAAAATGCTTTTTGAATTTTTTTTCCGTTCTCATCGAATATTTCCACAGGTCCGTGGCGCATACCGTTTACGTAGGTGATTTTCCGCGAAGGGTTACCGTTGGGATGATATTCAGTAAATACACCCGATTTTTTACCGTTTACAAAGAAGCCTTCGAGTTCGATTGTGCCGTGGGGATAATAGCGCACATAGCGGCCCTCATACCTGTCGGAATTATCGGCTGCTACGGAATAGATTTCATGCGGGCGATTTTTGTTGCCGGCATAATACGTGCGCACTTCGCGCTGACCCTGTGCAAATGCAGCAGTGCATACGAGCATCGATAACAATAACCGAACAACCATGGTGTGAAAGTACATTAACCTGCACATGTAACGCAACACAACGTAGGGTGTTGTGCGGATAACTGGAAAATATAACCGCCAAAAAGCTTACAACTTTTCGATAACCATGGCCGAAGCTCCACCGCCACCGTTGCAGATGCCGGCTACGCCTATCGAAGCATGATTTTGCCTGAGTATATGAATGAGCGTGGTAACAATGCGTGCACCCGATGCGCCCAGCGGATGGCCGAGCGATACGGCTCCTCCATTGACATTTACTTTGTCCGGATCAAGTCCTAACTTGATGTTGTTGGCAATGGCCACGGCCGAAAAGGCTTCGTTGATTTCGTAGTAACCCACATCTTTTTTATCAACACCCGCCATTTTCATGGCTTTAGGTATGGCCAGGGCCGGTGCTGTGGTGAACCACATCGGGTCCTGGGCCGCATCGGCAAAGCCACGAATGCGTGCCAGTGGCTGAATACCCAGTTCTTTTGCTTTTTCCGCACTCAGCAACACAACGGCTGATGCGCCATCGTTGATGGTGGAAGCATTGGCTGCCGTAACGGTGCCGTCTTTGCTGAATACGGGCTTAAGCTGCGGTATTTTTTCAAAGTTTACGTTCCGGTATTCTTCATCTTCGGCAAACAGGGTTTTGTTGCCTTTGCGGTCGGTAATTTCCACCGGGACGATTTCATCTTTAAACTTCCCGGAGGCCCAGGCCGCGGCAGCGCGCTTGTAAGACCGGATGGCATAGTTGTCCTGATCTTCGCGGCTAATGTTCATTTCTTTAGCGGTGTGGTCGGCACATACGCCCATGGCGCAATGGTTGTACACGTCAGTAAGTCCGTCATAAGTGAGTCCGTCCACCACTTCACCATTGCCGAATTTGTAGCCATAGCGTGCTTTAAGCAGATAGTAAGGAATGTTGCTCATGCTCTCCATGCCGCCTGCAATCACCACATCGTTATGACCGAGCATAATGGACTGTGCGCCCAGCATGATGGCTTTCATGCCGGATGCGCAGACTTTATTTATGAGCGTGCTGGGAACATTATAGCCTAAACCGGCCAGCACAGCTACCTGGGTGGCAGGCGCCTGCTTCAATCCTGCTGAAATAACATTGCCCATAAACAATTCCTGAACCTGCGAAGGCTCAATACCCGCCTTTTCGATGGCTCCTCTTACGGCTATTGCGCCCAGTTCGGTGGCCGATAGTGAGGTAAGACTTCCACCAAAACTGCCGATGGGCGTGCGCACGGCCGATGCGATGACAACTTCTTTCATGACAAACATGATTAGTCGGGCGTAAAGGTACGCAAAAGTGTTTACCAGTCGGGTTTGTTTTTGTCACGCGGCTTCGTGCCTTTGCGTTTCTTTTGTTGGAGGTACTGAATTTCCTGATTCCGCATGCTTTCCAGAATTTCTTTGGCCTTCTGCGGATCTAATTTTGATTTTCTTTCCTGACCGCCCTGTGGTTGCTGATTTTGTTTTTCATCCCGGTTGTTATCTTTTCCTTCCTGTTCCTGCTTTTCCTGTTCTTTGCCTTGCTGTTGTTGTGATTGTTTCTGTTGTTCCTGTTGTTTTTGCTTATCCGATTGCTGATTATCTGACTGCTTCTTTTGCTGTTGTTGATTTTGTTGCTGCTCGTTGTTTTGCTGTTGTTGGTTTTGTTGAGGGTTATTCTGGTCTTTTAGTTTTCTTTTCAGCAATTCATAATTGTAGCGCGCATCTTCATTTTCCGGATTAGCCTTTAGTGCCTCCCGGAAGTGTTGTAATGCATCCTGAAATTTTCCTTCCCGATTGGCAATTACACCCAGCTGCTGGTGCGCAACCGACTGCAACGGCTTTTTACCTACTGCGGCAACCGCTGCATAAACCTGCTTTGCCTTTTCGTATTCGTTGAGTTGAAAATAGCTGTGGGCCAGGTTGAGCAATATTTCTTCCTCTGCCACACCCAGCGAGTCGAGGAGATAGTGATAATGTTTGGCGGCCTCAGCATAATTTCCTGATGTATAGGCCTGTGTTGCAGCCGACTTATGACGGTTAATTTTGGATATCCTTAAAGGGTCGGTAACCCAAAGCGTCAATGCAAGTACTGCTAACCACTTCATGATAACCTGAGAATATTGACCGGAATCAGGATATCCAAAATTAAAAGAAACAGAGCGATTGTTAGCAGAAACGGGTACTGATTTGCAGTTACATCAATGAGCCGTGCGTCCATTAGTTCGCCTTCAATGGCGTTGATGGAAGCGACCAGGCGGTTGATATCGTTTCGCTGGTCGGATAATTCAAAATAGTTGCCGCCGGTACGGCTGGCCAGCTCTTTCAGGCCTTCAGCATTAAGTCGGGTAATGACCTGATTACCTTCGCGGTCGGTTTTAAACCCTGATGAAGTTTGAATAGGGCCACCTTTTTCCGTACCCACGCCCAGGGTAAAAAGTTTGAATCCTTTTTGTTCGAGTTCGCGTGCAACTTCTCCGGTTTCTTCGCCAAAGTCTTCGCCATCGCTTATCAATACGATGATTTTTGAAGTTACCCGGGAAGCTGATTGATTTTCTTCCGAAAGTTTATTCATGGCCATGCGAAGCGGGGGGGCCAGGTCGGTACCGCCGGAAGGCACCAGGTTGGTATTCATGGCATCGGTTAGCATAAGCAAAGCGCTTTGGTCGAACGTGAGCGGACATTGCATGAATGCTTCGGAGGAAAATATGATGATACCCATTCGGTTTGTTGCCAGGGTGCGGATAATTCGCTTCAGCTCATTCTTAGTTCTTTCTATCCGGGTAGGCGGTACATCGATGGCATCCATGGATTTGGAAAGATCGATGCAGAAAAAAATGTCTTTGCCAATGGCTTTTACTTCGCGTCGTGCAAAGCCTGAAGAGGGTCCGAGCCAGGCCAGCAGAAGCAAAGCGAAGATAAGCAAGCGCAGCACCTGCTTGAATATCACACCCGAATACACAACCGGAAAGATTTTATGGATTTTATACAGCCTGATTACGTACAAAACCGTGCTGACCAATAGCAGGACGAGGAACAACCATTCGATTTCGGTAAAACTTCTGTACCAGCTCATTTGCCGGGCAAGTTAGGTTTATTGTGCCAATTGGTGCAGTTGTTGTTTTGTTAATGTGGAATTAAAATTTATCGGGAAGCCTTATATTTGCAAGCCGACTTTGCCTAAGGCAGTCGGAATAATTTACGGAGAGGTGGGTGAGAGGCTTAAACCAGCAGTTTGCTAAACTGTCGTACGGGTAAAACCGTACCGGGGGTTCGAATCCCCCCTTCTCCGCCAAGCCCTGTGGCCGACAGGGCTTTGATGTTTAAAGCAGGCTCCGTAGCTCAATGGATAGAGCAACTGCCTTCTAAGCAGTAGGTTGAAGGTTCGACCCCTTCCGGAGTCACTGCTATATGTTCGGGGTGTAGCGCAGCCCGGTTAGCGCACCTGGTTTGGGACCAGGGGGTCGCAGGTTCGAATCCTGCTACCCCGACAAAATAGTTTGTGTGGAGTCTGGCTTGCATGATTGGCAGGCCGGGACGAATCCAAGAAAGCGGATTGTTAAGGTGCTGACTATGCGTCAGTACTGCCGTTCTGTTGGTGAGATTAGCTTAATTGCTCCGCGGATCAGATACATTCTAAAATTCAATGCCTTACTCATTTAACCTCGCAGATTGCCAGCCGCTTTTCCGCTCCATGCGCCTAATCCGCCTGCTAATCCGCCGGTAATACCTGTAACTGCAAACAGCATCCATTTGCCCTGCATCATCAGGAGTTTGGCAACCTGACTAACCAGGGGTTGTGCAGATTGGATATCAATAACCCATGCCTTTGCAAGCCACAGTATGGCAATTGCCAGAAAACCGCATAGGAAACCATGGGAGGCCCGTATAAAAAAACCACCTAGCGCCGCGGCCAGGGCTACCGACCACCAGGGGAGAAATTGTTCAAACAGAAAGGCGGTCAGGATTGTAATTAAAAACTGCAGAAAAAATTTCTTCATATCAGGGACTGATTTGGGTTGTGTACATCGCTTGATTCTTTGCTTCTTCTTCGTTGCGGTAAAAAGATAGTCTGAAATACCTTCCTGTTGCCCAGCGTTGAAGCATATTATCGTAAAAAGCACTGCCCGGATTACCCGACTGCCCGCCGGGATAAACGGCATAAGCCTGAAGGTTATCCGGCTCCAGACTGATGATCATACGCCATGACGGACCATGTTTACGTGATGAGGCATTGACGGCGTTGGCATGACCGCCATGCAACACATGCCGACTGAATGCTTCCTGCCGTAGCAAATGTTCGATGTACGTGTCTTTGTACCAGGCCCACTGCAACGGTTTATCCGGATGTGCAGCTTTCCATTTTTCCACTTCATCCAATGCACTCCGAAATGCCATTCGGATTAAATCGTTTAGTTCTTCCTTTTCCGGCGTATCCCTGCGGTCGTAGAAGCGCAGGTTGGGATATTTTTTCATCAGACGGATGGTTGTAAACGAAGTCGGGTAGGACAACGATAAGTTTTCGCTTCGCATTTCATCCCACAACATCGAATACAGATTACTCCACCAGGCATCAAAATAACAGGGCGTAGAAAGGTGGGCATCATACGTGTAATTCCAAAGTCGTAAGTCATCAATAATTTTCTTCTCCTGTTCGTTGTAATCGGCAGAGTTCAGGGCATTTAGCATTAGGGGCAGGGCCTCTGCTGCTTTGATGCTGAAATTATCGTTCTGCAGCTTCATCATGTCTTCCGGGGTAATTTTATTCATCTCCCGTAATCTGTTGTTGATACGCCGGTTGCGGTAGGCTTCATAGCTCACTGCGGTAATGTAATAAGGATAGGTACTGTCGGCCGGATACTGATTGGCTGACGACACAAAACCGCGCGCAGGATTTTTGTCGGAAATGTTATGCTCGAATGGAATGTAACCTGCAGGCGAAGAAGCTGAAAGGGTGCCATCCAGCACAAACCGGCCTTCATCTTTACCACGTAGCGGAAATTTGCCCTGTATGCGAATGGCGATATCCTTTTTAACGGAAGCAAATATGAAATTTTGTGCCGGTGAACTGTAATAGCGGAGTGCCTTTGTGAAGTCGGAATAATTGCCGGCGCGGTTCAGGTAGTAAAACGTCATCACCTCTTCCGATTCATCGTGCGCAATCCACCGGAAGGCGTAATGTTTTCGGTTATCGGGGACATCAAAATTTTCATCATAGGGAACGGGTCCCCAGTGGGTATAATATACGGTATCTGTAAAAAGTCCCTTATCCCGAATTTGAAATTTTTCAATACGCTTGGTTACAGGCTGCCATTTGCCGTCAAGCAGGTAGTTGTTCCTTTTTTCGTCAAACCGAATTTCATACCAGTCCACCAGGTCGCGTTGGGCATTGGTTACTCCCCATGCAATCGAATCGTTAAAGCCGATGATGACACCCGGAGCACCCGGAAGTGAAACACCCATGGTGTTGATACCCGGTGCATGCAAATGTATGGCATACCAGATAGACGGCAAGGTGGTATTCAGATGCGGGTCGTTGCACAATATCGGAAAGCCTGAGTTGGTCTTGCTGCCACTTACGGCCCAGTTGTTACTGGCCATAAGGGGTGCTTCATCAACAGGGTAGTTGTTCCATTGCCGTGGCGCGGCACCAGAAGGAGAATAGGTCTTTGCACTGATTTCGTTAAAATTCCATTGACCGGGTTTTTCAACGATGGCATCGCCTACCGCTTCTCTGTCGGGATATAACAAATTCAGGGTATCGTAGCCAAATAATTTTAAAGCCAGTGTATTTTGAAAATCTTTATCTCCCATGTTCAGTGTCTGGGCCATGCTACGTAAAAGAAGAGCAGCTTTAAGATTGGTCCAGGGTTCAGGATAATAGTCGAGCAATTTGTACTCCAGCGGAAGGTCGCGATAACGCAGTGAATGGATGCAGGCATTGACGCCATCGGTGTAGGCTGTGATAATATTCCGCGCGATGGCATTTTTTTCCATGCCTTTCACGGCATTTTCAGCCGCGAATACCATACCAAGCCGGCGTTGCTTTCGATCGTAATTTAAAATCGCATTATCAGTTCCGGGGCCCAATATTTCGCTCAGACGCCCTGCTGCTGCATGGGTCTGAAATTCCATCTGCCACAACCGGTGCAGGGCGGTAATATAACCTTGCGCAGCATACAGATCGTAATCATTCTGTGCAAAAATGTGCGGGATAAGGAGGCTGTCCCAATATATGGTAACTGGTTGTTTGCCTTGCGGAAGTTGCACGTGCTTAGGTAAATCCGGAGTTGTACCTTCTGCGTTTTGCCAGAATCCCTGAAAAGGGTCAAGGAATTTTCCGGGCGGAGGAATGCGGATGTTGCCGAACCGCCAACTCCGGTCGAGTGCCAGGATAACTGAAATGGAAAAAAGAATCACCAATGCTGCTTTGATTTGCTTCATGTTGTGGGATCAAACGGAAACTTAATAAGATTTTCTAATTTTGGCGCACAATTTATTACGGTGAAAAAAATTCTCGCGCGATACACCAAGTCGCAGATTGCGAAAGCCCGGCAGGTGCGTGCTGTGTTTTTCGATGTGGATGGGGTACTTACGGATGGCCGGATTATATATGACAGCGAGGGTCGCGAACTCAAAATGTTTGATGTGAAAGACGGGTTGATTACCGGGCACCTGAAGAAAGCCGGATTTATACTGGGCGCCATTACCGGGAGAGAATCGGTTGCTGTTGCGCAACGCATGAATGAGTTGAAGGTGGATTTTTGCCACCAGGGGGTACTGGACAAAGCAGATGTTTGCCGTAAACTGATGCAACATTACAAGCTGAAACCAAAAGAAACGGCTTACATTGGTGATGACCTGAACGATTTGCCGGTATTTCATGAAGTAGGTTTTGCCGTGTGTCCAGCGGATGCGCCGGTTTACATCCGCGATCAGGCCGATTTGGTAACGGTTGCTAAAGGAGGTCAGGGTGTATTTCGCGAAGTGGCCGACCTGCTTCTTGCTGCTCAGGCTAAATGGGTGTTGTGATTTTGCTTAATTGATAAATGATAGGTGTGAATGGAAAAGTTCAAAACAGGAGTAAGAATAAATGATCGGATTGAATTGGGCGGTGACCGCTTGGTTTTGTTTGCAGGGCCCTGTGCTGCAGAGAGCTATGATCTGTGCATGGAAACCGGTACGCATGTAAAAGCCCTATGCGAAAAACTGGGTATTGATTACGTGTTTAAAGCCTCGTTCGATAAAGCCAACCGCACTTCCGGGAATTCTTACCGCGGGCCGTCGCTCGATGAAGGACTTGAAATTTTAAGGCGTGTGCGTAAGGATTTGGGGGTACCCGTTGTTACCGATGTGCACGAATCGGTACAGTGTGCCGAAGTGGCATCGGTTGTTGATGTGTTGCAAATACCGGCCTTTCTATGCCGGCAAACGGATCTGTTAAAAGCTGCTGCACGAACCGGTAAGCCGGTGAAAATTAAAAAAGGGCAGTTTATGGCCCCTGCCGATATGAAATATGCAGTTGACAAAGTAAGAGGAGAGGGCAATCAAAACGTTTTTCTCACCGAACGTGGAGTGAGCTTTGGGTACAATACCCTGGTAGTGGATATGCGCTCTTTACCTGTAATGCGGCAGTTTACACCGGTAGTTTTTGATGTGACCCACTCGGTGCAGCAACCCGGAGGGTTGGGTGGTGCTTCGGGAGGTCAACGGCAGTTTGCTCCGCATTTGGCGCGCGCGGCCGCGGCTGCGGGTGTGGACGGATTTTTTATCGAAACGCATCCCAACCCCGAAAAAGCGCTGAGCGATGGCCCCAACATGATTCCTTTAAAGGATATGGAAGATTTTCTTTCTATGATTAAAGCCTTCTGGGATTTGGAGCGCAGAATTAAAAAGCCTGAAATCAACTGATTCGGACATGAAATTCTGCCACCTGCTCGTTTAAATTTTCCATTCCAGCCTTGTTTATCAGTCCAGTTGAATGCAGGTGGTTGCATGTAGCCTGCGGTTCCGCGGAAAATTTTTCTTTTTTCCCAAGGTCAAACTGAAGTATAGTTAGGTACGAAGATTTATCTATATTTGTCTTTAAAATCTATCAACTTAATGGATTTTAATCCGATTCATATTTTCGTTATCACCCTGCTGGTGTTGTTGGTGCTGTCGCTCTACCGCGAATGGTTTAACCCTGCCTTGAGTTTTTTTCTGGTCGTTCTTACGCTCCTGGTAATGGGCATTCTTACACCTGTTGAGGTGTTGCAGGGGCTTAGCAATCCGCAGCTTATCGTTATTTTCCTGCTGATGATGGTAACGGCCGGTATGCGCGAGTTGTTAGGCGACCGGTTTTTTCTGAATCTGTTCAGTCTGAGCCTTTCACCGCGTGCATTCCTGCTCCGGCTCATGGTGAGCGTTTCAACCGTTTCGGCTTTTTTAAATAACACGCCCATTGTGGCATTTCTGATTCCTTATGTTAAGGAGTGGGCTGAAAAAAAAGGTGTGCCGGTTTCCAAATTTCTCATTCCGTTGTCGTATGCCACCATTCTGGGCGGAATGATTACAGTTGTCGGTACATCGACCAACCTGATACTTGCCGGTTTGATGACATCCCGGGAATTGCCCATGCCCGCTTTTACCGACTTTCTTTACCTGGGTTTATTAGTAACCGTAGCCGGCTGGATATATCTTTATTTCTGGGGATACTATTTATTGCCTGCACACCGCAGCCGGCTGGAAGCCATAAAACAAAACCGCACCGAGTATATCGTTGAAACCATGCTCTATCCCGATTCTCCCTTATCGGGAAAAACCGTTCGGGATGCCGGCTTGCGCAACCTGCGTGATTTATTTCTGGTAGAAATCATCCGAAAAGGAGAAGTTATTTCGCCGGTTACGCCTGATGAGGTACTTCAACCGAACGACCTGTTATTTTTTTCGGGGAATACACAGGCTATTTCAAATCTTATTCAACTGCATGAAGGGCTCCGGCTTTCCGAACAACCCGTGAACGGGGCATTTCATTTTCTGGAGGCAGTTGTCCCGGCTCATTCCGATTTGATCGGCAAGCGCATACGTGATTCGGATTTTCGTAAGCGTTTCAATGCTTCCATTGTTGCCATTCATCGAAACGGTAAAAAAGTGGCCGGAAAAATCGGAGAAATGACACTGGCCGGTGGTGATTTTCTGTTGCTGCTCACCGGTGAAAATCAGGCTGTCACAACCGATGACAATCATCTGTATTTCATTTCGCGTCCGCAAAAGTTGAACGGACGCAAGCCGATGCTTAAGAGTCTGATCGCCGTTGCCGTCATTCTTCTGCTGGCAGCCGGTATCAGCGGTTTATTACCATTATTCAGTGCGGCGCTAGGTGCTTTGTGTATTTTTCTTTTCAGCGGTGTATTGAACTATGAGCAGTTGCGTAAAAATCTGGATTTCAGCTTATTAATTGTGCTGGTGTCGTCATTGGCGATAGCCACGGCTCTGGATAAAACGGGGACGGCCGACCGCCTCGCAGGATTGATTCTTGCTGCGTCTTCAGCTTCGGATGTTACCCTGGCTTTAGCCGTGCTATTCGTTGCCACGATTATGCTAACGGCCATCATCACCAACCCTGCGGCTGTATCGATGATGTTTCCGGTTGCCCTTTCACTGGCCGAAAAGTTGGAACTCGACCCGATGCCGTTTTGTATGGCAATTGCCTTTGCCGCATCGGGTGATTTCATGACACCCATCGGGTACCAAACCAACCTGATGGTCTATGGGCCCGGAGGATACTCATTCCGTGACTTTGTGAGAGTCGGTACCCCATTCACCCTTATTTACTGCACCGTGTGCATCACATTTATCTTGTGGTACTACCAACTTTAAAACCTGATGGAAAGTAAGAATCTTTTATATCCGGTTAACTCCCTGATAACCCGCGAACAAAGGGAGCAACGCATGAATCAACGCCCGCTCCTCATCTGGTTTACAGGTTTGTCGGGTTCGGGTAAATCCACGCTGGCGGTTCAGCTTGAGTATGCCCTTTTTCAACAGGGTTTTAATGTTTTTTTTCTTGATGGCGATGCATTGCGAACCGGTTTAAATTCAGATTTAGGATTTAGTGAAGAACACCGCAGCGAAAACATTCGCAGGGCAGGTGAGGTTTGTCGCGTTATGCTGGATAGCGGCCTGATTGTGCTTACTGCCTTTATTTCTCCCTTCCGCACTGACCGGGAACGAGTGAAGCATATAATAGGTCAGGATCGGTACTTCGAGGTATATGTGGATACGCCGCTGGAAATTTGTGAGCAGCGCGATGTGAAAGGCCTTTACACGAAGGCACGCAGGGCTGAGTTAAAAAATTTTACCGGAGTGGATTCACCCTACGAAGTACCGCTCTGTCCCGATGCGGTTATCCGTACGACGGAAAAAACAGTTGAACAGGCAACAGCCGATTTGGTAAAAGCAATCTTACCGCGTATCCGATTATGAGTGCATATTACCTGTCACACCTGGATGAACTGGAGTCTGAAGCCATCTTTGTTATCCGCGAAGTGGTGGCGCAGTTTGAACGACCCGCCTTACTTTTCTCGGGAGGAAAGGACTCCATTGCCTTGGCCTATTTATCGCGCAAAGCATTTTATCCGGCACGCATTCCTTTTCCGCTGGTACACATCGACACCGGTCATAATTTTCCGGAGACGATAGCGTACCGCGACTGGCTGGTAGCTGAACTGGGTGTTAAACTTATTGTAGGTTCGGTTCAGGAAAGCATAGATAAGGGCCGCGTGAAGGAAGAGACCGGTTTTTATGCGAGCCGCAATGCCCTGCAAACAGTTACCCTCCTCGACACCATCGGGCAATACAAATTTGATGCAGCCATGGGCGGTGCCCGCAGGGATGAAGAAAAGGCGCGTGCCAAGGAGCGCTTCTTTTCTCACCGCGATGAATTCGGGCAATGGGACCCGAAAAACCAGCGACCTGAGTTATGGAATATCTTTAACGGACGAAAAAATCCGGGTGAACATTTTCGGGTCTTTCCCATATCCAACTGGACCGAACTTGATGTATGGCAGTACCTGCAACGTGAAAACATCCCGCTTCCGAAACTCTATTTTGCCCATGAGCGCGAAGTAATTGAACGGGATGGTGTACTGTTATCTACTTCGCCCTGGCTGAAACTGAAACCGGAGGAGAAGCCCGTGGTTAAGCGCGTGCGCTTTCGTACCTGCGGAGATATGCCCATAACGGGAGCGGTTGAATCGGATGCCGATACCATTGAGAAAATCATCCAGGAAATAGCAACGTCAAGACGTACGGAACGCGGTACCCGTGCTGATGACCGTAGGAGCGAGACTTCCATGGAGGACCGAAAAAGGAACGGATATTTTTAAATACATGAAATCCACACTACCGGTTTTGTCAATGCTGTTAATCCTGGTGCTGCCTGCAGGCGCCCAGTCTTCGGATGATGCGGTGGAAGCATGGTTCCGCTTTAACACCCGTATCCGGAAGCCGAAAAATTTTCATCATGATATTGAAGTACAGTATCGTAATTTTTTGCAACTGCCTGTTGACTTGCGCAACTTCCATCTATACACACTCAGGTGGTATCTGGTTAAACGCTGGAATAATTTTTTTCTGCAGGGCTCGCCCGTAACTTTTTTTATCAGAAAAGAAGGAGCTGATACCTGGTTAAACGAATTTCGTATGATGCAAATGGCAGGCTGGTATTTTCACAATGATAGGTTTCAGATTCGCGCCGGATTGGAAGAGCGGTATTTTTGGAATAAAGACCGCCATTTCGAAGAGTTAAGGTGGCGTACCCGCTTTCTGGTATCCCTCCCGGTAAATAATTCAATACGCTGGCAGGTTTCGGATGAGCTTTTTCTGCACGAGCGTTTATCGGGTTCGGAAGTAACTTTATTGGATCAAAACCGGATTGTTACCGGACTGGTCATCAACCTGTCGGATAAATTCGTTGTGGATGCCGGTTATCAGTATCAGGTGCGGTATTTCAATATTGCGAACAAAAACGGTGGCGATCATTATGTTTTTCATGTTGTTTATCTCTATCTGAATTTCATGCCATGATTCGAAGTCAAATTCTCCGATTCACTACTGCCGGTAGCGTGGACGATGGCAAAAGTACGCTCATCGGCAGGCTGTTGTTTGACAGCAAAGCCATTTTTGAGGACCAGCTCGAAGCGGTTAAGCAATCGAGCATGCGCAAAGGATTTGATTATGTCGATTTGTCTTTGCTTACTGATGGTCTGAAGTCTGAACGCGAACAGGGAATTACCATTGACGTGGCGTACCGCTATTTTTCAACACCTAAACGTAAGTTTATCATTGCCGATACACCCGGGCACATCCAGTACACACGCAACATGGTGACCGGCGCATCAACAGCCAACCTGGCCTTAATCCTGATTGATGCCCGAAAGGGGTTGGTTGAGCAAACGTTCCGGCATTCCTTCATTGCTTCCCTGCTGAAAATACCACACATCATCGTGTGCATTAATAAAATGGACCTGGTTGATTACAGCCGGGAAGTCTTCGAAAAAATTGTGGATGACTACAAGGCCTTTTCATCCAAGCTGGAAGTTTCCGATATCCAATTCGTGCCGATAAGCGCCCTTCATGGCGACAACGTGGTCAATCGCTCGGATAAGATGCCCTGGTATCAGGGTGCAACGCTTATGCACATGCTCGAAACGGTTCATATAGAAAGCGATTACAACCATATTGACGGGCGGTTTCCTGTACAATATGTTATCCGGCCGCATACAAAAGAGCATGGTGACTTCCGCGGATATGCCGGCAGGGTGGCCGGTGGAATTTTTCGCGAAGGAGATGAGGTGATGGTAATGCCTTCAGGATTTATCACGCGTATTAAATCAATACATCTGGGTGAGAAACTAATTTCAGAGGCTTTTGCACCCATGTCGGTAGTGATAACCTTAACAGATGACATTGACGTATGCCGGGGTGATATGTTGTGTAAGCCCAACAACCAGCCTGGAACATCGCAGGATATTGACCTGATGCTGTGCTGGATGAACCCGCGACCCGTTTCCCTGCAGTCCAAATTCATTATCCGGCATACCACAAAAGAAGTGCGCGGAATATTAAAAGAGATTCAGTACCGTTTGGATATCAATACCTTACAACGCATTGAAGGTGTGGAACAACTCCGGATGAACGACCTCGCGCGGGTAAAAATCCGCACCTCACAACCGTTGTTGTTCGACAGCTACCGAAAAAACCGCATCACTGGAAGTATGATCTTGATTGACGAATCAACGAATGAAACGGTTGCCGGAGGTATGATTATTTGAATTGCACCAATTAAATCTGAAACAATATCTGCAGTCAGCAACTTGGCGGTCAAACTACAATCCTTTTACTTTACGCACTGCCCTGAAAATGGAGAAAAGTTTTACGTTACTTCAGGTAGCCATGGATGCTGCTGCTAAGGCCTGCAGAGAAATACTTACAGTATATCATGCTGATGATTTTGATACGGAGCTTAAGCACGACAACTCACCACTTACCCTGGCCGATAAAATTTCCCACGAGGTGATTTTGAATCATCTCCAGTCAACGGGAATTCCCATCCTGAGTGAGGAAGGAAAGGATATTCCTTATGATATCCGTAAAAGCTGGGAGTTCCTCTGGCTGGTTGATCCGTTGGATGGAACAAAAGAATTTCTGAATCGAAACGGTGAGTTTACCGTAAACATCGCTCTTATCCGGGAGCAGCAGCCTGTTTTGGGAGTGGTTGCCGTGCCGGCAGGTGGTGAGGTGTACTTTGGCGGTCAGGGCATCGGGGCATTTGTAAGAAGAAATGGAGCGGATACGGTGTTGCATAAACGAAACCCTGTTGATTTGAAGCATACCGGCCTGCGCATTGTTGCTTCGCGTTCGCACCTGGATAACGATACACGCGCTTTTATTGAATCCTTAAATAATGCCGAGGTGGTATCAAGGGGCAGCAGCCTGAAATTTATGATGCTGGCCGAGGGCCTTGCAGATGTATATCCGCGTTTTGCACCAACCATGGAATGGGATACCGCAGCGGCCCATGCCATCATCCGGCAAATAGGGATAAAAGTAATAAACCGCGCTACCCGTCAGGAACTACACTACAATAAGCCTGACCTGCGGAATCCTTCTTTTCTTTGCATTCCTGAGTAAAACATTACATTTGCGGCTGTTCCGAAAACATGATTAAAAAAAAGGAGCGTGTTCTGATTACGGGAGGAGCCGGGTTTCTTGGTTCGCACTTATGCGACCGGTTTCTTAAGGAAGGCTTCCACGTTATTGCAATGGATAATTTAATAACCGGAGACCTTCGCAACATTGAACATCTGTTTAAAAACCCGGATTTTGAATTCTATCATCACGATGTTTCCAAGTATGTGCATGTGCCCGGTGAGTTGCATTACATACTTCACTTTGCGTCTCCCGCCAGCCCGATAGATTATCTCAAAATACCCATTCAGACTTTGAAAGTAGGCTCATTGGGAACCCATAACCTTCTTGGGCTGGCTCGTTTGAAAAAGTGCCGGATACTGGTGGCTTCCACTTCAGAGGTGTATGGTGATCCGTTAGTGCATCCGCAGAGTGAAGATTATTACGGTAACGTAAATCCCATCGGACCGCGAGGTGTTTACGATGAAGCCAAGCGGTTTCAGGAAGCGATGACTATGGCCTATCACCGCTTTCACGGTTTAGACACGCGCATCGTTCGCATTTTTAATACCTATGGACCACGCATGCGTTTGAATGACGGCCGGGTATTGCCCGCCTTTATCGGCCAGGCGCTGCGCGGTGAGGATTTAACCGTATTTGGCGATGGAAGTCAGACCCGTTCGTTCTGTTACGTTGACGATCAGGTAGAAGGAATATTCCGGTTACTCATGTCCGATTATCACCTTCCGGTAAACATTGGGAATCCGGAGGAGGTTACCATACTAGCTTTTGCAGAGGAGATTATCAAGCTTACCGGAACAACACAAAAAATTGTGTTTAAGCCTTTGCCTCAGGATGACCCCAAACAACGCCAGCCCGACATCACCCTGGCAAAAAAGATACTGGACTGGGAACCCAAAGTATCACGAGCGGAAGGGCTGCGGTTAACGTATGATTACTTTCGGGCGCTTCCGAGAGAAGTATTGTATGAACGCGAGTACAGAAATTTTGATAAATATATTTACTGATCATTTCGGATGCAGAAGATAAAGTTTTCGGTAATTGGCTTCGGACACATCGGAAGACGGCATGTTACCATCATTAATCAGTTACCCGAAGCGGAAGTTACTGCGGTTGCGGATACGGATGCGTTGAAAAAAGATGATCCGCTTTTTCCGAAAGGAGTTTCTTTTTTTGAACGTCCGGAAGACCTGTTCCGGTCTGGTTTACAAGGTGATGTGGTAAGCGTTTGCTCGCCCAATGGTTTTCATGCTGAGCACGCCATAATGGCCCTATCGTGTGGATGCCATGTAATCATTGAAAAGCCCATGGCGCTGACGCGTGCCTCATGCGAACGTATCATAGAAAAGTCGCTTCAGGTTGGCCGTCATGTTTTTGTTGTGAAGCAAAACCGCTATAGTCCGCCGGTTAAGTGGTTGAAAGAAATCGTAAGCAAAGGTATCTTGGGTGATGTACTTATGGTTAATATGGTGTGCCTTTGGAACCGGGATGACCGGTACTACCAGCCCGGTTCTTGGAAAGGTACACTGGAACTGGACGGAGGTACGCTGTTTACACAGTTCAGTCATTTTATTGACGTGATGTACTGGGTTTTCGGAGATGTGAAAAACATCAATGCCTCACTTAAAAATTTCACCCATCAGCATAACACCCGGTTTGAAGACTCCGGAATGGTTCATTTTGAATTTGAGCACGGAGGACTGGGTTCGCTTTCGTTTTCCACCTCGGTATGGGACACCAACATGGAAAGTTCGATTACCGTTGTGGGTACCAAAGGCTCGGTTAAAATAGGAGGGCAGTATATGAACAAAGTGGAATATTGCCATATTCAGAATTACACCATGCCGCAGTTGGCAGAGACCAATCCGCCCAATGATTACGGCCCATTTCGCGGCAGTGCCGCAAACCACCAATATGTTTTTCAAAATGTAATCAATACCCTTCGGGGCAAGGAAGTCATGACCACCAATGCCATGGAAGGCATGAAGGTAGTGGATATTATTGAGCGCATTTATCAGTTCAGAAATGGATAAACCCTACTTTGCACATCCAACGGCCGTAATTGATGAGGGCTGCATTATCGGAAAGGGAACGAAAATCTGGCACTTCAGTCATATTATGCCCAACAGCATTATTGGTGAAAACTGCAATCTGGGACAGAATGTGGTTGTATCTCCGGATGTGATATTGGGTAATAATGTGAAGGTACAGAATAACGTTTCGATTTATACGGGGGTAATCTGCGAGGACGATGTTTTTCTCGGGCCTTCCATGGTATTCACCAATGTCATCAATCCGCGTAGTGCCATTAACCGCAGATCGGAATACCGGAAGACCATCGTGCGAAGGGGGGCTACCATCGGGGCCAATGCAACTATTGTTTGCGGTATTGAGATCGGTGCATATGCGTTCATCGGTGCAGGTGCAGTGGTAATCCGCGATGTGCCGCCTTATGCATTGGTGGTCGGCAATCCGGCCCGTCAGACCGGCTGGATGAGTGAGTACGGACATAAACTCAGGTTCAATGAACAGGGCCTGGCCACCTGTCCGGAGAGCGGACAACAGTATTGTTTAGTGAACGGCAAAGTTGAACGAATTGCATGAAGCCTATACAGATGGTTGACCTGCAGGGTCAGTATGAAGCCATTAAGGATGAGATTGATGCCGGCATTGCGCAGGTTATCCGAAGCGCAAAATTCATTAATGGTCCCGAAGTGGGTTTGTTTGAGAAAGAACTTGCTGATTATCTGGATGCAGGTCATGTAGTAGCCTGTGCGAATGGCACCGATGCCTTACAAATTGCCCTGATGGCTCTCGATCTTCCGCCTGATGCGGAAATAATTGTTCCCGCCTTTAACTATGTGGCGGCAGCGGAAGTTGTGGCGCTGTTAAAATACAAACTGGTTTTTGCCGATGTCCATCCGCGTTATTTTACACTTGATTCAGAAGATGTGCGCAGGCGTGTTACTCCGAAGACTAAAGTTATCATAGCTGTTCATCTTTTCGGGCAGGGTGCGCCCATGGAAGAACTGATGAAGCTGGCTCATGAACACGGACTTTATGTCATAGAAGATAATGCCCAGTCCATCGGAGCAGATTACATCTTCAGTGATGGCAGTCGGAAAAGGCTGGGCACCATCGGTCATATCGGGACCACATCTTTTTTTCCGAGTAAAAATTTGGGGTGCTATGGCGATGGGGGTGCTGTTATAACCAACGATGCACACCTGGCATCCGCCATGCGCAGCATTGCATCACACGGTCAGTCGAAAAAGTATTACTACCAACGCGTTGGGATTAACTCCAGACTGGATACCCTTCAGGCTGCTATTTTGCGACCTAAGCTCAAAAGACTGGATGAATATATTATAAGGAGGAGGGAAGCAGCGGATTTTTACAACCGGCATCTGCAACAGGTGGATTGGCTTATCCTGCCCGAATGTGCGCCTTACAGCACACATGTTTACCATCAGTACACCGTGCAGGTGAAGGAAAAAAACCGCGACAACCTGGCTGCTCATCTGGCCGCTTTTCAAATACCAACAATGGTTTATTATCCGGAAGCGCTTCACAAAGCACCTGCCTATCATCGGCAGGAAATTTCTTTACCGGTTGCCGAAGCACTCACCTCATCGGTAATTTCGTTGCCTATGCATACTGAACTTACTCACGACCAGCTAACGTATATCTGTGATGCGATAAAAAGCTACGGTACATGATGCAGGCGAAGTGGTACGTGTTTTACACCAAAAGCCGTCATGAAAAAAAAGTACATGAGCTTTTGGTGCGGAGGGGTTATGAGGTGTTTCTGCCTTTGCAGAAAGTTGTGCGCCAATGGAGCGACCGGAAGAAGAAGGTCGAGGTGCCTTTGTTCAACTCGTATATCTTTGTTTATATACCCGAATACCGTGTAAGCGAAGTGGTGCAAACTCCGGGTATTGCCTGGGTAATCCGGCACAACGGCCGCCCGGCAGTTTTACAGCCCAAAGAATATGAATTGATCAAGCGCTTTTTACAAACCGGTCTGCTTATTGAAGTAGTTCCGCAGGAAGAAGTTAAAGCCGGTGATTGGGTAAAAATTTTAGACGGTCCTTTGAAAGGAGTGGAGGGACAGGTTACAGAAACAGACTCCGGGAAATTTACGGTCGTCCTTGAAACGCTGGGCCAGGCCATGCGTGTGGATATTGAACCGGGCCTGTTAAAGAAACTCGACTACTAAATTTGAGTAAATTTTTTACTCATTTTTGAAACATTTTCCATAGATTTACAACGTGCTGGATAGTTTAATAACCTCCCGAACACGATTAAAAATGCTGTTGAAGTTTTTTCTCAACAGCAACACCAGCGCCTACTTACGCGAAATGGCCAAGGAGTTTGGCGAATCCACCAATGCGATCCGCCACGAACTGAATAACCTGACTTCGGCCGGATACCTTGTAACTTCGGAATGCGGACGCTCCATTCTTTATAAGGCCAATACAGCTCATCCGCTTTACAGCGAGTTGAAAAATATTGTTCATAAGTATCTCGGTATTGACCGTATCCGGGAAGACGTGATTGATAAATTATTGAATCGTCTGGGTAAACTAAAGATGGCCTTCATTACCGGTGATTATGCCGAAGGCCGCGACTCAGGAATTATTGATC
>JANWWN010000069.1 GCA_025055435.1 Cyclobacteriaceae bacterium | reverse complement strand
CCGATGGTAAATTGGAAAAATGTAAGGCGCAAAATCCGCTATCGCTTCATTTATCTGGCTGTGAGGGGCATGATATTTTTATCCAACCTGATGCCCCGAAAGGTGTGGATTGCAATCTGCGGGTACCTGGGCGGACTGGGATATTTTGTTGCTTCGCAGTCGCGACGTATTACCCTGGAAAATCTGAAACGCGCATATCCCAACATTGACAACCAGTCAAGAACAAGACTTGCGAAAAACGTTTTTGTGATGCTGGGACGAAATGCCGGTGATGTCTTGCGGGCTTTTCCGATCACACAATACGAACGGTATAAGAGAATACGTGATATTGAAGGCGAAATTCATCTTGACGAAGCTTACAAAAAGGGAAGAGGGGTGTTGTTTCTTACCGCTCACCTCGGAGCTTTTGAATTAGTCGCCACCGAGATGGCTTTCCGCGGTTATCAGCCATTGATCATAGGAACGGCCATGAAAGATGAGCGATTAACCGACTTACTGTGGAGACAACGCAGCAAGCTGGGTGCAACGGCCATTGAGCGCGGTAAAGAAACCGTTCGGTTAATGAAGACGTTAAAGGCGGGAGGTACAGTAGCTATTTTGATTGATCAGGATACGCGCGTAAAAAGTGTGTTTGTTGATTTTTTCGGTCATAGCTGTTCTACACCGGTGGGTGCAGCACTGTTGGCGTTGCGTACGGGTGCGGCTGTGGTTCCGGTATTTATACATATGCGCAGCGATGGCAAGCAGCAAATTACCTGCTACAGTGAGGTGGAACTGATTCGAACGGGTAATGAAGAGGAAGATATTCGGGCCAACACACAACTTTTTACATCGGTTATTGAATCAGAAATACGCAAATATCCCGAACAGTGGGTATGGATGCACGAGCGCTGGAAAACCAGACCTGAATAATTAGTTGTATTATAGATCTGAAAATTTTTCATGAGAGTATTGGTAATCGAAGACGATTTGACCCTGAATAAAAACATTACCCAAGCCCTTACGGCTGAAAATTATCAGGTCGATTCGGTTTATGATGGCTCGTTAGCCGAGCGATTAATGCGCAAAGATCAATATGATTGTATCATTCTTGATGTGAACCTTCCCGGAAAAAACGGATTTGATATTTGCAGAGAATTCCGGCAGCATAATTTTTCAACGCCGGTAATAATTTTAACTGCGTTTAGCGAACTGGATGACAAAGTTCAGGGATTTAGTTGCGGTGCCGATGATTACCTGACCAAGCCGTTTTACATGCGTGAGTTGCTTTTGCGGGTTAGCGTTCTTGTTCGAAGAAAATCACAACGGGAAAGCCAGGCGCTTTCCGGTTCTAAATTAATTTTTAAAGACATTGAACTGGATTATTCAACAAAAAAAGTCTTTCGCAAAGGCCAGGAAATAATACTTACTCCTCGGGAGTATCAAATACTATATTTATTAATGAAAAATCCGGGTGAGATTGTTTCTAAAAATCAGTTAATAAAGGAAATATGGGGGCCTGCCTACGATGGTAATACCAATTCCGTAGAGGTATATATTAATTTTTTAAGAAATAAGCTCGATCGTCCGTTTCAGAAAAACACAATCAAAACCAGATTTGGTTTTGGTTATTATCTGGATAATTCTGATGAAAATTAGGAATCAAATAGTTTACAGTTTTTCAACTGTTGTAATTCTGCTCACTATAGCCTCATCGATAATTATCTATTTTGCTTTTTCTGAATATCGGGAAGCGGAATTTCAGCAACGAATTAAAGATAAAATTAATTTTACGGTACGGCTTCTCATACGGTACAAAGAGTCAAGTGAAAATCTGGTCTCCCTGATAGACAGTCACACCATTCATGATTTTTATGATGAAAAAATTCTGATTTTTGATAAGCATAAAAATCTGATATTTAAAAGTTTGGATGATTTACAGATTCATAATTATGAAACTTTACTGAATACCCTTTCACCTTCGATACGAACACTTGAGGTTAAGGAAGGAAAGTATGATGTTGTAGCCGCTTATGTCGAAAGAGAAACCGAGCATTTTTATGCCATAAGTAAAGCTTACGATGCTTTTGGATACTCTAAACTTGCCTTCCTGAGGAATATACTTATCGGCAACATAATTTTTATCTCTTTGATTGTAATTTTCATAACGATTTATCTGTCAAATCGTATTTCCAAGCCGATAACTTCACTGGCTGAGCAACTCAGCAAGCTGGATCTGGCTACTGATAATCTGGATAACATTTCTGTCAGGTCCGATAGCTACGAGTTGAAGTATCTTACAGATAAGTTTAATCAATTAATAAAAAAGACAAATGATGCTTTCTCCTATCAAAAACATATTGTTCATCACATATCCCATCAGCTAAAAACACCGGTGGCTGTTCTCGTTTCTGAGTTGGAGCGCTTAGTGCGGGAGGTGCCTGAAAACGATTTGTCATCAAACCTTAACCAGCAGGTTGTTAAGGCAAAATCATTGGGAGAAATTATTAATGTTTTGCTGGAGATTTCGCGTATTGAATCAGGTAAGCCTGTTTTGAAACAGAAGTTAAGGGCCGATGAGCTCATCTATGATGTTATTGCCTCGCTGAACGTCATTTATCCCAATTTTCATTTTGATGTTAAATATCTTCCTGAAGAAGTTTCTGAAAAAAAACTTGAAATTCTTGCCAACCCGGCGCTTATCAGGCAGGTTTTTCAAAATGTTTTACACAATGCGGTTCTGTATAGTTCGGGAAATAAAGCTGAAATAGTATTTGATTGTTCGTATTCGGGCTATTTAAAAGTGCTGCTCACCAACTATGGACCCGCGGTATTGGCGGAGGAAGTTAAATATTTATTTGACTATTTTTTCAGAGGTAAGAACAGTGTTAATAAGCAGGGTTTTGGGCTTGGTTTGGTTTTAACCAAGCGTATTCTTGAATTGCATTCTGCCACAATTAATTATCGAAGCCCTGAGCCGGAAGAAAACATTTTCGAAATTGTTTTTCCTTTAAGCTGATTTTCAGCCGAGTTAAGATTTTTTTAAGCTGTCGCAGCGCACATTTGCTACTGCATTATCACTGCGGCTCATGTTCAGGGTTTACCGGTTATTTTGTTTTCAGTTAATTGGCTTGTCATTCTGCTGCAACGCGAGTTTGCCGGATACCTTGGTGCTAAGCCGGCAGCAGAGTGAGGCAATTTTTTTGAAAGAAAATCTCCTGCTCCTGGCACAGCGCCTGGAAGTGCCCAAAGCGGAAGCCCTGCTTCAGCAGGCGCGGTTATGGCCGAATCCGCTGGTTACATTGGATGAGGTAAACCTATGGGCTACCGGGCACCAGTTAAACGTTTTCGGTCAGGAGTTACCTGCTTTTTCCGGTGGAAATTTTGGTAAAAATCAACAGTTGACCTTCTCTGTGGAGCAGTTAATACAAACTGCCGGAAAACGGAAAAAACTTATCGGTTTGGAGGAAATTAATGTTGAGAAGGCTAAAACGTATTTTGATGACGTGCTTCGTCATTTAAAGATTGAGTTTCGGCAGCAGCTCACCAATCTTCAGTACCTGCAATTTAAGAAGAACATTTACCTGAATCAGATCAATACTGTTCATCACTTAACCGTGGCTTACCTCAAACAAGTTGAGGCCGGTAATGTGCCTCGAGGCGATTATATTCGTTTAAAAGCCCTTGAACTCGACTTGACCCGGCAGTATAACGAGTTACTAAAAGCAATAACGGATGCACAAAATGAACTGAAACTCCTGATGCACCTTCCGGCAGATGCTTATATAGTACTTACCCCGGAAGGATATGTTAAAAATACACAACAAATCAGCCTGTTGGATTTGCAAACAATAATTGATTCTGCAAAAAGCAACAGACCGGATTTAAAAATTTCTGAACTCGAACTTACATTTTCTAAAAAGCTTACTGACTATGAAAAATCCCGACGGGTTCCTGATTTGGTTGTAAAAGGAGGGTACGACCGGGGTGGCAACTTCATGTACAATTTTGTTGGATTTGGCATAGCCCTTGAGTTGCCTGTGTTTAACCGAAACCAGGGCAACATCCGGTATGCCCATGTTCGTTCAGAGCAGCAGGACCTGTACTACAAGCAACATCAGCTAAGTGTCATGCAGGATATAACATCAGCCTGGCAAAACCTGAAACGATCGGTTGAGTTTTTGCGGGATATTGAAGAAGGATATGAACAAACACTCGATAATCTTCTGAACGCTTATACTAAAAATTTTATCAATCGCAATATAAGCATGTTGGAATACCTTGACTTTATGGAAGCCTATCTGGAAAACAAGAAAATTATCCTGGAAGCCGATAAAGCTATCAATGATAATGCAGAAGAGCTGAATTTTCAGGTAGGTATAGATATCATCAAATAATCTTTTGGATTATGCAGCATACTTTAATAAGACGAATATTTTTTTGGGGCCTCACCGCATTCTTTCTGCAGGCTTGCTACAAGCCATCTGTTAAATCGGAGTCCCATAACCGGGAATGTTTGGACTCATCCTTTACTGAAAAGCTGCAAACCGATCGCCCGGTTAAAACCACAATTAAAGAAAACATACCGTTAACAGGCATCATTGAGCCAAATCCTGACAAGGTTATACACTTTATTAGTTTGGTAGGAGGTATTGTTACCTCAACCTACTTTTCTTTAGGAGATAAAGTTAACCGCGGTGAAGTACTTGCCGAGATTAAAAGCTCACAGTTACTTGAATTACAATCGCAGGTCAAAACATATGCGGCACAGATTAAAGTAGCTGAAAAGAAGCTGCAGTCAGTCCAGTCCATGTTTGATGACGGAATCGCATCGCAAAAAGATCTGATTGAGGCACAAAGTGAACTGGATGTACTGAAGGCCGAACGCGAAAAGGTGAATGCGATTCTTAGTTTGTTTAGTGCAAGCTCCGAACGTGGAGTATTTCTTATTAAATCGCCCGCAACCGGTATTGTTACGGCCAAGTCAATTACGGCAGGCTCTCAGATTTCCGGCCAGGGAGAACCCTTATTCACCATTTCCGACCTGTCCGAAGTCTGGGTGTCGGCAAATGTGTATGCTACAAATGTAAGGAATATCAATACAGGCATGAATGTATTCATTAAAACGCTTTCTTATCCCGATGATGTGTTTAGTGGTCACATATCGGCAATTTCCCAGGTGTTGGATGAGGAATCGAAGGTGATGAAAGCCCGAATCGTACTCCCTAATCCCGAACTGAAGTTAAAACCAGGTATGCTGGTTGATGTAAATGTTCAGAGACAGCTTCAGGCTGAAGCATTAAGTATTCCGACACGCGCTTTAATATTTGATGACAACAAAAACTATCTGGTAGTATACAAAAATCCCTGCGATATCGAAATCAGAAATGTTGAAGTTCACAGCCGAAGTAATGGCATTACTTATATTTTATCTGGCGTTACCGAAACTGATCAGGTTGTGATCAGCAACCAGCTGCTTATATATGAAAAATTAAGGAACATTCAACAACTGTAACCATGCAAAAGTTTGTTCAGGCTGTTGTTGCTTTTTCGCTAAGAAACTCATTGGTTGTATTTTTCCTGACTTTTCTTTTAGTAATCGCCGGAATTATTAGCTATGTTCATACACCCATTGAAGCTTTTCCCGATGTAACCAATACCCGTGCCCGGATTATCACGCAATGGCCCGGCAGAAGTGCGGAAGAAGTTGAAAAGTTCGTAACCCTGCCAGTGATGAAGGCGGTCAATACCATACCGCGAAAATCACAGGTTCGGTCAATTTCTTTGTTTGGACTTTCGGTGGTTACGGTAATTTTTGAAGATGATGTAGATGACTTCTATGCACAACAATATACCGCTAACAGACTGCAAAAAGTAAATCTGCCCGATGGTGCCGAGGCAAAGGTAGAACCTCCCTATGGTGCAACCGGTGAAATATTTCGGTATGTTTTGCGAAGTAGCCGGCCCGTAAAAGAACTAACCGCTATCCACGATTGGGTTATTGAACGCGAACTGGTTTCGGTGCCGGGCGTGGCCGATGTGATTACATTTGGTGGAGAAGAAAAAATTTATGAGATAAAAATCAATCCTACAGAACTGGCAAGTTATGACTTATCGCCACTGGATGTTTTCAACGCTGTTTCGCGAACCAACATTAATGTAGGAGGTGATGTAATCGAGCGTGGCAGCCAGGCCTACGTGGTGCGCGGAGTAGGTTTACTCGAGAGTATTGAAGATATCGAAAATATTCTTATCGAGGTAAAAGGTCAAACTCCCATTTTGGTAAAGCATGTAGCTGAAGTCAAGGTATCAGCTAAACCGCGTTTAGGTATAGTGGGCCTGCAGGACGATAACGATTTGGTTCAGGGTATTGTGGTGATGCTTCGCGGGCAAAATCCCGGTGAAGTGATAGCCCGGCTGAAAGAGAAGATTAATGAACTTAATGAAAGGATCCTGCCTAAGGATGTTAAGATTGAGCCATTTATCGATCGAACCGAGCTTGTTAACGCAACAGTAAAAACCGTAAGCAAAAACCTCACTGAAGGTATATTTCTCGTTTCTGCCATTGTTTTTCTTTTTCTTTTTAATTGGCGTACCACCCTCATTGTAGCTTCCGTTATACCGCTCTCATTTTTGTTTGCTATTCTCATGTTGCGTATTCAGGGCCTTCCGGCCAATCTTATTTCAATGGGAGCAATCGACTTTGGTTTATTGTTGGAAGGAACATTGGTTATCGTTGAAACAGTTTTTGTTTCAATGGTAACAACGGCACACCAGCTTGGCATGCCCAGATTTAATCGGATTTCCAAGTTGGGCTTAATTAAACGCAGTGCCGGCTCGGTAGCAGGGTATATTTTCTTTGCACAACTCATACTTATTGTAGCCTTGCTTCCGATCTTCCTGTTTCAAAAGGTCGAGGGCAAAATGTTTTCGCCACTGGCCTTTACCTTAGGTTATGCTCTGCTCGGCTCGTTAATTCTAAGTATTACGTATGTGCCGGCTATGTGTAAAGTTCTGCTTCAGCGAAACCTCTCTGAAAAAGAAAACCGGATAACCCGATTTTTTCGAGGCGCACTTTTTCAGACGTTTCAATGGAGTTTTCAGCATAAAAAATTTACCCTGGTCGGCTTTGTCCTCATCCTGCTTACGTGCTCCGTAGCCTTTGTTTTCTACGGGTCAGAATTCATTCCGAAGCTCAACGAAGGAGCAATTTATGTCAGGGCTACACTTCCCAATAGCATCAACCTGGAAGAATCCCAGCAGATTGCAACGCTGATGAGAGATAAGTTGAGAAAATTTGATGAAGTAAAATTTGTGCTCAACCAGGTCGGACGGCCGAATGATGGCACTGACCCCACCGGTTTTTTCAATATTGAATTTCATATTCAGCTTTATCCGGAGAAGACCTGGAAAAGAAAAATATCCAAGGAAGAGTTGATTGAGGAGATGCGCAATAGCCTTCAGATTTATCCAGGCATAGTATTCGGTTTTAGCCAGCCCATACAGGATAATGTGGAGGAATACGTTGCCGGAGTTAAAAGCTCGTTGGTTATAAAAATATTTGGCGAGAACCTTTTCGAGTTGGAAAAGTATGCCACAAATGTAGCCAAAGTACTGCAAGGTGTTCCCGGAATTAAGGATATTAACGTTTACCGAAACATCGGTCTGCCCGAATTGCGAATAAAACTTGATGAAAAAAGGATGGGTAAATACGGAGTTAATATGGCCGATGCCCAAGCTGTTATCGAAATGGCCATAGGAGGCCGGGCTGCTACTACTTTTTATGAAAACGAGCGCCTCTTCGATGTGCGAATTCGATTTCAAAAAGATTATCGAGATAACCAGCAGAAAATCGGTGAGATACTAATCCCCGCTCTGGATGGTAAAAAGATTCCCTTGCGTGAAATTGCTGATATAAATTTCATAACCGGTCCTGCTTTTATTTACAGAGAAGGCGGCAGCCGATACATAGCAGTGGGCTTTAGCATTGAAGGGCGTGACCTCGGAAATACAATAGCCGAAGCAAAGAAGAAGGTTGCGCAAAGCGTAACTCTGCCTCCGTCCGGTAAGATGGTTTGGGCAGGTGAGTTCGAAAGTAAGGAGCGGGCTACGCGACAGTTGGCAGTTATTGTGCCGGCCGTTTTATTGTTAATTCTTTTTCTGTTGTATTTCAACTTTGGAACGGTAAAAGACACGTTAATCGCGACCAGCACGATACCCTATGCTTTTATTGGCGGCTTCCTGTCGCTATGGATAACCAATACTGTTTTTGGTATATCGGCCGGTATAGGATTTATCATACTGTTTGGTGTTAACACCATAAACAGTATAATTCTGATTGCCGTAATGAAAGAAAATATGAAGAATATGGAACTTCCTCAGGCCATCTCCGAAGCCATACGCAGCCGAATAAGGCCAATTATAATGATTGCTTTGATGGGTTCCATGGGTTTACTTCCGGCAGCCTTGTCGAAAGGTATGGGCTCCGAGGTTCAAAAGCCTTTGGCTATCATGATTGTGGGTGGGCTACAGATTTGTATGATACTTTCACTAACGGTCTTACCGCTTATATTTTACTTAGCTTACAGAACAGATAAAACCACAACATTTTGACAGGTGGTACGTCAGTCCAGGCAGCAGGTTGAGAATTAAATGCGCAACGCAGACAGCCCACCATCCACGTGAATAACCTGTCCGGTAACCCAGCTGCTGTCATCGCTTAGTAAGTACATGGCAGCGTTAGCAAGATCGCCTGCACTTCCGATGCGCTTCAGCGGATGGCGCTCACCGGAAGCTTTCTTTTTATCTTCCGAAGAAAGAATTTTTGCAGCCAGTGGTGTGTCGGTAAGCGAAGGAGCCAGGGCATTGACGCGGATGCGTGGTGCCAGCTCGGCTGCAAGCGAGCGCACCAGGCCTTCCACAGCACCTTTCGCCATGGCTACCGAACTGTGAAAAGGCATGCCCTGCGCCACGGCCACCGTACTGAACAACACAACGGAAGCATCACCGGAATTTTTCAGTAGCGGGAGCAGATTGCGGATGGTGCGTGCCGCATACAAGGCATTTATCCGGAAATCTTCCAGCATCTCATCGTCCGTAAGCCGGTGAAAGGGTTTCAGATTAATTGTGCCGGGCAGGTAAACCAAACCGTGGATACTTTGCGGTAAATCCGAAAGGTTCACGGTATCCGATGTTACATCGAACCGGATGTGCTTACCGAATTGCGAAGGCGTTCGGCTCATTACAGTAACCTCCGCACCTTTTAGCTGAAGTATTGAAGCAAGGGCAGCACCAATGCCATAGCTGCCCCCAATCAGTACAAAATTTTTGTTTTGCATTCCGCTTTTGTAAACAAACGGAAGGGTAAA
>JANWWN010000068.1:1725-9379 GCA_025055435.1 Cyclobacteriaceae bacterium | reverse complement strand
CGCCGGGAAGAAAAAGCGTTGGCGAAGTGGCTCGATCCGGTGTGAACACCTGCAGGGGCGTTCGGCCGATAATAAACCAACCGCCGGGTGAGGGCAACGGATAGACACCGGTTTGTTTACCGGCAATTCCCACACTGCCGGCCTCCAGGCGCCTTCTGGGTTGGGCATGCCGCGTTACCTGAAGCCTTTCGTTAACATAACCCATGTAGGCAAAGCCCGGAAGAAACCCCAACATGAGCACCCGATAGGTAACGGATGTGTGAATATCAACCACCTCGCTTTCAGATAAACGTTTTGCTGCGCATAAGGCGGTCAGGTCCAAACCGAAATCCGGATGATAGCAGACCGGAATGCGCAACCTTCGAAATGAAGGTGAAATATTTTCAGGATTAAACTGAATAATTAATTGTTGTGTCGTTTCCAACATCCACGTTTGCGGCTTTTCTATGCCGTGTTTCACCATGGCATAGACATCGAAAATCAGCGTAACCGAACGAATGGAGGGAATAACATCCAGGATGAATTGCACAGACATGGATTGCACCATACGGCTGAATGACACAATTATTTCGCGGCTTTCCGGATGATGTGGGAAAGAAACCGTAATACCCTGTTCACCAGCTCCCGATAAAGTAACTGTAAGGTTTGACGTCTTTACAATAACTGAATTAACTCCGGATGGCATCGAGCAGTTGGTTTAGAATTTCGGCTTCCCGGGCAGAAATTTTTTTTTGTAACAACTGCCATACGGGCTGGCTTGCATCAATCTTTTCCAGAAGCCGAAGACCTTTTTCAGTGATAGAAATGTCTACCTGTCTTTTGCTGGTTTTGCAAACGGTACGTTTGGCCAGGTTTTTTTGAACCAATTTATCTACCAAACGTGAGGCATTGCTGTTGCGGTTAATCATCCGGGCGGTAATATCCGCAAGTTTTACCGGTTGCGGATGGGTGCCCCGAAGTATGCGCAACACATTAAATTGTTCCGGCGTTAAGCCAAACTGTTTTAACCACGCAACGTTACGGGCATAAAGCCATCCTGAGGTAAACCATATGTTGATAAACACCTTGTGATGCGGATTGCGGAAGTGAGCCTGATGGATTTCCTCTTCCAGTTTCATAACTTCAGAATTTACCGGATTCGAACATGCCGGTAAGTTAGGAAACAGACAGGACCTGTGATGAAGTTCAGGGCTCCGGATTTAAAGCCCCATATTCAGGAATTTATCCGTTCAATATCGCATCAATCACTTCAAATGCAGCCCGCTCGCCCGATTTAAGTGCCCCGCTAACTGTTCCGGCCTCTCCGGTAAAATCGGTGGCCTCGCCTGCAAAAAATAATTTGCCACCGACAGGAGCCGACAGCACTTCGCGGTCGGTTAGTGCGCCACCGGGAAGGTGGTAGGATATCCCTCCTTTGGCGTAAGGATCTTTTTTCCAGTCTTTTATGGTATAAAGCAGCCGGTTGTTGTCCTCGGGTATTGTGCTTCGGCGTATGTTTTCAGTGGCATCTCCGCCGTACCAGGTATCCATCTCCGCCAGTATGTTCATTACCACATCGTCCGGTTCCATAGCCGAATAAGCATTGGCTTTGAGGCCAAACACGGTTATGCTGAGGGTCTTATTCAGATTACTTCGGCCCACGGCTGCATTCAGGATGACAGGTGATTCAGTGCTGCCGAATATGGCGGCCACATCTTCACCGTAAAAGTTGCGTTTAAACTCCAGCACAATGCGCATGGCCGGGTCCATGCCCAGGCGGCTTAGGGCGGCAAGTTTTGCCGCAGGAAGTGAAGGAGAAAAGGTGATGTCGCCTTCTTTGATAATGGATATGGGCACGGTTACAATAAGTTTGTTTACCGTTTCGCTGCCTCCGTTGTGAATCACTTCAATCACATCGCCTCCGTAATGAACAGCCTGCACCACCGTATTAAAGCGAATGGCTGGCACTACCCGGCTGTACACGCTCAGCAGCACATCCTGCATGGGGTTGTTGCGAAGGGTTAGCTCGGTACCATTGTGTTCAACAAGTGCCAAACCCTCCGCCAGAGCGCGTGCACCAATATTGGCGGCCGATGAACCATATGGGTTGCCCAACCACGAATTAATTAACGCAAGCTGTGATGCCGGCACACCGGCGCCCAGGGCCGCCTGCTCCACACTTAATGCAGGGGGACCACTAAATGCAGTAAACGAATTAAAAAAAGATTTTGCAGCTGCAAAACCGGAGTTGGTCATCGCTTCGGCTTCGGTGTTAATGGCATTGCCCACCACGTACCGGTCACTGCTCTGATTGCGAAAGTTTACCACGGGCACACCGCGTACCGCAAGAATATTTGCCCACTTTGAATCGGAACCATTGATGCGGTCCGGACCCAACTCAATCGGAAAATCGGAATAGGGATAATTTCCCGGAAAAAAAATAAGCGAGTCACTGGGAGAGCTGGTGCGATAAAGTGAACAAATGCGCCCGCCCACACGGTTGTTGGCTTCAAAAATTTTAACATTTACTCCTTTTGAAATCAGGATATCTGCAGCAATAAGACCGGCAGCGCCTGCTCCGATTATCCCAACCACTCCGTTGTAGTTTATCTCCGGTGCATTCTCATCATCCACGCATGCGTTGAGCAGTGAGGGTAAAACCAGTCCGGCCGAAATACCCAGACCCATGTGCTTGATAGCTTTTCTGCGATTCACATCAAACGGTTTTTCTGAAAGATAGTAAAATGTGCCATTTTGTGGCGAAATGGATACGATAAGCCGTTCAAAGGTAAAACGCGTCGCTATTGTGGGGCCGGAATGTTCAGGTAAGACCACGTTAGCCGAAGCACTGGCCCGGCATTATCAAACGGTGTGGGTACCGGAGTACGCCCGCGACTATCTGGAACGATTAAGCCGTCCTTATACCCAGGATGATCTTCTTGTCATCGCGCACGGGCAAATTCAACTTGAAGATGAGTATGCACAACGCACTGCAAATCTTCTGATTTGCGATACCAACCTGCTGGTGATAAAAATCTGGAGCGAATTCAAATACGGAACCTGCCATCCGGAGATTTTGCATCATCTGCACAATCGACATTACGATTTACATCTCCTTACCCATCCTGATGTGCCATGGCAATACGACCCGCAACGCGAGCATCCCGATAAGCGGGATTTATTGTTTTCCATTTACAAAAGCGAAATCAACAAACTCAATGTACGCTACGAAGAAATCTTTGGCCCGACAGAAGAACGAATGAAACGAGCCACTTTGGCCATCGATTCGATCCTTTTATGTAAGCATTAGCGCGCTGATATGCCTGCGGATGCGGAATGCAGATAATTTCAGTACCTTCAACGACCTAAACCATTATAACCATGAGCAGCCGCAGAGCATTTATCCGTAAATCAGCTGGTGTAGCCGGAGCCTTTGCATTAAGTCCGCTTGCTGTCCGCGCATTTGCCGAAGATATTTCCGATGCACTTCACACATTAAATCGGCTTCCCTTTGAACAATCCATAACCGATGAAGACCTGTGGTCGCGAATTGCACAGGCCTATACCGCATCGCCCACCATTCTTAACCTGAATAACGGTGGTGTAAGTCCGCAGCCAAAAGTAGTTCAGGATGCCGTTGATCGGTATTATCATTTAAGTAACGAAGCCCCCACCTACTACATGTGGCAAATTCTTGATAAAGGTCGTGAACCTTTGCGCAGAAAGCTGGCCGACCTGGCCGGCACTTCGGCCGAAGAAATTTGCATTAACCGCAATACCACCGAAGCGCTGGGCATTGTAACATACGGCCTCACGCTAAACCGTGGTGATGAAATCGTGATGACCCGCCAGGACTATCCCAACATGGTGCATGCCTGGAAACAAAAGGAAATGCGCGAAGGGATAAAAATAAAATGGATTAATCTGAACCTTCCGGTAGAAAATGACGATGTTGTGCTGCGTGAGTTTATCAACGCCACTACATCCAAAACCAAAATCTGGCACATTACCCACATGATTAACTGGACGGGACAGATTCTTCCGGTAAAAAAGTTGTGTGAAGAAGCGCGAAAGCGAAACATCATTTCCATAGTGGATGGCGCCCACACCTTTGCCCACATGGATTTTAAAATTTCCGATTTCAATCCTGACTATTACGGTACCAGCCTGCATAAATGGCTCAGTGCACCGTTCGGAACCGGTATGTTGTACGTTAAGCGCGAAAACATTGCCGGCTTATATCCCATCTTCCCGAATGACAAACCTACCGACAACAACATACGAAAATTTGAAAGTCTTGGTACCCGCTCGTTTGCTCCGGAACAGGCCATCGGCCAGGCCATTGATTTTCATCTGGCTATTGGTGCAAAACGGAAAGAGGAACGACTGCGCTATCTGAAAAACTACTGGTGCGAAAAGGTGATGAAACACCCGCGCGTTAAACTGCATGTATCGCTCAAACCGGAATATTCCTGCGCCCTGGGTACATTTTCCATTGACGGCATGGACCCGAATGATGTAGTAAGCAGGTTGTTCAATGATTTTCAGATTCATACCACCGCCATCAAATGGGAAAACCTGAGCTGTGTGCGTGTTACGCCTCACGTTTACACCTCTACACGCGACCTAGACCGGTTTGTAGATGCCGTGATGAAGATTGCCGCATCATAAATCCGGTATGCTGATAAGCGGAACTTCAGCGCCTTTGGTAATACTGGCAGGCTAAGCAATCTGTTTGCTATGAAACTACCCTATCTCCTGTTAGCTTCAACATGGATGCTCATTTCATGCGTAACGGAAAACGAACATGAAACAACTTTCGATGTTTCCGGCCTGGAAAAACCGGTGGAAATCTTCCGCGACTCAAGTGGTGTAAATCACATCTATGCACAAACCGAACACGACCTGTTCTTTGCACAGGGCTATGCTGCTGCACGCGACCGGCTCTTTCAGCTGGAACTGTGGCGGAGGCAGGCCACAGGCACCATGGCCGAATGGCTTGGGCCGCGCGAGCTGAAACGTGACATTGGTGCACGCCTGTTTAAATACCGTGGCGATCTGAAAACCGAACTCAACCACTATCACCCGCACGGAGAACAGATTATCCGCGCATTTACCGAGGGCATTAATGCCTGGATTAGCGAAACCGAGAAAAATCCAGAACTGCTCCCCTTGGAATTTCATATTCTGAATTTCCGTCCGGGCAAATGGACTCCTGAAGTGGTGATTTCCCGTCATCAGGCATTGGTGGCCAACTTAACCGATGAATTGAATAATGGCCGGGCCGTAGCATTGCTGGGTGCTAAAAAAGTAAAGGACCTGCGAAACTTCGAGCCCGGTACACCGCGACTGGATTTGGACAGAGCCATCGACCCTACAGGCTTGTTTGAGCCGGTTATTGAAGTATATGAAGCATACCGAAAACCGGTCGCGTTCTTACCCGAAGATATAAGTGAAAAATACCGCACCACTGCATCTGCAGCAAGTCATGATAATCAGTTCGCTTTATTGCAGCACACTGCTCCGGAAGAAGAAAGGGTCCTGGGCAGTAACAACTGGGTTGTGGCAGGCAGTAAATCAGTTACCGGCAAGCCTTTGTTAGCCAACGACCCGCATCGCGCCATCACCCTTCCCTCATTGCGTTACATCGTTCATCTGTCGGGCCCGGGCTGGAATGTTATAGGAGGTGGCGAACCCGCTATTCCGGGTGTATCGATCGGTCATAATGAATATGGTGCGTGGGGGCTTACGGTTTTCCGCATTGATGCCGAAGACCTGATCGTTTATGACATAAACCCTGTTAATACCAACCAGTATCGCTACCGCAACGCCTGGGAAGACATGAAGCTGATTTATGATACTATTCGCATAAAAGGTGCGCCGGATACGGTTGTTATTCATCGTTACACCCGGCATGGGCCCGTAACGTATATGGATTATCAGCGTAAAAAAGCCTATGCTGTGCGATGTGCATGGCTGGAACCCGGAAACGCACCGTATCTGGCGAGTCTGCGGATGAATACCGCAAAAACCTGGGAAGAATTCCGTGAGGCCTGCACTTACAGTTACCTGCCCGGTGAAAACATGATTTGGGCCGACCGCAACGGCAACATCGGCTGGCAGGTGGTTGGGCTGGCACCCATACGGAAAAACTGGGACGGTCTTGTACCTGTTCCCGGTGACGGTCGGTACGAGTGGGAAGGCTACCTGCCGATAAAAGAATTGCCGCACGTATTTAATCCACAACAGGGTTTCTGGGCTACCGCCAATGAAAATCTGGTTGTTCCGGACTACGCGCATCGTTATGCGGTAGGATGGGAATGGGCCGACAGCAGCCGCGGCAACCGCATACGCGAAGTGCTGCAAAGCAAGGCCACCTTCCCGGTGGATGATATGAAAAAACTGCAAACCGATTACGTTTCGCTTCCCGCCAGAACGCTCGTTAATTATCTCCGCAGCCTTAAAGCCAAAAGCCCGATAACTGAAAAAGCACGGCAAATGCTGATCAACTGGAATGGTGATTTGAATAAAAATTCCGTTGAAGCCGGTATTTACATGATGTGGGAACGTACACTACTTAATGAGGCCAATTCACTATTCGTTCCCCAACAGGCACGCAATCTGGTTCGCGTTTCATTGCGTAAGGTTATTGAATGGATAAAAGCCGACCGCCGGGAATTGAGGGGCAGAGCGCGGTTTTTACTGGAAACACTGGAAGAAGCCTGTGCCCAATTGGAAAAGAAATTCGGTTCGGACATGAGCAGGTGGGTTTACGGCCAACCGGATTATCACCATGTAGTCATACGGCATCCGCTCTATGCAGTGGTAAGCGATTCACTTAAAGAAGTCTTTACATGCGGTCCGCTGCCGCGAGGCGGGTCGGGCTCCACTCCCGGCATGACAGGTAATTCCGATAACCAGACTCATGGAGCAACATTCCGTATTGTTGCTGATGTAACCGATTGGGATAATTGCTGGTTTACCAATGCGCCCGGTCAAAGCGGTGATGCAGCCAGTCCGTTCTTTCGCAATTTATTCGAACCATGGGCCAACGACCGGTATTTCCGTAGTTATTTCAGTCGAGATAAAATTTTAAAATCTGCTTACAGCAAAACGGTGCTTCGTAAGATAAGGTAATCGTTATTCGTATTCTTCAAACCATCGGAACGTATTTTCAATGATTCGTGCTCTTTCTTTTTTCAGGTAGCTCAGAAAAGCTTTTGCCACCGGTGAATGCTTTTTTCCACTCAGCCAAATCAGCCTCCAGGTGGTTTTTATCGGCAGGCCCTTCATGGGAATAATCTGTAACTGCTTATTCAGGAGTTCATTCCGTAGTCCGATAAGCGGCATGATGGAATACCCCAAACCGGCCCGAACAGCCTGCTTTACCGCTTCGTTGGAAGTAAGTTCCAGTTTTCTTATTACCGGCACATTTTGTTTTTTCAGAAAACTTTCCATTACCTGCCGTGTACCGGACCCTTTTTCGCGGAAAATGAGCGGAAGCTGGCTTAAAAGACTTTTGCCATAAGGTCCATGCTTAAATTCGCGTTCCATGTTACCAACCAAAAACAATTTGTTTTGCAGTAAATCCATGTGATCCACGCGCAACGTGGTAGGCATGATAGACACCAATGAGAAATCTACCTCGTTGTTTTCAAGGCTTTGAATAACCTGA
>JANWWN010000068.1:0-1626 GCA_025055435.1 Cyclobacteriaceae bacterium | reverse complement strand
TCCACGCGCAACGTGGTAGGCATGATAGACACCAATGAGAAATCTACCTCGTTGTTTTCAAGGCTTTGAATAACCTGGCTTTTGTTGGTGACATCAATCGACAGTTCTACCCCTTCATGCCGGTGAACAAATCCGGTAACAAAATGCGGAATAACATACTTACCTGTGGATACGACCGAAATTTTTAGTTTGCCATACAATTGTCCCTTATGGGCGTACATTTTACCATTCAGATTACGTATTTCATCTAAAATCCGGGAAGCCGACTCAGCCACTTCCCTTCCGAAATCCGTAACGTACAGTTTTCTGCCTACCACCTCGATCAGCGGCAAATCAAATTGCGACTGGAAGTTGCGCAACTGTATGGAAACAGCCGGCTGCGTAAGATGCAGTTCTTCAGAAGCTTTGGTAACACTACCGGTTTCCACCACTTTCAGGAATATCTGAAGCTGATGTAAGGTATAATTCATAAAATTTACTTATGTATTCTATTTTAAAGTTAAATAAAAATATATAAACAGTCCATCTTACTTTTGCGCCAGCAAATTACAGATATGACATCAAGAATAACCATAGCCCGTGGCGATGGAATCGGGCCTGAAATCATGGATGCCACCCTGCGAATAATGTTTGCAGCGGGCGCCAAGCTGGAGATTGATGAAATTGAAGTGGGAGAAAAAGTTTACCTGGCCGGTAACTCCTCTGGTATTGCACCCGAGTCGTGGGATATTATCCGAAGAAATAAAATTTTTCTCAAAGCACCCATCACCACTCCACAGGGAAGCGGCTACAAAAGTCTCAATGTTTCAACGCGAAAATTTCTGGGTTTGTATGCCAACATACGGCCCTGCCGCAGTTACCATCCTTTCATAGCCACTAAGCATCCCGTGATGGATGTTGTAATCGTTCGTGAAAACGAAGAAGACCTGTACGCAGGCATCGAGCATCAGCAAACTGATGAAGTGGTACAATGCCTGAAGCTGATCAGCCGTCCCGGATGTGAAAAAATTATCCGCTACGCTTTTGAGTTTGCCCGCCAGCAGGGAAGAAAAAAAGTAACCTGCTTTACCAAAGACAACATTATGAAGCAAACTGATGGCTTGTTTCACCGTGTTTTCGATGAAATAGCAAAAGAGTATCCGGATATTGAGAACGAACACTGGATCGTTGACATTGGTGCCGCCAAACTGGCTGACACGCCCGAAGCATTCGATGTGGTGGTTATGCCCAACCTGTATGGCGATGTACTTTCCGATGTTGCCGCGCAGATCTCCGGCTCAGTGGGTCTTGCTGGTTCGGCTAACATTGGCGAAACCTGTGCCATGTTCGAAGCCATTCACGGCTCGGCTCCGCGACGTGCCGGTCAGGATTTAGCCAATCCCTCAGGTTTGCTTCAGGGTGCCATTATGATGCTCACGCACATTGGCCAGACTGATGTGGCTGAGCGCATTCAAAATGCGTGGCTCAAAACCATTGAAGACGGAATTCACACCTACGACATTTACAAAGAAAATGTCAGTCGCAAAAAAGTGGGCACCCGCGCTTTTGCCGATGCGGTTATCAGCAATCTGGGCGAAAAACCCAAAACCTTAAAGCCCGTCTCCTATAGCGGCAAAGGCGCGCTCA
>JANWWN010000067.1 GCA_025055435.1 Cyclobacteriaceae bacterium | reverse complement strand
AATCAATTTCAACATTCACCTCAATATGAAATTTATTTCCCTGATGGTATTGTCAACTGGATGTTGTTACGCGACTATAACAATGATGGCAAAAAGGATTTGTTTACAGGGGATGTACTGGGTATTAAGGTGTTTAAAAACATAACTGCAGCCGGCCAGCCTCCCGCCTGGCAACAGGTGTTGTTCAACACAGGCTTCGGAACCAAAAGCTCCGTGTTGCTTACGAAGGGTTTTTCAGGAAAAGTTAACCTGCAACAGAATTTTGACGATATGCCGGCCTTCCGCGATGTGGATGGCGATGGCGACCTGGACATATTTTGCGCACGTTACCCCACAGGCAGCACCATTGAGTTTCATAAAAATTTCGGAATAGAACGTTTCGGTACAGCCGACTCACTGGATTTTGAACGCATTACGCAAGCCTGGGGCAGCGTTACCGAATGTAGCTGTGGTGTATTTGCATTTAACGGACAACCCTGTAACGCAGCCGGAGGGCGACCACAACATGCAGGCGGCAAAAGTATTGATGTAACCGATATCAACAACGATGGAAACCCGGATTTGCTCTTCTCCGAATCAGAATGCTCTCGCGTTTACCTGTTGCAAAACCTCGGCACACTCAGTGCGCCCGTTATTCAATCGGCTACACTTTTTCCTTCCGTAAATCCCGTACTCATTTTCCCTTACCCTTCCGTTTATATGGAAGATGCAGATGGCGATGGCATAGCCGATCTCATTGCCACCTCTAATGTTTACCGCAGGGACTTTCTTTTCTCCAACTTTCGGGAGTCAGTGTTTTTTTATAAGAACACAGGAACCCAGACCTCCCCCGTGTATGAATTAATCCGGTCAAATTTTCTTCAAAACACCATGATTGATGCAGGCGACAATGCCGTACCTGCATTCTTTGATTTGGATGGCGATGGCGATCAGGATTTACTAATCGGTCATTTTGCCTACGATGGCCGCGCATCGCTTATTCATTATGAAAATATCGGTTCCTTCAGCCAGCCGGTCTTTAAAAAAGTTTCAGATGACTTCGCGTTTCTTTCGCTCCTGAATTTTACAAACATTAAACCTTCTTTCGCGGATATGAATGGCGACAACCGGCCCGACCTGGTGTTCTCGGCTTCGCAAGGCTCGGGTACCAACCTGTTTTATCTGCCCAACCGGTCATCATCCGGTTTATCGGTTAGTGCGGCAGATATCCGCTCATTGGGCTTTTCCATATTCAGCAACGAAAACATTTCCGTGCTCGATGTCAACTCCGATGGTAAACCCGATTTGCTGCTGGGCAAATCCAATGGCGCACTTCAATACTGGCAAAATACGGGAACACCGGAATCACCCGCTTTCACTCTGACGGATGGTGCCTGGCTCGGATTCAGTTCAAGTGTTGCCCGACAGAATTTAAGTTGCGCTGAAGGCGACCTGGATGCTGATGGTTTGGTAGATTTAGTTATCGGAGATCAGTCCGGCCGGCTGGCTATAATTCCCAACTTCCGAGGAGCTACCTCAGGCGAGCCGGCACTTCGCGAAATAGTTTTCAATCCGCTGTCGGGAAGCCTCACGGCACCCAACCTGGGCGGAAGAAGCTGGCCAACTGTGGTTAATTTGTTCGGCACCGACCGTCCGCAAATTGTGATCGGCACCATTACCGGCGGACTGGTATTGCTACGGCCGGACAATTCGTTACCGATGCCTGAAGATCCCCGTATTGACGTTTATCCCAACCCGGTAACAACAGGCGATATTCTGCATGTTCGGATTGACCGGGCAGGGTCATTTTTAGTTATGAATGTTTTAGGTCAGCCCCTGACCAGTAATATTCCCCTTAATGCATTTCAGCTGTATCAATTTAACACCTCACAACTGGAGCAAGGGCTCTACCTGTTGCGTTTCACAATCCGCGGAAGAAAATACACCCGGAGATTGATTGTACGCTAAGTGTCTGAAAGCCAATTCGCTGAGACCTTCATCAAATTTTCGGGCGGGTTTGGATATGTCCGCCGGGTTTAGCGATATTTGCAGTCCTTTTACAAAAAAGTACAGGTTTATGGCCCGAGTTTGTCAGATTACCGGAAAGCGCCCTCAGGTGGGTAATAACGTTTCGCACGCCAACAATAAAACGAAGCGCAGATTTTACCCCAATTTGCAGAAAAAGCGCTTTTTCCTACCCGAAGAGAATCGTTGGATTACTTTAAAAGTCTCGACCAAGGCCATTAAAACGATAAACAAATACGGCATTTCGGCCGTATTGAAAGAAGCCCGCGAAAAAGGAACATTGGCCCTTTAACTAAACTGTTATGGCAAAGAAAGGAAACCGCATACAGGTTATTTTGGAATGTACCGAGCATAAAGCTTCCGGCATGCCGGGTATGAGCCGTTACATCACCACCAAAAACCGTAAAAACACTACGGAGCGCCTGGAGCTTCGCAAATACAACCCCATTTTAAAGAAATACACCATTCATAAAGAAATTAAGTAACCATGGCAAAGAAAGTAGTTGCAACCCTGAAGAAAGGCGAAGGCAAAAACTTCGCTAAGGTTATTCGTGCCGTGCGCTCGGAAAAAACCGGCGCCTATACCTTTAAGGAAGAAATTGTCCCGGTAGAGGCCGTAAAAGAAACCTTGGCCAAGAAGTAAGGATATTTAAAGCATTTAAAGCAAACCCCCATTCCCTGCGGATCGGGGGTTTGTTTTTTAATACGTTGTCATTATGGCTTTTTCATGGTTTGGAAACGAACGGCTCAAGCAAGGCCTTCAAAAAACAAGCGAGTCCTTTCTGCAGCGAATCGGTAAGGCAATTGCAGGCAAATCATCTGTTGACGATGAAGTGCTTGATAGCATTGAAGAAGCACTAATATCCGCTGATGTTGGCGTAAACACTACCTTGAAAATCATTGAGCGACTGCAGGAGCGCGTTGCCCGCAACAAATACCTGAGCACGACAGAACTGAATAACATGCTGAAGGCTGAAATTTCCGGCCTGCTCACCCAACAACCACCCGCAACCGCGCCTTTTCAAATACCGAACGAAATGCGCCCCTATGTCATTCTGGTGGTTGGCGTAAACGGTGTGGGCAAAACCACCACCATCGGAAAGCTGGCCGCTAATTTTAAAAATCAGGGCTATAGGGTATTACTCGGTGCGGCGGATACGTTTCGAGCTGCGGCAGTTGACCAACTCTCCATCTGGGGTAGCCGGCTTAATGTGCCGGTAGTTAGCCGCGGCATGAATGCCGACCCGTCTTCAGTTGCATTCGATGCCGTACAGGAAGGCATAAAGCAACAGGTTGACGTGGTGATAATTGATACGGCCGGACGACTCCACACGAAAGTAAACCTGATGAACGAACTATCGAAGATAAAGCGCTCCATTCAAAAAGTACTGCCCGGCGCACCACACGAGGTTTTGCTGGTGCTGGATGGCAGCACCGGTCAGAATGCCCTACATCAGGCGCGCGAATTTACCAAAGCCACTGAGGTAAATGCCCTGGCTATCACCAAGCTGGATGGTACAGCCAAAGGCGGCGTGGTTATCGGCATCAGCGATGAATTTCGAATTCCGGTAAAGTACATCGGTGTAGGTGAAAAACCTGAAGATCTTCAGGCATTCGATGCGAAAAATTTTGTGGATTCCCTGTTTAACCCGACAGTCTAGTCTTTCCGGGCAAGACCATACTTATCAACAGCAGGTTGGTGCCATACATTTTCTTTAATCCGGTAAACCACTTCACAATTCTTAAGCTCGCGGCACAAATTAGCCTTTTTGCCCCACGCATAATTACAGGTTCCTAATAATGTACCTGCCGAATCATAAATATGGATGGTCGCATCGTAGGCATTAAGTGTTGCCGTAAACACCGGTTTGCCACGCAACACACATGCTGATAACTGACCGTTTTTAAATTTTTCATACAACCCGCGCAACACGTTCAATTGATCGTGCTGCGACGGTTGTGTCTGGCTTTCCTGGCTTCGCACGTTACAGGATATGCCCAGAATGAATAATATTATAATACGTATGAACATCAGTTACCCGTGATTACTTCATCGGTTATGAGCAATTCATTTCCATTTAAAACGGATTGATATTGCCGAAGCGGCCGCCAGGCCGGACCGCCGGAAGGTTGACCGGTAAAACCAAACTGCGATCCGCAACAAACATCGTGCATATATAAGCCGGAAGAATGGACTTCTACCGTAGCACATGCCGAGTTAGGCTGGTAGGAACAATTGCGCTCAAACACCCTGAACTGCGAAGTACCGGCACGGTAAACAATTAATCCGCGCACCCCGCCATTAATGTAGCGATAGTTTCCGGTTTGCTGTAACATCGTATTTTCCGGAAGCATGAGATTAAGATAAATATCGGCAAAAGTAGCCGGTGGTATAGGGTCATCAACCGGCTCGGAAGAACAGGAATACATCAAGATGTTTCCGGTAAAAAATATCAGGGACAAACTATTTTTTATCGTAATCATAGAAACCCTTTCCGCTTTTTCTTCCCAGATGCCCTGATTTTACTTTCTGTTCCTGAATCCGACTGGGCCTGAAGCGCGGTTCACCTGCAAATGCTTCGTAAACCGAACGCGTAACGACGTAATTTACATCGTTGCCGATCAGGTCCATCAGTTCAAACGGGCCCATCTTAAAACCGGTTGCGCGCATCAGCCGGTCAACAGTTTCAATGCTGGCTACCTGCTCTTCCAGCAACTTCAAAGCTTCTGTATAGTAAGGCCGTGCAACGCGGTTAACGATAAATCCGGGGGAATCGTGTGCCGTTACCGGATACTTACTCAGTTTTTTGACCAGCTCCGATAACTGAAGGACAACCGTTTCCGAGGTCAGCGCACCGCGCACCACTTCGACCAGCTTCATCAGCGGTGCGGGGTTAAAAAAATGCAGACCGGCAAAACGATGTGGATATTTTAATACCGATGACAGCTCCGTTACCGAAAGGGATGACGTGTTGGTAGCGAGTATGGTATCGGGTGTAACAATGTTTTCGAGTTTCTGAAACAAATCCTTCTTCAGCGGCCCGTCTTCAGCAATGGCTTCAACAACAAGGTCAGCATTTAATTCTTCCAACCGGCCTGCGGGTAGTATCCGGTTTAGTGCATCCTGCATTTCCCGGTCGGTTATTTTTTGTTTCGCAACCAGCGCTTGCAAAGCCTGTTCGATTTCTCTCTTTGCTTTCTCCGGCAAACCGGGCATTACATCGTATAAGGATACTTCAAAACCAGCCTGAGCAAACACCTGAGCTATGCCACGACCCATGGTGCCGGCTCCTACAATGCCTATGTGTTTGATATCCGGCATGTTTAACTGATTACAGTATGAAACTGGCGCAGAAAGCGCACGTCGTTTTCGGAAAACAGGCGTAAATCGCCTATGCGGTATTTCAGCATGGTTACGCGCTCAATACCCATTCCAAATGCAAAACCGGTGAATTCTTCCGGGTCCACATCACAGTTGCGCAAAACATTAGGATGCACCATACCTGCACCGGCAATCTCTACCCATCCGGTGTGTTTACATACAGCACAGCCCTTGCCTTTGCAGATGAGACAGGATATATCAATCTCGGCACTGGGCTCAGTGAACGGAAAGAAAGAAGGACGCAGACGGATTTGTGTTTCTTGTCCGAACATTTCTTTCGCAAAGTGATATAACGTTTGTTTAAGGTCGGCAAAGCCTACGTTATAATCGATGTATAATCCTTCTACCTGATGGAAGAAACAATGTGCCCGGGCCGATATGGCCTCGTTGCGGTACACACGTCCGGGCATAATGGCCCGCACAGGTGGTTTCCTCTGTTCGAGCAGACGTATCTGCACATTGGAGGTATGCGTACGCAGTAATACATCGCGGTTGCGCCCCTGAGCATCTCGGTTTTTTTTAATGAAAAACGTGTCCTGCATTTCGCGTGCCGGATGATTTTCCGGAAAATTCAATGCCGTGAAGTTGTGCCAGTCATCTTCTATCTCGGGACCGTCGGCTACCGAAAAACCCAGTCGCTCGAATATTTCAATAATGCGCAGGCGGGTAAGCGTAAGCGGGTGCAGGTTGCCGGTGGTATGCCGCACGGGCGGCAGGGTTAAATCGGGAATTTCGGTGGCAGCCGGTTGATTTTCCGCCAGCGCCTTCAGTTGTTCGTAATGTTGTTCGGCTGTTTGCTTCAGGATATTCAACTGCCTTCCTGCTTCTTTTTTTTGATCGGCAGGAATGCGCTTCAGTTCTTCAAACAGCTCGCTTAGAACACCTTTTCGGCTTAGGTATTTTAGACGAAACTGCTCTGCGTCGCCCTGAAAATTTTTTACTTCTTCCAGTATTTGATTTACGCGTTCTGTCATCTGCTTCATAACATTCAAAAGTACAATATTCCCTGATTACGCAACTTTTCTTCTCAGCATCCAGTCTAACGATATACTCAGTATAACTGCAGGAAGCACAAGTGCAGGCAGGGCTATTGCATTAGCGTAATTTCGCAAGCCTATGCTCAGCAGGATAAACGCAAGTTGTAGAAAACCCAGCAACAGAGCAGCCTGGCTATGCGACAGTCCCAGCCGCATAAGGCTGTGATGGATATGGCTTTTATCGGCTGTGAAGGGCGACTGACCCCGGAAAATACGAATGATAAACACGCGCAAGGTATCGGCCAGCGGAATCATGAGTACTCCGACGCCCGCTGAGGCAGCCGATGCAAACCGAACGGTATGTTCAACGGGCATAGTAACATGTGCATCAATAAAACGGATAACAAATATGGCGAGTGTTATACCGATAACCAGTGCTCCGGTATCGCCCATAAAAATTTTTGAAGGTTCCCAGTTAAAGTACAGAAAACCTATGACTGCACCGATCATGGAAAAAGCCAACGCAGCAAAAGCCATATCTCCTGCAAGAAAATACCAGGTACCTAATGCCAGGAATGATATAACGGCAAGTAAACCCGCTAGTCCATCAAGCCCGTCAATCAGATTAAAAGAATTGGTAATTACAATGATGGTAAATATGGTAAATGTATAGCTTACCCACAGCGGGAGTTCGTGAATGCCCAGGATACCATGAAAGGACCGCAGCCGAAGGTCCATTAAAGAAATCAGGATTGTAGCTGCAATGATTTGCCCGGCAAGTTTGGTAAAGGGTGGCAGGGGCACAATGTCATCGCGTATGCCAATGAAAAAAATCATAGCTTGTGCAATCAGCACGTAGCGTATTTCTGCCCACATGTTCGGTTCAATCCATATGAGGGACGCGATACCAAAACCGATGAAGATGGCGATACCCCCAAGCGATGGCGTGAGTTTTTTATGAATCTTTCTGCGACCGGGTATGTCCATCAGATTTTTTTCCTGCGAATACTTAATAATCACCGGGATTAGCAGAAAGGAAATGACAAACGCAGTAATAGCTGTAGCAATGAGGGTGGTCATTCCAAAGGGTCTCAGATTCAAACTTAAAACAATTTCAGCTTAAGCTTTAAGGAAAGACCTTAAAGATTCGGCAATAAATTCAACTTCCTCTGGAGTTAATTCCGGAAACACCGGCAAGGACAACACCTCCTGAGCCAGTTGTGCAGCCACCGGAAAATCGGCCACGGAATGCTTCAGGTATGCAAAGGCAGGCGTAAACGGCAAAGCCACCGGATAGTGAATGTGGCTTCCCACTCCGTTCCTGCTGAGATGCTCCCGCAGCGCATCACGACGGCCTGAGCGGATGCAGTAAATATGCCAGGTATGACATGTATTGGCACGCTCCCGTGGTAAACGGATTTCGTTAAGTTCTGAAAGTAAATAATTGTAACGTTCAGCGATAGAACGCCTTTTCCGGTTTAATTCATCCAGCCGGGTGAGTTTTACGTTAAGCAGTGCTGCTTGTATGGTATCTAACCGACTGTTTATCCCAGTCGATTGATAATCATATTGTTCAGGTGGCGGTGAACCATGGTTAGCCAACATGCGGATGCGAAGGGCCAGTTCTGCGTTTGCGGTAATGACGCAGCCCGCATCACCCAGCGCTCCGAGATTTTTAGTGGGATAAAAACTAAAAGCTGCAGCTGCTCCAAAAGTTCCCACAGGCTTACCGTCTTCCAATGTAAGATGTGCCTGGGCGCAATCTTCGATTAGATGGATGTGATGTGCTTCACAAAGCTGTTTCAATTGATGTACCGGAGCAGCCTGGCCGTATAAGTGCACGGCAATTACAGCCCGCGTACGCGATGTGATTTTGCATTCAACCGTTTCCGGTGTTAATACCATGTAGTCATCATCCACATCGCAAAAAACCGGCTGATGCCCTGCCAGCACAATGGTTTCGGCTGTAGGCATGCAACTCCATGCCGGTGTTATGATTTCTGATCCTGCCGGTAGCTGGAGTGCCTTGAGAATGAGATATAGCGCATCGGTACCGTTGGCCGTTCCGATGCAATAAGGTATGTTGAGTCGTTTAGCAAAATTTTTTTCGAATTGCTGCACCGGCTCTCCACCGATAAACTGGCCCCTTTCCATCACCTGCCGTACCGTTTCATTGAGTTCCGGCCACGATTGAAGCTGACGGGTAAGATCGAAAAAGGGAATGTGCATGTCAGGATAATCCCGAAAGTTTTTTCTGCCACTGCCACGCATGAAGCAGCGCCTGCTCAATGGTGTACACGGGCTTCCACCCAAGTTCTTTCATGATACGCGAAGGGTCGGCATAAATTTTTTCAACATCACCGGGCCTTCGGTTTCCGATGCGATAACGCAATTGCACGCCGGTAACCTGCTGAAACAGATTTACGATCTCCAGCACCGACATGCCTTTGCCAACGCCCAGATTAAACACTTCGTATATCCGATTCTCTTTTTTTTGCTGAAGGTACTGAAGAGCGTCCACATGTGCGCGTGCCACATCCACCACATGAATGAAGTCGCGGATGCACGAGCCATCAGGTGTATTATAATCGTTGCCGAAAACGACCAGTTCAGGTCTTACGCCCGCAGCAGTTTGTGTTACAAACGGCACCAGGTTATTGGGAGTGCCGATGGGCAACTCGCCAATTTGTGCTGAAGGGTGTGCACCAATCGGATTAAAGTAGCGCAATGAAAGTACACGTAAACCATTTTTGGATACATCTTCCAAAATGCGCTCGCACATTTGCTTGGTGGCGCCATAGGGCGACTCGGCTTTTTTGAAAGGTGTTTCTTCTGTCACCGGTATCGCATCGGGCTGCCCATATACGGTACAGGACGAGGAAAATATGAAATCCGTAACCCGATATTTGCCCATCATATCCAAAAGCGCTACAAGCGACCCGATGTTGTTGTCGTAATATTCCAGGGGCTTCTGCACCGACTCGCCCACCGACTTCAACGCAGCAAAGTGCATGACAGCCGGGAATTTTTCTTTTGAAAACACCTCTTCAAGAAATGCGCGATTACGGCAATCACCCTGATAAAATGCTACAGGCCTGCCCGTAATTTTTTCAATGCCGCGTACAAGCGTCAAATCGCTTGCGCTCAGGTTATCGATAATAACCGGTTCGTAACCGGCCGATACCAGTTCAACAACTGTGTGGGCTCCGATATATCCGGCACCGCCTGTTACAAGAATTTTCTTTATCATTACAATCTTTCGGTTACCAGAGAACGATCTAAAAATCCCTTTACATCATAAACTACTGCATCGCGGGCCAGCAGGTTCTTCCAGTCAAGTTTCTTGAATTCATTATGACTGACTGCCAGTACCACGGCATGATAGGCTTTGTTGGGTTTATCAACCAATTGCAGCCCGTATTCATGCTGAACCTCCAGCGCATCAGCATGCGGATCGAATACGTCAACGTGGGCACCGTAGCTTTTTAATTCCTGGATGATATCAATAACCCGGCTGTTGCGGATGTCGGGGCAATTTTCCTTGAAGGTTATACCCAAAACCAGAATATTACTGCCGTGTATGGGCAGTTGGTGCTTGGCCATCCTTTTTATTACCGATGCGGCCACATGAAAGCCCATGTTATCGTTGATGCGCCGACCCGCATTGATAACCTGCGGATGATAACCCAGGCTTTCTGCCTTATGGGTAAGATAGTACGGATCGACACCAATACAATGTCCGCCAACCAGGCCGGGCTTGAAGTTAAGGAAGTTCCATTTTGTTCCGGCTGCCTCCAGTACTTCGTGGGTATCAATACCCATACGCGAGAAGATAAGTGCCAGTTCGTTAACGAAAGCAATGTTGATATCGCGTTGTGCGTTTTCAATGACTTTGGCAGCTTCGGCAACCCTGATAGATGAAGCCTTATGCGTTCCGGCTTTGATGATGCGCTTATACAGGGCATCTACTTTATCGGCAACTTCGGGTGTGCTGCCACTGGTAATTTTTTTGATATTTACCAGGCGGTGCTCTTTATCTCCGGGATTGATACGCTCGGGTGAGTAACCGCAGAAAAAGTCTGTGTTAAAT
>JANWWN010000066.1:9116-11060 GCA_025055435.1 Cyclobacteriaceae bacterium | reverse complement strand
GGTATAACCTGTGGCCGGGTCAATTGGCGCAGACACAAGACCTTCACGGGTTTGTCTGTCAAAAACCGTAAAGTCTAAAGAGATGCGCTCATTGAGAATTCTTGCTTCAATACCTGCTTCCAATTCCTGATAGAGCTCAGGCTTTAATACCAGGTTACCCAGCGTGTTGCTTAGCTGGTGGGTGGAAATTACAGCACCGCCGGCATCAACGAACGAACGGGCATCAGTAGCAATAACCGTCCGTGTGCTGTACGGAGAAGGATAGTTAGCTGAAGTTCCAATACCTGCACGTAACTTCAGATAATTCAGGGTGCTCGACTTCAAATTTGAGAATGCATCCGTAGGTACGAAGGATGCACTGATACTCGGATAGAACTTGGAATTGTTTCCTTTTTCCAGTGTTGAACTCCAGTCGTTGCGACCTGCAAGGTTCAGGAAGGCAAAATCTTTATACCCAAATACCAGTTCACTATAAGCTCCGTAAAGCTGGGTTTCCTGGGTAAACTGGAAAATCCGACCTCCAAATGCTACACTGTTATTGGCTTGCGTAGTGAAGTTGCTGTGACGGAAGAGTCCGAATACAATCTGGTTTTCAGAATAAAGACCATCCCGCTTAAACTTATCATAACGAGCATTCAAACCAACAAGTGCTTTCAGGTTAATGTCGCTCGTGAGGTCTTTTTGCAGGTTGAAAATGAGATCGTGGTTCCAGATGGTATTCAGAATGGATTGTGTTTGATACACACCATTATTAATTACCACATAAGTGGGACCTATTCCCTTGTTATATCGCCTTTCCTGGTTTTGCGTATAGGTATCCAGACCCACACGATACTGCAACGACATGTTCTCGTTGAAGTCGTAGTTAAAGCTGGTACTGTTAAAGAAGCGGTCGGTAACGTCCACTTCCCGATGATATTTGGCAATCCAGCGTGCATTAGGGATATCGTTATTTCCGCGATACCATACTGATTTCTTTTCCTCAGGCGTTTCAAACGGGAATAGTTGGGTATCGTTGATATCCAGGTTTCTCGGTGTATAGAGGAAGTTAGCGTACAACGAAGGAACACCACCAAAGGATGCGCCACCGCCTGTTGCTCCATTCAGCGGAGGGGTTTCAAAATCGGTGTTGCTGTACATGAAGGAAGAGTTCACCGTAAACTTGCTGGTGATAGCACCGTTGAAACCAACCTGCGCATTAATGCGCTTGAGGTCATTACCCGGAGCATACCCTTCTTCTGACGTATAACCCACTGATGCGGAAATATTGATTTTCTCGGAACCACCGGAAACGGAAATGGCAGTGTTGGAAACCATCCCTTTTCTAAAAAATCCGGTTACCGGAGGGGCAGCTTCCCAAGGAATACGCTTCCAGTAGGTTTGGCTGGCAAACGGTAAGCGAAGTGTTGGATCGGCCAGGAACTGATACGGGTGGCCAATAGAATCAAATTCATCAAAGTGGGGTCCCCAGTTGCTAAAGAAGTTTCCATACAACTGTTGGAAACCATTTCCATAATCATTCTGAAACTTAGGAATCGAAGCAATTTCGTTGCGGCCGATTGTTTGCTGGAAAGTAATTTGAGCGGCACTGCGCTTCTTGGAACCGGCCTTGGTGGTAACCAGGATCACACCGTTACGACCTTGCGTACCGTACAGGGTAGTAGCAGCGAGACCTTTCAAAACGCTGATGCTTTCGATGGTGTTGGGATCCAAATCTTGGAAGCGGCTGGTAGCCGTGGCGGTACCACCCGTTGTAAAACCGGATTGGTCGTTGGTGTTCGAGTTAAAAGGAACACCGTCAACAACCCAGAGCGGTTGGGTATTACCGGTAATTGTGGAATAACCGCGGATGTTGATCTGTGCACCCGTACCGGTTGTACCACCGGTGGGGTTGATCACTACGCCGGGAATTTTGCCTTGCAGAACACGGGCAATATCACCGAT
>JANWWN010000066.1:0-9107 GCA_025055435.1 Cyclobacteriaceae bacterium | reverse complement strand
CGTACCGGTTGTACCACCGGTGGGGTTGATCACTACGCCGGGAATTTTGCCTTGCAGAACACGGGCAATATCACCGATAGGGCGGGCAGCAATCTGGTCGGAGCCCACCGAGGTTACTGCATATCCCAACGCTTTCTTTTCGCGGGCTATACCTTGTGACGTAACCACCACTTCAGAAAGCTGGGTAACGTCCAAGGAGAGCGAAACATCCACAACGGTACGCTCGCCAACCGTTATTTCCTGTGATTGCAGCCCGATGAAACTAAAAACGAGCTGGGAATTGGCTGACGGAACACTGATGGAGTACCGACCATCCGCATCGGTAACCGTACCCGTTGTTGTGCCTTTTACAACAACGTTAACACCGGGTAGTGGTGATCCGTCTTCCGTTGACGTAACCCTACCCGTTACCGTTCGCTCTTGTGCCCACATGGTGAACACAATCGCCAACGAGAAGCATGTTAGTAAAAACTTCTTCATAGGTTAGATTTAGGTTAAACAATCGTTTTAAAGCAGCAAATTAAAGCGTCATACGGAAAAAGTAAAATTCCGGTCATATAAATTTTACCCAAATTTTATTTGGCTATTTTTCAAGCACCCGGAATTCAATCCTGCGGTTCTGCTGGCGCCCTTCTGGCGTTTCATTACTGGCTATGGGTTGTGTTTGACCGTACCCGCGCGAAAGAATCCGGCTTTTATCGATGTTATTGGAAACCAGGTAATTATAAACCGATAAGGCCCTGTTTTCAGATAATTTCTGGTTATAGGCCGGCTGACCCGTGTTATCGGTATGACCACTGATTTCAATCCGAACAGTTGGATTTTCTTTCAAAAATCGGATAACCCGTTCCAATTCAGTAATGGATTTTTCTTTGAGTTCGTAACTGTCTGTATCAAAAAAGATGTTTTTCAGCACGGTAACGCTGCCGGCCTGAATCGGGTCCAAAATAATATTTTGCTCAACCGGCTCCTGTGCCTTTTGAAGGCTCTCCGGGTCGGTATAATTAAAGTTGAGGCTCCGAAAAATGTATCCTTCGCGGCTAACGTAGAGGGCATATTCGGCACCGCGGGTAAGTACCATCAGGTACTTTCCGGTTACAGAATCTGAATTTACAACTGCAATCCGCTCGTTTTTTTCAACGTCAAATAATTCAATACGTGCCTTAAGCGGCTTACCGGTTACCCGGTCGGTTACCGTGCCGTAAACGTAACTGCTGAAAAGTTTAACCTGCTTTTCCGTCGGAAGGCTGAAGGTATAAATCCGGCCTCGCGCACCCTGCTGAGTCATTTCTTCGTGGGAATAATACCCCTTCGTTCCATCTGGCGATATATATAAGGAGAACTGGTCTTCGTGGTTATTCAGGGGTTTGTCCATATTAACCGGCACCGTCCAGCCCGAGGTGGTTTTTTCAGAATAAAAAATATCGAACCCGCCATAGCCGGGATGACCGGTCGAAGCGAAGTACAAGGTAAGGTTGTTAACATGAATGTAAGGCGAGACTTCATCGCCCGGCGTATTTACGGGAGGGCCGAGGTTGCGGGCGCGCGTCCAGTTGCCGGCGTCATCCAGCTCGGAAACCCAGATATCCCTTCTGCCCTGCCCTCCACGCCTGTCGGAAACAAAGTATAAGGTGCGCCCATCGGCAGATAAGGACGGCTGCGACTCCCAGTCGGCGGAGTTTACCATCGGACCCAGGTTTTTTGGAGCGCTCCACTCCTCACCTGTTTTAGTACTTTCATACAAATCGCAACTGCCATAACTCTGCCTGCCCACGCAGGACGTGAAAATCAGTTTGCGGCCATCTGCCGAAATCGTGCATGTACCTTCGTTGAGTGATGAGTTGATGTTTTTGGACAACGATTTCGGGAAAGACCAGTTTCCTTTTTCATCTCTCACACAAACCACCAGGTCTTCATCGTGTTCCGCTCCGAAACCTAACCTACGGGTAAAAATGAGTTGCCGCTGGTCGGCCGTAAGTACAGGAAAATATTGTGTGGCAAACTGATTAACCGTGTCACTCAGAACGCGGATTTTAAATCCCGACTCATGGGCATGTTCAAGTGCGTAGTTGGCGCTGGCTAGCCAGCGCGAAGCCTGGTCGATGCGCTGCCGGTTTTGTGTTTCATTTTGAAGAAATTGTGTCAGGGCTTCCCTGGCCTGTGTGTATTTGCCTTTTAGCAAACAAGCCTCGCCTAAACTGTACCAACTCTCCTTTTTTTTGCGAACATCGCTGGTTAAACGAAGTGCCTGTTCAAATACGGCTATCGCCTCTTCATATTGGCGGATAGCCATATAGACCTGACCCATACGATGATAGGCCTCGGCAAAATTTTTGTCTTTTGCGATAGCCTGTTTTAACAGGTTAATCGCTTCGGTATATTGCGCACGCACACGGTAGTTGTCGGCTTCATTGTATAGTTCAATTGCCTTTTTTGATTTTGTACTCAGGGCCGGCTGTGCAAACACATTTACACTTAATGGAATAGCTGTAATAGCCAGCCACAACCACACGTTACGCTTCAGCATGTTGCAATCTACCAAATGATTTGCGATGCGGGAAGCGCAGGTTCATCAAACTGAAGCATGGCATTGATTCGTTTAACCTTTTTAAATCTTCGCAAATCTTCTTCCCGGATTTCTTCTTCAAAAATTTCCCCCGCTTCGAGCAGTGCCTTGCGCATGGTGCCGCTCAGTAAAGGTTCGGCCGGCGTAAGCCAACGTTTACCATCAAAGAAAACCAGATTACTATATGATGCATCGGTAACTTTGCCCTTCCTGATGATGATGATGTCAGCGTGAAGCCGGGAAGGTTTCATTGGCTCAAGCCAGGAGCGATCTTCAAATTTAAAGTTATACGAAACGGAATCGTTGCATACCACCTGCATCCATACAGGCTGTTGATGCACGTATGGAATAAAATCAGTTTTAAGTACTTCTTCCGGACCATACACCAATCTGCATTTAAATAATCCGGTTTTTGGAAAAGAGTGTGAAGATAATTCTTTACTTAGCTGAATGGGATTGTCTTTCCCGGTGAGCGCAGTAATGGTCTCATCCATCCTTTGCTGATGATGATGCAACCGAAAAAATTTTCCGTTTTCCAGGCGGATGGATTCAATCAATCGGTACATATATTTTATTGATCATTTCCGCATACTCCACATCCGCTTCACTTCTTACGGTAATTCCTCCTCCGCTTCGGTAGAACATTCCTTTTTCGGTTTGCTCGATGTACCGAATCATCACTGCGCTGTCGAGCGTATGTCCGTCAAAAACGCCGCATACACCGGTGAAATAACCGCGGTCTTCTCCTTCCGCATCTCTGATGATTTCACAGGTTTTGTTTTTGGGTGCTCCGCTAACCGAGCCTGCCGGAAGCAACTCTGCCAAAAGGTTGCCTAAAGAAGCCTGATAATTATCGGATAGTAAACCTGCAATCTCCGAACTCACCTGAAGCAGGCGCTTACCTCCGGCTTCAATTTCTTCGATGTAGCGGAAACGCTTTACTTCGACCTTCCGGGCAACGCGGCTAAGGTCATTGCGGAGTAAATCAACAATGGTGACATGCTCGGCCTTCTCTTTTTCATTCTCAAGAATACGCTGAGCCGCTTCCGGAACGGAAGCATCGATGGTGCCTTTCATCGGAAAAGTCCGGATGGTATTGCCCGAAATGGAAACAAACGTCTCCGGCGAAAAAACTACCATCCTTCCGGGAACATACACCTTATACTTTGCGCGACTGAAAAGAAAAACTTCTTTCAATGCGCAATTCAGTTGCACCGGCGTCTTACAGGTCAGGTTAACCAGATAGCTGTTGCCCATGCGAAGGTGCTGCATCACCTTATCAAATCGCGCGCGGTATTCATTTACGTTTAACGGAATCTTTTTCAGCCGGGCATCCGGCGGAGAAAAACCTTGCTCGTGTATGCGGTTAGTGATGGCAGGGAAATCGTACCATACCAGCGGTTTGTTGATATACAATTCTTCCAGTAATACTGCCCATGGCTTTTTCTTCTCAAAGTCAATCATAAAAAAGAAGGGCAGGCGTGCTGCGCCCCAGGTATTGAGCTGCACGATAAATTCCGGCAGCGACATGACCGGAAGTTCGTTCACGGTATGTTCATGTACTTGTGTATCTGCAAAGAGATACGCCATTGCGGATGTTGTTTGACATATTCAATTATCAGCGGAAGCATTTCCTTTTCCCTTGACCACTCCGGCTGCAGATAAAGCCGGCAACCGGATTTTACTTTACCGGCAAAGTTTTCTGCCCAGGAAAAGTCACTCTTATTATATATGACCACTTTAAGCTCATCGGCTTTGCGGAAAATATCTTCATCCGGTTTTTTAAATTTCTTGGGAGAGAAACACACCCAGTCCCACGAGCCGGTTAGCGGATAAGCGCCCGAGGTTTCGATGTGCGTTCGTAGCCCGGCCTGTTTTAACTGTCGCGTCAATTCATCCAGGTTGTACATAGCCGGCTCGCCTCCGGTTATCACGGCCATGGGCGCACCGGAAGATTTAGCGCGGCCAACCATATCGGAAATTTCAATTAAGGGATGAACTGAGGCATCCCACGACTCTTTCACATCGCACCACACACAACCCACATCGCAGCCACCCAGGCGAATGAAATAGGCCGCACACCCCTGAAAGGCCCCCTCGCCCTGGATGGTGTAGAAATCTTCCATGAGGGGTAACTTACTCACAGAGGGTACGGCAACAGCATTCATCTCAGGCATGGCGCAGTTCGGTAGCGCGCAAGGTGTTAAGCAGCAATGAGGCAATAGTCATTGGACCAACGCCGCCCGGAACAGGCGTTATCATGGAGCAACGCGGTGCCACACTGACAAAGTCCACATCGCCTTTTAAGGTATAGCCGTTTTTGTATTGCGGCCCTTCAACACGCGTTGTACCCACATCAATCACAACAGCACCTTCCTTAACCATATCTCCGGTTATAAGTCCGGGCTTACCGACAGCTACTATTAAAATGTCGGCCTGCCGGGTAAACTCCGGCAGGTTGCGCGTGTATTTGTGGCAAACCGTAACCGTGGCCCTCCCGTGTTCGGCCAGCATCATGCTGAGCGGAGCGCCCACCAGCCGGCTGGCACCCACCACCACACAGTGTTTGCCTTCGGTGGTTATGTTGTAGCGCTTAAGCAATTCCATTACACCGTTGGGCGTGGCGGGTAACAACAGCGGATTTTTCGATACGATGCTTCCAAAATTGCGATTGGTAAAACCATCTACATCCTTTTCCGGACGGATATGCTCGGTTATGTTTTCAACGGATAGATGAGCCGGCAGCGGAAGTTGAACGATGAAGCCATCCACATCCGGATCGGTGTTTACCTGATCAATGTGCTTCAGCAGGCGCTCTTCCGTTATCGTGTCGGCAAAGCGCATCAGCGTATAGTGAAAACCCACCTCCTTACAGGCTTTTACCTTGTGATCGACATACGTTTGACTGGCTCCGTCATCACCCACGAGTATGATGGCCAGGTGCGGAATTTTTTTTCCTTCGGCTTTGCGCTGCTGCACGCGTACAGTGATTTCCTTCTTGATTTCGGCAGCAACCCTGCGGCCGTCAATCAGGGTGTATGTGGTATGGGTTTCGTGCATAACATTAATCTATTTTCAGCACCGCCATGAAGGCTTCCTGCGGTATTTCCACATTACCCACCTGGCGCATGCGCTTCTTTCCTTTCTTTTGTTTTTCAAGCAGCTTGCGTTTTCGGGTAATGTCACCGCCATAACATTTGGCCAGCACGTTTTTGCGCAGCGCTTTCACGGTTTCGCGGGCAATGATTTTCTGACCGATGGCGGCCTGAATGGCAATCTCGAACATCTGCCGGGGCAATAACTCTTTAAGTTTTTCGCACAGTTTTTTACCCCATTCGTAAGCCTTGCTGCGGTGAACAATGGCCGACAGGGCATCTACCTTATCACCATTCAGCTGAATGTCCAGCTTAACCATGTCCGACTCGCGGTAGCCAATCAGGTGATAATCCAGAGAAGCGTAGCCTTTCGATATGGTTTTCAGTTTATCGAAAAAGTCGAATACTATTTCTGCCAGCGGCATTTCAAACGTCATCTCAACGCGGTCGGTGGTAAGGTAGGTTTGGTTTTTAATCACACCGCGTTTATCCATGCACAGTTTGATAATCGGACCGATGAACTCGGCTTTGGTAATGATTTGGGCTTTGATGTAAGGTTCTTCTATATGATCAATGGTGTTGGGTTCGGGCATTTCCGATGGGGCATTGATTTCAATGATGGAACCATCGGTTTTTACAGCACGAAACTGAACGGAAGGAACCGTGGTGATGACAGTCATGCCGAACTCGCGCTCCAGCCGCTCCTGCACGATTTCCATGTGCAGCATGCCGAGGAAACCACAACGAAAACCAAAACCCAGCGCTGCCGATGTTTCAGGTTCCCAAACCAGCGAAGCATCGTTGAGCTGAAGTTTCTCCATCGAAGCACGTAACTCTTCAAATTCTGAAGTATCCACCGGATAGATACCGGCAAATACCATCGGTTTTACGTTTTCAAATCCTTTAATGGCTTCACCCGGACGGTCCACATGGGTAATGGTATCGCCCACTTTTACTTCTCGGGCTTCCTTAATGCCCGAAATCATATACCCCACGTTACCGGCACTGATTTCCTCGCGCGGTTGCTTCTCGAGTTTCAGCACGCCAATCTCATCGGCTGTATATTCCTTGCCGGTGCTTACGAATTTCACTTTGTCACCTTTGCGTACGGTACCGTTAAACACACGGAAATACACTTCGATACCGCGAAAAGAATTAAATACCGAGTCGAAAATCATGGCCTGCAACGGAGCCTGAGCATCGCCTGTGGGTGGCGGGATGCGCTCAACCACGGCACGCAGTATTTCTTCAATGCCTATTCCTTCTTTAGCGCTGGCTCGAATAATGTCTTCTTTTTTACATCCCAGCAAATCAACAATCTGATCACTCACCTCATCGGGCATGGCGTGCGGCAAATCGATTTTATTCAACACCGGTATAATTTCCAGGTCGTGCTCCAGCGCCAAATAGAGATTGGAAATGGTTTGGGCTTCAATACCCTGACTGGCATCTACCACCAGCAGCGCTCCCTCGCATGCAGCAATCGAACGCGACACTTCATAGGAAAAATCTACATGACCGGGCGTATCAATCAGGTTCAGCACATAGTCTGTTCCGTTTAACCGGTAATTCATCTGAATGGCGTGAGCCTTGATGGTAATGCCCTTTTCGCGTTCCAGGTCCATGTTATCCAGCACCTGGTCCTGCATCTGCCGCTCGGTCAGCGTGCCGGTAACTTCCAGCAGGCGGTCGGCCAGTGTGCTCTTTCCGTGGTCAATGTGTGCAATAATGCAAAAGTTGCGGATGTGCTCCATACCCGTCGTCCTAAGCGTTATGAACTGCAAAAGTAGGAATTCCAACCCGATTTGATGGTAACTTCAACGTATGAGCCGCGGGTCGATGCGCAACGGATAAACCTGCCAGCGGACTTTACTGAATAAGCTGCTTTTGGGATTTAATACATAATTTTTCGATGAGGGATCGATAACCGAAGGAACCGCGAAACAAACTTTGCCCGAGCGCAGCAGTCGTGAACCCCATTGCTGTGATACAAGTAAATGTGGAATGGCGTCCCAGCCTTTAGGCAGGTCACTGATCTTAGGAGAGAAAATCAGCTCATCGGCCAAGTGAAATTCCATTACCGAGTAAAGCTTATCCCTTCCGGAGGTGAACAATTCCGGATCGACCGTTAAACGCTCCAATAAAGCAATGGCTACCGAGCCGCCCGCATACAAGGCTGCATCTCCCGGGAGATTCCAACGTCCGCCATAGATTTTAGCACCTTCACCCGAAACATCACAAAACTCCGTTCGTGCAACACGAAATACCCTCATATTACAATGCCGTGCTGCACGCGATGGATTTCGGCTTTTATCAGATTGATTCCTTCGGTGGTATCCAGCAGATCGACAGGCGCGTTATTACCCAAAGTAAGCAAAGGCCGGTTCATCCACGTGCGGAAACCTTCCAGACCAAAGTAGGCAATACCCGATGCATATAAATCAGCGAGCAGGTACATACGCTCCGACTGCACGGCATCGAAAACTTCAGTGCGCTGAATGGTTTTGGAAGAAACCGCCAAAGCACGCGCCAGTGTTTCATTATCCAAACCTGAAATTTCCTTCAGATAGTTAAAAGCGCTTTTGGTCAGGCCTTTTCGGAAAGTCCGGACGCGCTGTAATACACCCATCACATCATCCTCATCAATACCCAGAATCTGATGCGCCTCAGGGGTTTCTTTCCTTCGATAAGCCACGGCCGGCTCAAGAACCAAACTGCGCGATTTCGGCTTGTTGGCGGATTTTTTCATAGGAAATTTGTCCACCAAATAAAAGAATTTTGTCCAAAAATCAAAGTATTTTTCCTGAAATTTTACACATCCAGATTTCGGCTCAGGGCAAAAAGTACGTTACTTATTCGTTTTCTTTCGCGTTACTCCGATCATTACCCCGCAAATACCATCCATTTGCATCCAGTTTTTTTCCGGCAGATAGGCGACTGATACCACACCATCAAAATACAAAGCCTCACGGCATCCCATGTTGAGAAAATACTGAGCAAAATCATAGAAGTTGATATCGCCTTTTGACATGGCAAACACGATCCGGTTATCCGGAAGGATACCAACACCATTGCGCACATTACGACTTGAAGAGCCCGGACGGAAAGCAGGATGTATTTTCCCGTCAATTACCAGCATAGGTCCCGACTGCGTGGCAAATTTGACGTTGCCATCGTTTTTGAATGCTGAAGTTTCTACTATATAAGCCCTGTTGTCGGTGGTGATATAAAATACACCGTTGGGCTTAAGGTAAAAATTGGTTTTACCTTCCCTGGTATTCAGCGGAGTAACGGTTTTACCATGCTGGATGAACAAACCCAGCGGATGCAGATTCTGCATAAACATGCCCGCATTGGTGGCAAAAATTAACTCCTTTCCTTTGCTTTCCACGTAAGCCTTCAGGTTCCTGAAACTTTCCAGAATCTCACCCTTATCGTTTTTCCAG
>JANWWN010000065.1 GCA_025055435.1 Cyclobacteriaceae bacterium | reverse complement strand
GTTCGTATAGTCTGGTTCACCAGTTCAAAACCCATAAAAAACGCGGAGTTTTTTCTTTCTGCATGTGTCCCGGTGGCTTTATTGTTCCCGCTGCTACTCATCCGGGCGAAGTGGTGGTGAATGGCATGTCGCCTTCACGAAGAGATTCCCGCTACGCCAACAGCGGTATCGTGGTTTCGGTTGATGAACAGGATTTTGGTGCTTATGCGCACTTCGGACCTTTAGCCGGAATGCACTTTCAGTCGGATATTGAACAGCGTGCATGCGCCGCTGCAGGCGGTACACAGGCTGCACCGGCTCCAAGTATTACCGCATTTCCCCATAACCGTCCTTTCAGCCAGTTTGCCCGATTCATCGTATCAGCCGGGATTGGCGGTTGCCGATTTTCGTTCCTTTTTTCCAAGGTTTATGATTGATGCCTTACAGGAAGGCTTTAAAGCATTTGGCAGAAAGATGAGAGGATACATAACCGAAGAAGCCGTGGTTGTTGGCGTAGAAAGCCGAACATCTTCACCTGTGCGCATACCCCGTAATGCAGACACCCTGCAACATCCTCAGGTAAAAGGATTGTTTCCCTGCGGAGAAGGTGCCGGTTACGCAGGTGGTATTGTGTCGGCTGCTATGGATGGCGAGCGATGTGCTGATGCTGCCGTTAAATTTTTAACTTCCGGCCGATGAACAAAAAGACGGTTATAATCGGCGCATCAGTAAATCCATCACGCTATGCGTATATAGCAGCTGAAATGCTATCCAGTTACGGACATGAAATTGTGCCGATCGGATTGCGTAACGGAGAGCTGTTCGGTAAGCCGGTGCTACCACTGAAAGAAAAACCATCGGTATCCGATGTGGATACCGTTACATTATATATGAATCCGGTAAACCAACAGCCCTGGCTGGATTATATTCTTTCGCTGAAACCCAAGCGCATCATCTTCAATCCCGGTACGGAAAATACCGAGCTGGAAATCAGAGCACGCAGAGCAGGCATTGAAGTGGTTCACGGCTGCACATTGGTCATGCTGCGTACCAATCAGTACTAATCGTTTGCAAAATTACCTTACCGGGCGGCTCTCTCTGTCCTTTTCAATAGCAATAACCGATACACAAACAATTTTCCACTGTCCGTTTATCTTTTCCAGAACACGCACTTCTTCCTGAGGCGGACGAATTGTATCATCGTGAACACGTTGTATAAAGCGCGCATACGCTCCGTTGCCAAATACCTTTACCGACAGCCAGTCGCGCTCGATTTTGGCAGTTGAGGGTTTAGAGGTTTTGAAGTAATTGGCAAACCCTTTGTTAATTTCATTCCAACCGGAGAAGTAGTTTACATCGGTTGTATCGGCAAAAGCCCAGAAGGCGTGCGGAACGTGTCCCCAGCAGCTGGCCCAGGTGTTGTAATCAATTTCAAAAAACGCCTTTGTTTCGCGTTCGATGAGCTGACGGATGGCAGCTTCTTCACCGGTAGTACCGGTTGATTTGGACTTCGAGGGGGTCTGGGCACAGACAACGACCGTACCCAGCAGCAGAAGGTTAAACAGGGCTTTCATAACGGTTGTGATTTTAGGCTAAACGGCTATTGTTAACGGCATTGGAATTTAAGGATTTCTGCCTTCTAAAAACAGAGTCCGGAAATAAACTTTATGGCAGATGACTTTCATCAGAAGGATTTTTCGAAAATCCCGGCTACCTTTCTGATATAATATAAAACCCTCTTCTATGCTTTCCGATGAAAAAATCCTCAGCATTCGCGACTTTCTGGTAAAGCCCGGTAAAAAAGTGCATCTGAAAGACTGGTCAACCAAATACAAAGGAAAAGAGCTGAACCGTAAGGATGCGGAAGCGTTGCTCGACCTGGGCCGCCGGCATCTGGCTGAAATTCAGGACAAACTATACGCACACAATCAGTATAGTGTGCTTATCATTCTTCAGGCCATGGATGCAGCCGGTAAAGATGGTGCCGTAAAGCACATCATGTCGGGCTTTAATCCGCTAGGTGTAAAAGTGTACAGTTTTAAGGCACCCAATGCACACGAGCTCGACCATGATTATTTCTGGCGCCATACACTGGCCTTGCCCGCACGAGGCGAAATAGCCATTCATAATCGTTCGCATTACGAAAATGTACTGGTTACGCGAGTTCATCCGGAATGGGTATTAAATGAAAACATCCCGGGAGTGCGTTCGCTGAAGGATATTGATGAAAAATTCTGGGAATCGCGTTACAAACAAATTAACCGGTTTGAAAAAAACCTGGCACAAAACGGTACCGTCATCATGAAGTTCTTTCTTCATGTTTCCAAAAAAGAACAACGCAAGCGTTTTCTTGAACGCATTGACGACCCGGCCAAGAACTGGAAGTTTTCGTTGTCCGATATCAAAGAGCGGGCCTTTTGGGATGACTATCAGAAAGCTTATGAAACGGCTTTGGAAAAAACATCCAAGGAACATGCTCCCTGGTATATCATCCCAGCCGATGATAAATGGTATGCACGGCTGGCGATGGCCTTCGTTATTTACCATCATTTTGAAAAGCTGCACCTCAGCTATCCTACGGTAAGTGAATCGCAAAAGCAGGAACTTCAAAAAGCAAAACTGCAGTTGATGAACGAAGAAGACGCGAAATCGGACGGGAAGGATACCGATGGTAAGAAGTCAAAAAAAGTTAAAACAACGGCATAGGCGTAAAGCTTTAAAAAGGCCGACAATCATACCTGCCTGATTCTCCACGGAGCTGCTGTGTTCAACCGGTTACCGTTTGAATTTTAACCATTCCGGCTTCACCCCATGAAAATCGTATTGACAGGCTTAAGAGGATTTTACTACCAGTCCATTCAATAGCCGGAAGGGTATTTTAAACGGGGTGATTTCTTCAAAATCCCGCAAAAAAGCCCTATTTTTGACGGTTTATTGGTAAACCTACAATGAGTGCAGTGAAAGAAAAGGAAAAGAAAGCAGCCAGCTATTCGGCAAGCAATATTCAGGTACTTGAAGGTCTGGAGGCGGTGCGCAAGCGGCCTGCCATGTACATAGGCGATGTAAGCAGCAAAGGCCTGCACCACCTCATTTGGGAGGTGGTGGATAACTCGATTGATGAAGCTTTGGCGGGCTTTTGTGATGATATAAAAGTTACCATCCACGAGGATAATTCCGTTTCGGTTGAGGATAACGGCCGGGGCATTCCGACAGATATGCACGAAAAAGAAAAGCGGTCGGCCCTTGAAGTGGTAATGACCGTGTTACATGCCGGTGGAAAGTTTGATAAGAGCACCTATAAGGTATCCGGTGGTTTACATGGTGTCGGTGTTTCTTGTGTTAATGCGCTCTCCGAAAAACTGCATGCTGTCGTTTACCGTGATGGAAAAATTTGGGAACAGGAATACCGCCGCGGTGTTCCGCAATATGCTGTACGGGTTGTGGGCGACTCAGACAAGCGTGGCACCACCGTTCATTTCTTGCCCGATAAAACCATATTCACGGTAACAGAATTTAACTACGAAACCGTGGCCACGCGCCTGCGCGAACTGGCCTTTCTGAATCCGGGAATAAAACTTACGCTCACCGACTTGCGCGAAAAAGATGAACAGGGTAACCCGCGCAGCGATGTATTTTTTTCAAAGGGCGGGCTTGTTGAATTTGTCGAATATATCGATTCAACCCGCGAAAAGCTTATCCCGGAACCCATATACATTGAAAACACCAAAGGCGAAATGCCCGTACAGGTTGCACTAAGCTATAACACTTCATTTAGTGAAAACCTTGTATCATACGTTAACAACATCAATACTCACGAAGGTGGAACACATGTGGCTGGCTTTCGCAGGGCGCTTACCCGAACCTTAAAAACCTACGCTGAAAAGTCTGGCCTGCTTGAAAAAGCGAAAATCGACATTACCGGTGATGACTTCCGGGAAGGACTGACAGCGGTTATCTCGGTAAAAGTGGCTGAGCCGCAGTTCGAGGGACAGACAAAAACCAAGTTGGGTAATTCCGAGGCCATGGGCATTGTTGACCAGGCAGTGGGCGAAGTGCTTCAGTACTATCTGGAAGAGCACCCGCGCGAGGCCAAGCTCATAGTTAACAAGGTTATCCTGGCCGCTCAGGCGCGTCATGCTGCCCGGAAAGCGCGTGAAATGGTGCAGCGCAAAAACATTTTAAGCGGTACCGGCCTGCCCGGTAAACTCGCTGATTGCTCCAGCACCGATCCGTCCGTATCTGAACTTTATCTGGTGGAGGGTGATTCGGCCGGAGGCTCGGCCAAGCAGGGGCGGGACCGGACGTTCCAGGCTATCCTTCCGTTACGCGGAAAAATTCTGAATGTGGAGAAGGCGCAGGAGCATAAAATCTATGAGAATGAAGAAATCAAAAATATCATCACGGCATTGGGCGTTTCGTTCGGCACAGCCGAAGACGGCAAGGCGCTGAACCTAAGTAAACTGCGTTATCATAAAATCATCATCATGACCGATGCCGATGTGGATGGCAGCCACATTCGCACGCTCATTCTGACTTTCTTTTTCCGCTACATGCGCGAACTCATTGAAAACGGCTACGTATATATTGCGCTGCCGCCGCTGTACCTGGTTAAGAAGGGAAAGGAGGAGCGCTATTGCTGGACCGAAGAAGAGCGGGATGCCGCGGCAAAACAACTGGGTGGAGGAAAAGATGACGCTGTAACCATTCAACGCTATAAGGGCTTAGGGGAGATGAATCCGGAACAACTATGGGCAACTACCATGGACCCCGAGCGCAGAACTTTAAAACAGGTAACGATTGAATCGGCAGCTGAGGCCGACCACCTGTTTTCCATGCTCATGGGTGATGAAGTTGCGCCCCGAAGGGAGTTTATTGAGAAAAACGCGCGTTATGCCCGAATTGATGCCTGATGTATGGAAGCAGAAGTTAGACATGCAAACCGAACAGCCGAGTCTTCGGCTGTAAGTGAAAGTCGCTACATCAGTCGCGACTTAAGCTGGCTGCAGTTTAACTACCGAGTACTGGATCAGGCCCGCAAAACCGAACGAAGTATATTCGACCGGCTTAAATTTTTATGCATAACCTCATCAAACCTCGATGAGTTCTGCACCATACGCCTCGGCAGTTTGTACAACTATATCGACTACGGAAAGGAGCGGTTCGACTACAGCGGATTGAGGGAAGAGCCTTTTCGCAAACTGCTGCTGAATGCCATCCGGAACTTTGTCAACGACCAGAACGAATACTTTGTCCATAAGCTGAAGCCGCTGTTTCGTGAAAGCGGTTTTGAAATTCGTTCGTACCCGGAGTTATCGGTCGAGCATACCGCCTTGGTTAACCACTACTTCCTGCGTACGATTTTTCCAATGCTCACCCCCATGGCATTCGATAGCTACCACGCTTTTCCCGTGCTGAAGAACAACCGCCTGTTATTTGGTGTGGTAACGGCCGTCATGTCGGAGGGTCAATTGCAGAATCGGATTTCATTTGTTCAGATACCCAGTAATATTCCGCGGTTTTTTGAAATCAGGGAAGGCAATTTAGTGGTATTTGTTCCGGTTGAGGATATTGTCCGGTATAATATCCATAACCTCTTCCGGAATGTTGACATCCGGAGCATCAACCTGTTTCGCATTAACCGCAATGGTGATTTTACCCTCGAGGAGAGCGATGATATTGAGTCGAATTTCCTCGAAGATTTAAAGCAAAAACTTAAGACCCGGAGAACCGGGCGGGTTGTGCGCATGGAAGTTCACGGTAATCCCGATCCGTGGATGCTGAGGTTACTGAAAATTCAGTTTGATATTGACGATCATAACATCTTTCACATTCCGCAAGCCAGTCTGCTGGATTTAAGCGGTTTAAATCAGATCATCAACCACAGTGAATTTAAAGGACGAAAATTCAAATCGCCCGACCCGATCAAGCCGCTTAACTATCCGGATGAAGATAACCCCGATTTGTTTGAAGTATTGAAGCACCGCGATATTCTGCTGCATCATCCCTATAATTCCATGGAGCCGGTGCTTGAACTCCTGGAAAAAGCAGCGGATGACCCCTATGTACTTTCCATTAAAATTACCCTTTACAGGGTAGCGCGTGGCGAATCGCGGGTAACCAATGCATTGTACCGCGCGGCAGAAAACGGAAAGCATGTGGCCGTTTTGTTTGAAGTAAAAGCACGGTTCGATGAAGAAAATAACCTGCGCGAAGCCGAGCGGCTTCAAAAAGCCGGATGTTTTGTGATTTACGGAATGGGTAATCTGAAAACCCATACCAAATTGTTATTGATCGTTCGTAAAGAACCCGATGACCGCGTGTACCGGTATGTTCATCTGTCCAGCGGAAATTATAACGAAGTAACGGCCCGGCTTTACACCGACGTTGGCTTATTGACTTCAAAGGAAATCTATGCCAACGATGTATCGGAGTTTTTTAATGTAATTACCGGACATTCTCAACCACTGGCTTACCGCAATCTTATTACTTCACCACGCGATATGCGCATCCAGCTCTGCAACCTCATCAGGCGTGAGGCCGAGAATGCCAGGGCAGGTTTGCCGGCAGGCATTGCCATAAAAGTCAATTCCTTGCAGGATAAGGAATTTATTGACGAGTTATATGCAGCATCGCAGGCTGGCGTGCCCGTACGACTAAGTGTGCGTGGCATTTGTTGTTTGCGTCCCGGAAGGCCCGGATTAAGTGATAATATTCAGGTGCGTAGCATTGTAGGAGAATACCTGGAACATTCGCGCATTTATTATTTCCACAATGCGGGAGATCCCAGGGTTTACATTGGCAGTGCCGATGCCATGGTGCGCAGTTTCGACCGGAGGGTGGAATCGCTGGTGCTGCTTGAAGAAGATATTTTAAAGAAGCAGGCGATGAATATCCTACGATTTAACATGCGCGACAATGTAAACGCATATGTTATGAACGAAGACGGTACCTATACCATGCTTCAGCCGGATGGAGAGCCACCCTTTAATATCCATAAGGAGTTTTACCGCGTTACGAAAGAAACCGTGGCCGATGTGAAACTTTTTTAAACAAAAAGTCCCGCGAAAGCGGGACTTTGATTTGACGGGGGTCTGTTCGTTATTTTACTACAAAAACAAATTCACTTCCGGGAGCATCGTTTCCGAACTTACCAAAGCGCGGTTCAGGGTTAAGTTTTTCCACGTATGTAAGCAGTTCGTTCAGGCTGAGAATGCCGTCATTTCCGCCGCGGCTGCGCAGTGCAGCAACAATTCGCGATGCAAAAGGTGAGTGATGACCCGGTGTTCCGTCGGAAACGTATTCCTTGCCTCCGCTGGTCAGGTATTTGCGGGTTTTATAGGCCAGCTTTCGGGTAATGAATTCACTTTGTGATACTTCCTTGTATGGATCGGTTGCACCGCGAGAGGATGCGATGGCATCATCAAAAGTTCCGCCAAAGCAAACATCCATTACCAGGAAAATGTGCTCACAGGGAATGCTGTTGATGTTGTTGCGCAGACGGTTGTGCGAAATGTACGATGAGTTTCCGGCATCGTTAAGCAGCGATTCTTTAACAACCAGGTAGCCTTCCTTAAAGGTGTCGTCAAAGTGGCCGTGACCTGCAATGAAGATGAAAAGCTGATCGAGCGGCTTGTATTTCTTTTCGGCATACTCGCGCAGCTTGGCCCATATCTGGTCCTGTGACGGGTTCTCTACCAGGTCAACTTTAAAGCCGTAAGCGCTTTCCAGTTCTCTGGTTATGGTTCTTCCGTCAAACACCGGGTTGGTTAACTTCGGCCAGTTGTCATATTTATCTGTTACAATAACCAGGGCATAGTCGGTCCGATCGAGTTTGGCGGCATCCGCCACCAGTGTTTCGCCAACGTGAATAAAGCGCGAACTGGATGACTTAACTCCCTGGGCATTTTCGGCTATGATTTCGACCTCGTTCACGCCATCCACCAGTTTGATCGACCGATCGGCGGTAAGGCTATATTTATCGCTTTCTTTAATGTCAATAAATTGTGATCCGCGGATGGCACCCTGAGCAGAGGCATTGGGACCTCCGCGCAGCGTTACATTATTATCCTTTTCGCGTACGTTTACTGTAACCTTAACCAGCGGGTCGCGCGACTCGATTGAAAATTTGAAATCAAACTTTCCGTCCTTTTGGAATACGGTTTCATTTGCCGGGTTTATCCAGACAATCTTCGGAAAAGAAGAATGTGAATCGGACTTCGGGTTGCTAAAATCAACAGATACTTTGTTGGTTTTAGCCGTCATGTTCTGTGCCTGCACGGAAATAAACCCAATGCAGGTAAGTAACATGAGAACAGGTATAACAAGCTTTTGCATATGATGAAAAATTTAAGTTTCTGTAATTAGTTAGGTGGATCAGGAGGTCCTGGCAGGGAACCCGGTCCGGATGGTCCACTGCTTCCACCGCCTTTAGCTGAGAGCACAAATGCTGCTCCTCCAACAAGTGCTAAACCTCCAAGCAGCTTAACCGGTGTGGGTGTTTTGGGTACTATTCTGAAAGGCTGGGTAAAGATAACCTCTTCGCGGTTACGTGTATCCGTAAACTTTAACCTGTAGTTGTTTCCCGGCTTAACGTTACCGGGAATTACCCATTCAAATTTTCCCGTGTTAGGAACGCCGCGGTCGCTATGCACGCGGGTCTGTCCATCGTAAATTTCGATATCAATCTGGCCGCCCATATTACCGGAAGTCCACACCAGCGGATAGCTTTTGCCCCTCTTATACTTTATGGATGTATCGAATCCTGATAATTTCATGAAAGGGGTATAAAGTTTACCACGGACTTCCAGTTCCAAATCACCGCGGTAGTTGCCCAGTTCGCTAACTACATCCCATACAATTTTCTTGTCCTTTCCGGGCTTAATTTCATTACCTACGTCTCCGGTAACCTTAGTAAGGGGTGCTGAGAAGTTATCTTTTGAAGAAAACAGGTTAATGGTGAATTCGTGGTTGGGATTTGCGCTTTCCAGGTCGTAATGCACAATAATCTTTGTACCGGCAATTTCAACCCATGAAATAGCGATGGTTTGGGCATAAGAGGAGGATACGCAAGCCAGAACACATGCGAAACCAAATATTGAAATGATTGAATTTTTCATGGTTGATTGAAGTAATAGATTTTACCAGTAAATGATTTCGTTCCGATACGCAGGGTATAAACGTACAACCCCTGTGGTACGGGTGTGCCCTGATTTTCGCCATTCCATTGGTGGAGATGGACCCCACCGTTAAGATTGGCTGAGAACTGATGCACGACTTGCCCCATACTGTTCCGTATGGTTAGTTGTACCGGATAAATGGTTCCGGGCCGGTCGGCAGGTAAGCCTATGGAAAACCTGACAGGCTCGCGACTGCTAAAAGGATTGGGGTAAGGTGTTACCAGTGTGGTTTCATCGGGGCCGATGCGATGACGAATATCCGTACCGTAATAAATTTTGAAATAGGATGATTCAACGGGACGTAACACGTATTTGTCATTTGACCGCATGTCCACGATTTCATTGCGGGCAACATCGTAAAGGTACAATTCAACACCATGATTGCCCATATTCTGCGGATTCCAGCTTAATTCGGCCTGCTCCGGTCTGGCCACATAAGCAAAAAACCTCCAGATGTATTCCGGCTGCGGATTGACAATATCGGTAGCAAATTCTTTCAACGGATGGTCGGGATGGGGAAAGCCTATGCTGATATAATCAAACGGAGCCGGCGGATTGAAGTCATCGGTTTCATCCAATCCTTCCGAAGCTACAGGGTGCATGCCAAACTCACTAAGGGAATTTATCAAATCCTGTTGCCGGAGTGTTAGGGAAACCTTCCAGTTGGGCTGACTGATGTCGGTCGTGAATTCCGGTTTCCTTCTTCCTCCCGGAGTGGTTTGTCCGAGAAAAGGAATGGTTATGGTTTGACTTCCGGTAACATTTACAAACGCGCCCTGAAAAGGCTCAAGCTGGGTTGCGTTGGAGTAGCCGCTGCTTCCCCAAATCTTCAATGTTCCAAGTGCGCTGCCGTTATTGCCCGGGAAATTTTTTACATCATCCCAGTTAATTGGTGTGGTGTACGGGTTGCCGATGAGGTTCCATCCGGGGTGAAGGCTCATTTGGTACAGGTTACTACGGGAATTGGAAGGAGCTGTCTGGGAACCCATTTTTAGAACCACAGTATTTCGGTCAATTGACTGAATTATGAAATAACCTTTTCCTCGGTCAACTGTATTGAAACCTCCCGGGTATTCAGCGTAGGATTGGTTGCTTTCAAAACGGAAAAGGCGATATTTTGCTTGGTCGGCAGCCCCTAAATCAGTAAATACATCAGCCGGTGAACCGCTCAACGGATAGGGGATGGAAATCATGCGGTAATTACTTACCTGATTACCGTAGGACAGGAGCGCGGCTGGCACTTTGGCATCGGGATCAATCATGCGGGCAAAGTGTGTTCCGCTGGATGGGTGGCGGGCAACATTGGGCTTGGAGTCGAATGCCTTCAGGTAATATTCCATACCCATGGCGTCCACTTCACTGGCGGGAAGATTGTTTACATCGATGGTAAATGTTGTTCCGGATGAGAGTGTAAGCTGGGTAGAATCATAGGCTCCGCCTCCGGCAATGGGCCGATGATAGAGGTATACCCTAGGTGTGCTTTCGGCATCGGTGGCGTTTATGTTCAGTATGCTGGATGCGCTTTTTGTAAGCGTCACCGAAGGACTACCAGCAAAAGATGGCGGGTTATTGTCAATGGCAACATCAAACATAATTTCAACGGCAACGTTAATGCCTGCACCGTTCGAAGTGGCCGTAATACGTGGCAAAACCATGGGCTGGCCGATGGTTCCGAATGATGCTACACTACCACTCAGAAAAGTAGCCGTTCCACCTGCGTTAAAGGTTTGCAGGGAAATTTGCTGACTTACTGCAAATTCCAAATGAACCAGGAAACTGAGCCAAATAACGATCAGTTTTTTCATGGGCTTATTAATTATTGCCTACACTGGCAGATACCGATGTTGACTGAACGGATCTGACTAATCTCTTGAGTTCCGCTATCTCTCTGCGCAGCTCGTCTATTTGCGCCTGTTGTTCCTTTATCG
>JANWWN010000064.1 GCA_025055435.1 Cyclobacteriaceae bacterium | reverse complement strand
TTAACAGAACGCACTTTTGTTTATTTCGGTTTAGGGTCTATTTTTCGCATTTTAAATAAAACCCTAACCCCCAACTTCATGGAGTTACGTGCCGGCTTTACCTCGCGCATTGGTTTTATTCTGGCGGCCGCCGGATCGGCTGTTGGTTTGGGCAACATCTGGCGCTTTCCCTACCTCACCGGCCAAAATGGAGGTGCTGCATTTTTGGTGATTTACCTGGCTTTTATTTTTCTGTTGTGCTTCCCTGTCATGGTGGGTGAAATAGCTATCGGCCGGGCAGCCGGGCGCGATGCTTACGGTTCATACACGTTACTGGGCGGAAAGCGGTGGGGGTATCTGGGATTGTTTGGCATTCTTGCCGGTATTTTCATCCTCTCCTTTTATAATGTGGTAGCCGGATGGGCATTTGGCTATTTCCTGGAAATTTCTTTCGGAAGTCTTTTAAACGAGCCCGACTTCAAGGGCTTCTTTGGCAACTATGTTCGCGACATCAGCGACAACATCTGGTTTTCGCTGGGTTTCATGGTAATCACTGCGCTTATTGTTTCCAGAGGTATTCAGCGTGGTGTAGAAGCCGCCAACAAAATCATGATGCCAACCCTGTATATTCTACTGGTTCTCCTCATTATTTACAGTCTGACATTGCCCAATGCATGGGCCGGGGTACAGTTTTATCTGGTGCCCGAGCTGAATGAAATCAATGCACGAACCATTTATGATGGTCTCAAGCAGGCATTTTTCTCACTATCGCTGGGTATGGGCTGTTTGATAACGTATGGATCTTATGTAAGTAAGGAACAAAACATTATTAAGTCGGCAGCCATTATTTCGTCAGCCGATGCCATGGTGGCCTTTCTGGCCGGTTTTATGGTTTTCCCTATGGTTTTTTCACAGAACATTTCTCCCACCGAAGGCCCTGCGCTGGTGTTCATTGTTCTGCCAGAAATTTTTCATGACATGGGTCCTGTTGTTGGACGGATTGTCGGAGGTTCATTCTTTTTGTTGCTGTGCTTTGCCGCTTTAACATCAACGATTTCGCTCCTTGAAGTACCAACAACCTATATGGTTGACCAACTGAAACTTAACCGCAAGCGGGTAGTTTGGCTGCTTGCTCTGTTGATTTTTGTTTTGGGATTACCCACCATGCTCAGCCAGGGAACGGTACAGGCTTTCAGCTCACTTCCCTTTTACCTGGGCAGGGACTTCCTCACTTTCATATCTGATATGTGCGACATCAGCCTGACCCTAGGCGGAAGCCTGATGTGCATTTTTGTTATTACCACGTGGAAACTGAAAAATATGGATGCCGAGCTGGCCATCGGAAACCCGGGCTACAAGAGCTCGTTCTCAAGAAAGTATCTCAACATCATGATTGGCTACGTGTGCCCGGCTGTATTGGGGGTATTATCGGTATTGATGATTGATAATTACTTCGGACTGGGAATATTCTTTTAAAAAAAAAGGGTCATTCATTGTTTACCCAAGTTTCTGATTTTTAAGTTCAGAACTTCACTTTGCAGTTCTTGCATCTTTTTCTTCGAAAAATTTTTCCATGGCTTCGCGTTTGATTTCTGCCCATTCATCGGGAGGTGGCGGCGTACCGTGAGAAAAAATATCGATTAGCCAGGGTACAATTTCCTTTTTCATACCAAATCGTTTAGCCACATCCTGACAGAAGGCGATTTCTCGCGGTTCAATTTTCTCATCGGCATAAACCATCAGCATCAGGTCGTACAACAAATTCATGCGGTCATTAAAGTTATCCGGGATGTTCAGTTCAAATGTTTCGGAACCATCAATCAGATTTTTAATTTGCCAATCCTTTAAACCGTACTTCCTTCCTATTTTATAGAGCATCTCAATTTCCTTTTCATCCGTATGCTCATCAGCCCGGGCCAGGGCCAGCAGATTTTTGATGTGATTTTTTTTGTACGAGAGATACTGATGTTCAAAAAAGCCAATCATACGAAGCGGTTTACCTGCAAATTAGAAAACCCTATGGGTTTGAACAACCTCCGGGTAAGTTAATCCACCCAATCGGCAATAAACAGATTCGTATCGCGGGTACCGTTGTTGTTGCGGTTACTGGAAAATACCAGCTTCTTTCCATCGGGCGAAAACATCGGAAATGAATCAAATACCGGATCGAAAGTTATGCGCTCCAATCCGGTACCATCTTCGTTTATCATGTACAGGTTAAACTGAAATCCCCGCGATGAAGCATGGTTGGAGCTGAATAAAATCTTCTTCCCCGAGGGATGATAAAATGGCGCCCAATTGGCCTTACCCAGATTCGTTACCTGACGGAGGTTTGAACCATCGGCATTGCAAACAAAAATCTCCATTTCAGTAGGCGCCACCAGGCCTTTTTTCAGGTTTTCCAGATATTCACGTTTTGCCTCTTCTGTTTTAGGTCGCGATGCACGGAAAACAATTTTTGACCCATCGGGCGAAAAGAATGCGCCACCGTCATAGCCCAAATCAAAGGTTATCTGCTTAACGTTGTTGCCATTAAGGTCCATGGTGTACAAGTCCAGATCGCCATTGCGCATGGAGGTGAAAACAATTTTATCTCCCTTGGGCGAAACAGTAGCCTCGGCATCGTACCCCGGTGTGTTGGTAAGTTGCCTGATGATTTTCCCTTTCAGGTCAGCAACGAAAATATCGTACGAATCATAAATGGGCCAGAGATATTTCCCGCCGGGCGCACGCTCAGGTTCCGGCGGACATTCTTTTCCTCCCAAATGTGTGGAAGCGTAAAGTATGCGCTTGTTTCCTGGAAGAAAATAAGAGCACGTAGTACGGCCAAGGCCCGTGCTGATTAAGGGAGGCCGCGTACCAGAAGCACTTTTCATTCCATCTGCAGGAATGTAAAAGATTTGGTCGCATTTAACACCCCAGTTCTTATTGTTCGACTGGAATGTGAGTAACTTGCCATCAAAGCTCCAGTAAGCTTCGGCGTTATCGCCTCCGAATGTCAGCTGTCGTAAATTGCGCAGGTGCACCTCCTGCGGATAACGCAATGAATCGTAGGTCGCAAAATCTTCGGGACTTGGATGGTTGCTGCCAGCTGTGAGAATTAAAAGTAACGGTAAAAGGAAGAATAGAATACGCATAAAACATTTTAAGGCGCAAAAATAGGACGGTGAGGTATGAAAAATACCCGTAAGCGAATTAAATTTCACTTAACTGACAACAATCAGCTTTTCTGTTCTTCGCGGAGCATGCGACGGATAATTTTGCCCACATTCGATTTGGGCAGCTCCGTGCGGAACTCAAAATATTTCGGCACTTTGTAATTGGTAAGGTTTTTATGACAATAATCCCTTAACTCTTCCTCCGTTAAGCTTGGGTCGCGCTTAACTATAAATGCTTTGATTACCTCACCCGAACGTTCATCCGGCACACCGATAGCAGCTACCTCCAGCACCTTGGGATGACCCGCAATAATATTTTCAACCTCGTTAGGATACACGTTAAAGCCGGATACTTTAATCATGTCTTTTTTCCGGTCAACGATCTTGAAGAATCCGTCTTCATCCATCAAACCGATATCACCGGTCTTAAACCATCCGCCCGGGTAGAACACATCCGAGTTATCTTTTTCCCAGTAGCCGGAAAAGACCTGCGGACCGCGTGCACATATTTCACCTATCTGACCCTGGGGCAGCTGATTGCCATTATCATCAAAAATGGCTACTTCCGTGCTGGGCATAGGCAGGCCGATGGTGCCGCGTTTATGGGTTCCGTCCAGCGGATTACAACACAACACAGGACTTGTTTCACTTAAACCATAGCCTTCCACGAGCGGTTTGCCCGTAACTTTTTCCCAACGGTCGGCAACTGCGTCTTGCACGGCCATACCGCCTCCCACCGCACCTTTCAGCCGCGAGAAATCGAGTTTGGCAAAGTCGGGGTTATTGAGTAATCCGTTGAACAGGGTGTTTACTCCTGTAATGATGGTAAACTTGTGCTTGCTCAATTCCTTAACAAAGCCCTTCATATCACGCGGATTGGTAATCAGCACGTTTTTGGCGCCTACACTGAATTTTAACAGTCCGTTTACGGTGAGCGCGAAGATGTGATACAGGGGCAATGCAGTTATGATTATATCCTGTTCATCGGAAGAGCCGCGATAAGGCTTGAACCAATGCGTAATCATGGTGTTGTGCGCAACCAGATTGGCGTGTGAAAGAGCGGCTCCTTTCGACAAACCGGTGGTTCCACCGGTGTACTGCAGCAGCGCCACATCTTTCAGCGTTACTTCGGGTTTTGAATAAGGAAGTGTTGAGCCCTCTTTCAATGCGCGCTTAAAAGGAATAGCTCCCGGTAATGCATATGGAGGCACCATTTTCTTCACGCGCTTCACCACAAAATTCACCAGCGCACCTTTCAGGCCGCCCAGCATGTCGCCCAACTCGGTGATGATGACATGCTTAATAGAAGTATTGTGAATAATTTGCTGCAGGTTATTGGCAAAGTTGGCAACGATTACAATAGCCTTCGCACCCGAATCTTTAAACTGGTGCTCCATTTCACGAGGCGTGTAAAGCGGGTTGGTATTTACCACGATGAGCCCGGCACGAAGCGAACCAAAGAAAGCTACAGGGAACTGAAGAAGGTTAGGCATTTGAATGGCTATACGATCGCCCTTCTGCAGGCCCAACGATTGCAAATACGCTGCAAAGTTTCGCGAAAGCTCATCCACCTGAGCGAAGGTGAGCTGCGCGCCCATATTCTCGAATGCAACGCGGTCGCGATATTTTTTTACGGTGTCCTCAAATAACTCAACAACCGAATTGTAATCGTATAGGTGGATTTCAGCAGGAATGCCTTTTGGGTAGTGTTTAATCCAGGGAAAATCAGCCATGACAAACGAAGGTTAATTAGTAAAACATCGGATTGTAAAATACATCGTGCGGTTGAAATAAAAAACCTCCCACACACAGGCGGGAGGTTTTTCGTTTGCCTAAAACTAACCTCGTAAAAATGGCTGGCTGTAGGAGCAGGATTCGAACCTGCACGGGGAGGTTAGCCCGAAGCAGCTTAGTGGTCTGCAACCGGGTTTATCCCTTGCTCCCCACCCCCGGGACAGGAGGGCTTGTCTGCCAATTTCAACACCCTACAATGAAATTCTATGCAGCAAAGAGATATAATATCGAATTTCATTTCAATAAATACTTTAAAAAATTATAATATTTTTAATAATTTGACTAAAAATTGAATAAAATTCAAATTCAGATGATACAAGACTATTCTATTAAAATTGATTCAACCGACCGAAAAATCCTGGAGTTATTGGTTCAGGATGCAAAACGTCCGCTCTCGGAAATTGCCCGCAAAGCACATGTGTCAACCGGAACGGTGCACCTGAGGGTGCACAAACTTGAACAGGCCGGCATCATTGAAAGAACCACCCTTAAAATCAACTATGCCAGGCTGGGCTATGACATCACAGCATTCATTGGTATCTTCCTGGAAAAGAGCGCTTTATACGACAGTGTATTGGCTCAGCTTAAAACCATACCCGAAATCACAAGCATTCATTATACTACAGGTAATTACAGCATGTTCCTGAAAATTCATTGCCGCGATACCAATCATTTAAAAGAAGTGCTGCACGACCGCATCCAGCAGGTGGAGGGCATTGAACGCACGGAAACGATGATTTCGCTGGAAGAAAGCCTGGACCGCAACCTCTCCTTCCACTTGTAAACTATTTGATTTTCAGAACCATTTTTCGGCCTTTCTGTTTTATCTTTGAGCTTTAATTTGAAATCAGTCTAAATAGACGCCATGGCAAAAGACAACGACATTTTAGACGAGATAACCTCGAAAGAATACGAACACGGGTGGACCGCCAACATTGAAATGGAATCAGCTCCGAAAGGGCTGAATGAAGATATTATCCGATTCATCAGCGCCAAGAAGCAGGAACCCGAATGGCTGCTGGAGTGGCGCCTTAAAGCTTACCGCATCTGGAAGGAAATGAAAGAGCCGCGTTGGGCAAATGTCACCTATCCGGAAATCAATTATCAGGACATTATTTATTACGCCGCGCCCAAGCAAAAGGCAAGTCCTAAAAGCCTTGATGAAGTTGACCCTGAACTGCTTCGCACTTTCGAGCGGCTCGGTATTTCATTAACTGAACAAAAACGTCTTACCGGGGTAGCCGTAGATGCTGTACTCGACAGCGTTTCGGTTGCCACTACATTCAAAGAAAAGCTAGCTGAATTGGGTATCATCTTTTGCTCTTTCAGTGAAGCTGTTCGTGAGCATCCTGAACTGGTTCGTAAATATCTGGGTTCGGTCGTGCCCATGACCGACAATTATTTTGCTGCGCTTAACTCGGCCGTTTTCAGCGACGGTTCATTTTGCTACATCCCCAAAGGTGTCCGGTGCCCGATGGAGCTTTCCACCTACTTCCGCATTAACGCAGCTAACACCGGTCAGTTTGAACGTACACTCATCGTAGCCGATGAAGGTTCATATGTGAGCTATCTGGAAGGTTGTACAGCTCCCATGCGCGATGAACATCAGCTGCATGCAGCGGTTGTGGAAATCTATGTAATGAAAGATGCACATGTAAAATATTCCACCGTGCAGAACTGGTATCCGGGTGATAAAGAAGGAAAGGGAGGTATTTACAACTTTGTTACCAAGCGTGCATTATGTGCCGGTGAGAATTCCAAGGTATCCTGGACGCAGGTGGAAACCGGTTCGGCCATCACCTGGAAATATCCTTCCTGTATTCTAAAAGGTGATAACTCTTCCGGAGAATTCTACTCCGTAGCTGTAACTAATAATTACCAACAGGCTGATACCGGCACCAAGATGGTGCACATCGGAAAGAACACCAGGTCACGCATTGTTTCCAAGGGTATATCAGCCGGTCGCTCACAAAACAGCTACCGCGGTCAGGTACACATCTTAAAACGCGCAACCAACGCCCGTAATTTTTCCCAGTGCGACTCGCTGCTGATGGGCGATAAGTGCGGTGCACATACTTTCCCGTACATTGACGTTGAAAACAACACTTCGCGCGTGGAGCACGAGGCAACAACCTCAAAAATCGGTGAAGACCAAATCTTTTATTGCATGCAGCGCGGCATTGACGAAGAATCGGCTGTAGCGTTGATTGTGAACGGTTATGCAAAAGAAGTACTGAACCAGTTGCCGATGGAGTTTGCCGTGGAGGCACAAAAATTACTGGCGCTGACACTTGAAGGAAGCGTGGGATAATCGCCTGAAGGTTGCGGTTTATCAGAGTGTAAAATTCAATCAACCAACATCTCACATTTACTAAATAAAAACCATATTAAAGAAATGCTGACAATCAGAAATCTGTATGCCCGGGTTGGAGATAAAGAAATACTGAAAGGAATTGACCTTGAAGTTAAAGCCGGAGAAGTGCACGCCATTATGGGCCCCAACGGCTCGGGGAAAAGCACGTTGGCTGCCGTGCTGGCAGGCCGAGAAGATTTCGAAGTAACCGATGGTTCTGTTGAATATCTCGGTAAAAACCTGTTGGAAATGGAGCCGGATGAGCGGGCACGCGAGGGAATTTTTCTCGCCTTTCAATACCCGGTTGAAATCCCTGGCGTTAGCACCATAAACTTTATGAAAACAGCGGTTAACCAGGTGCGTATTCACCGCGGTCAGGAACCGCTTGATGCTGTTTCTTTCCTTCAATTAATGAAGGAAAAAATGAAACTGGTGGATATTGACCAGGCTTTACTAAGCCGTTCCCTGAATGAAGGATTTTCAGGAGGCGAGAAAAAACGCAATGAAATTTTCCAAATGGCCATGCTCGAACCCCGCCTGGCCATCCTGGACGAAACCGATTCGGGTTTGGACATTGACGCGTTGAAAATTGTAGCCAACGGCGTAAATAAACTCCGCTCAAAAGACAATGCCATAATTGTTGTAACGCATTACCAACGCCTGCTGAACTACATTGTTCCGGATTTTGTGCACGTTCTATATAAAGGAAGAATTGTAAAATCAGGAGGAAAGGAGTTGGCCCTGGAACTGGAAAGCAAAGGTTACGACTGGATTAAAAGCGAAGCTGAGGTAGCATGACGCACGCATCGGTTCACAACGAAATTCTGGATACACTGGCTGCTTCAGCAATGCCAGTGAACAGCCTGCAACAACAGGCCTTGCAGGAGTTTATCCGGCTTGGACTACCGGGTCCTAAAAATGAAGAGTACAAACATACGCCCATTAGCCGGGTTCTTGAAAAATCAATTAATCCTTCCCTGCCCTTTCAGTCAGAAGGCAAAGTTCCGGATGAAAAGCTATGGAAGCTGAATTCAATTCCTGCTTATCAGGTGGTTTTTCTGAACGGAAAATTTGTAGCCAAACAATCGCAGTTACCACAGGGTATTGACATTATACCGATGCATACGGCCAGGGATTTGCAGGTTGTATCGGATCATCTTGGCAAATATGCTGACTTCAAATCCGACTCATTTACCGCCTGGAACACGGCCGCATGGACTGATGGAATTTTTATCAACATACCGGAAGATTATACGGTAGATACACCCATCATCCTTTATTATCTGCACGATGCCACGGCCGGTCAGGTAAAATCAATTACCCGAAATCTCATTATCGCCGGTAAAAACAGTAAGGTAACCATTGTTGAAAAATGGTTTACGCAGGGCTCGGATGCTGTAATATCAAACACGGTGTCCGAGATTCTTCTGCGCGAAAAAACTTCTGTTAATCACGTGGTTGTACAAACCGATGATAGCAACCACATCCAATACCTGCACAATCAGTTCTGGCAGGAAGCCGAAAGTTTGCTGAACAGCTATGTCATCACCCTGTCAGGCATGTTCATCCGGAATAACACGCGTGTAGCACTCGACGGAGCATGCGAAAGCCATTTATACGGATTGTATTTATTAAAAGATAATGCCTTCACCGACAATCACACCGTAGTTGACCACCGCAAGCCGAATGCTTTTAGCAATGAGCTGTACAAGGGTGTGCTCGATGGAAAATCAAATGGCGTATTCAACGGAAAAATATACGTTCGTCAGGGTGCACAAAAAACCAATGCCTTTCAGTCGAACCGCAACCTGTTGCTGTCCGACCAGGCCGTTGCCCACACCAAACCTCAGCTGGAAATATGGGCTGATGATGTGAAATGCTCGCACGGATGCACGGTCGGACAACTCGATGAAGATGCCCTGTTTTACCTGCGCGCCCGCGGAATTGATAAAGAAACTGCAAAAGCTATGTTGCTTTATGCTTTCGCAGCCGAAGTAATTGAAACTTTGCCGCACGATGGCATAAAGAACTTTCTGGATACCCTGATCCGTGATCGACTGCATAACAGTTTCTGACAATGAACCCAGCATCTGTAACTGCGTTGAATGTTGATGAAATCCGGAAACAGTTTCCGGTATTGAATCGTAAAGTCAACGGTAAGCCGTTAATTTATTTCGACAACGCGGCCACCAGTCAGAAACCAATAAGCGTAATTGAAGCGCTTGCCGAATACTACCGAAACTACAATGCCAACATTCATCGCGGTATTCATACGCTGGCCGAGGAAGCAACAAAGGCCTACGAACACACACGCGAACAGGCCCGCGCTTTCATTAATGCCGCATCTCCACGGGAAATAATTTTTGTTCGCGGCGTTACCGAAGGTATAAACCTGGTGGCCGCCTCATACGGACGGGCGTTCCTCAGAAACAATGACGAAGTGATTATCAGCGGTCTTGAACATCACTCCAACATTGTTCCCTGGCAGCTCATCTGCGGGCAAACAGGTGCCAAACTAAAAGTGATACCCGTTAGCGAGAGCGGAGAAATCGACCTGGAAGCCTTTACCCGACTGCTCAGTTCCCGCACACGCATTGTTGCCGTAAATCATGCTTCCAACAGCTTGGGAACGATTAATCCCATAAAAGAAATTATTCGTCTGGCGCATGGAGCTGGCGCTGTGGTATTGATTGATGGCGCACAGGCCGGTGCGCATCTACCAATAGATGTTCAGGAACTGGATTGTGATTTTTACTGCCTGTCATCTCACAAAATGTACGGCCCTACCGGCACAGGTATTTTATATGGGAAAAGTCACCTGCTCGAAAAAATGCCCCCTTATCAGGGAGGTGGCGAAATGATAAAAGAGGTAACCTTTGAAAAGACCACGTGGAACGACCTGCCGTATAAATTTGAAGCCGGCACCCCCAACATTGCCGATGTAATTGCTTTCGGAAAGGCTATGGAATTCATCAGGCAAACAGGTCGTGATGTTATTGAACAGCACGAACAGGCGCTGCTCCGATATGCCACCGAAAAAGTAGGAAGTCTTCCGGGCGTACGCCTTATCGGCACGGCCCCTCAAAAGGTAAGTGTCCTTTCTTTTGTTGTTGATGGAATACATCCCTTCGATGTAGGACAGTTACTTGATGCACGCGGTATTGCGGTGCGTACCGGGCACCATTGCACCCAGCCTCTGATGGACCGCTACGGCATTGAAGGAACCGTGCGGGCTTCCTTTGCTGTTTACAATACGTTTGCTGAGGTTGACGCGCTCACCGAAGGCGTAAGGCGTGTCATTAATTTTATGCGATGAAAACCATCAACCAGCTACAGGATGAAATCATTTCCGAGTTTGCCCTGTTGGAGGGCGATACCGAAATGACCTTATTTTATATCATGGAGCTGGGAGAAAAGCTGGAGCCCATGAAAGAAGCCGATAAAACCGATGACAATCTGGTGAAAGGGTGTCAGTCGAAAGTGTGGCTTACGGCCAGGCTGGAAAATGACCGGGTATGGTTTTCGGCCGACAGCAACACCGCCATAACGAAAGGACTGGTGAGTTTGCTGGTCCGGATTTTTAACGGTCAGACTCCGGATGACATCATCCATGCAGACCTTTATTTCATTTCAAAAATCGGCATGGAGCGTTTTATCGGCACCCAGCGCAGTAACGGCTTCGCAGCCATGGTTAAACAAATTAAACTGTATGCACTGGCATTGAAAACCAAGCAGGAAGTATGAGCGAAGAAAAAACATCAACGGAAAGCATGCAGATTCCCGACCTGAAGGAAAAAATCGTTCAGGCCCTGAAAACGATTTACGACCCGGAGATTCCGGTGGATATTTACGAATTGGGTCTGATTTATGAAATCAATGTTTACCCTATTAACAATGTGTATGTACTGATGACACTGACCTCTCCTTCCTGCCCTTCGGCAGAAGTTATACCGGGTGAGGTCGAGCAAAAAATAAAAGCAATTCCAGGCGTAAACGATGTAAAGGTAGAAGTAACCTTCGATCCGCCTTATTCGCAGGACATGATGAGCGAGGCAGCCAAGTTAGAGTTAGGCTTTTTGTAATGCTTGGAAGATAGGTAGAAGGAAATCATTTAACCGAAGTGAGATTAAAGCCTCTTTTCGGTGAATAAAAAAACCAGAATGAAAGATACTAAACATTGAACTTTAAAACTT
>JANWWN010000063.1 GCA_025055435.1 Cyclobacteriaceae bacterium | reverse complement strand
GCTGATGATTCAGTTAATAATAAATCTTATTAGCAACGCCTAAACCCACCGGGCATAATTCTGTTCAGGCCCGTATACTAAAATATGGGCAGAAATAACCACCCCTGCCACCTTTTGTCAATACCAACCCGGCTTCTTTTTGTTTATCTCCAGCCCGCCTACCTTCGCTTTCTGCCGGGTTAACCCATGTACCTGAACTGCCACACGTATTACAGCTTTCAGTACGGCACGCTGTCCGTACGGCAGCTTGTGGAAGAGGCGCACCGGTGCGGGGTAAGCAAGCTGGCCCTCACCGAAATCAACAACACCGCCTCCTACATCGAGCTGCTGCGCACCAAAGGCAGCCTGAACGTGGCCGCGGGGGTGGAATTCCGGAATGAAGCGGTCCCGCACGAAATGCTGTACGTTGTACTGGCCCGCAACAACCGGGGGTTTGAACACATCAACCGCTTTTTGTCCCGCCACCTGGCCACGGGAAAGCCCTTTCCGCAGCGTGCCCCCGAACTGCCGGATACGTTTACCATTTATCCGTTCGGCAAATGCGAACCGGAATTACTGCGGGAAAACGAATTTATCGGCATACGCCTGCACCAGCTCAGCAGGTATGCGCGCCTGGCATCCCGGCAAACCGCCCCGGACAAGTTTGTGCTGCTTCACCCGGTAACTTTTGCCTCCCGGCACGATCATGCCGTACACCGCCTGCTGCGTGCCATGCACTACAACACGATATTAAGCAAACTGAGCGCGGAACAACACGCCCGTGCGGATGAAATCATGCTTCCGGTTAGCGAGCTGAAGCAGCGCCTGCAGCACTTCCCTGAACTGGTGCGCAACACCGAACGCGTGCTGGATGCCTGCTCGTTATCTTTCGCGCTTGGTGAAGACAAAAACAAGAGGTGTGTTACCGGCAGCGAAGCCAGCGACTGGGACCTGCTCATCACCCGCGCCTGGGAAGGCTTTCAGCAACGTTACGATGCAGCCAACTCAGCGCTGCGCGAACGCTTTCAGCATGAGCTCAACATCATCCGGCAAAAGCAGTTTTGTGCATATTACCTCATCGCCCACGACCTCATTGAATTTGCCCGCAGCCGCAACTTCGAATACGTTGGCCGCGGAAGCGGTGCCAACAGCATGGTAGCCTACTGCCTGGGCATCACCAACGTTGACCCGATTGAACTGGATTTATATTTCGAGCGCTTCCTGAATCCGGAGCGCTCCTCCCCACCCGACTTTGACATTGACTTTTCGTGGGACCACCGCGATGAAGTGTATAACTACCTGTTTCAGCGTTATGGCAGCGACCATGTTTGCCTGCTGGGCACGCACGTAACCTATCAGGAACGTTCGGTGCTGCGCGAGCTGGGTAAAGTATTCGGTTTGCCCAAACACGAAATCAATGCACTGGTAGAGGAGCCGGAGCGTAACCGCCACAACGATCACATCACGGAACTCATCGGTCGTTACGCGGACATCATCCGGAACTTTCCATCCAACATTTCCATTCATGCCGGCGGGGTGCTCATCACCGAACAGCCCATCTACGCCTTCACGGCCACCACCGTTCCGCCCAAAGGACTACCCGTATCACACTTCGATATGCACAGCGCGGAAGATATGGGTATCTATAAATTCGATATCCTCAGTCAGCGCGGACTAGGGCATATCCGCGAAAGCATTCAGCTTATCCGGCAAAATAAAGGTGTGGCGGTAAACATCAACCGGTTTGCGGAATTCAAGCAGGATGAAAAAATCAGACAGCTGTTGCGCACCGGCCAAACCATGGGTTGCTTTTATGTCGAATCGCCTGCCATGCGCATGCTGCTGGCCAAGCTGCAATGCGAAGATTACCTCACCCTGGTTGCCGCCAGCTCCATCATCCGTCCGGGGGTGGCCCGTTCGGGCATGATGCGCGCCTACATCGAACGCTTCCATGCCGTGCGCAACGGAAAAAGCTACCAAAGCATTCATCCGAAAATGGATGAGCTGCTGCGCGAAACCTATGGCGTGATGGTGTATCAGGAAGATGTGATTAAGGTGGCGCACTATTTTGCCGGTCTTACGCTGGCCGAAGCTGATGTACTGCGCAGGGGCATGTCGGGGAAATACCGGTCGCGGGAAGAGTTTCAGCGTATTAAGGATAAGTTCATGGACAACTGCCGCAAGCGCGGATACGATGAGGCCGTGATTGAGCGCGTATGGTATGAGATTGAAAGTTTCTCGGGTTATTCGTTTGCCAAAGGGCACTCGGCAAGTTATGCTGTGGAAAGTTACCAGAGCCTGTATCTCAAGGCCCACTACCCGCTGGAGTTTATGGTAGGAGTTATAAACAACTTCGGTGGCTTTTACAGAACCGAATTTTATGTGCACGAAGCGCGCCGGCTCGGTGCCCGCATTGAAGCCCCCTGCGTAAACAACAGCCGGTACCGCACCACCATCACGGGCAACACCATCTACCTGGGTTTCATCCACCTGAAAGGGCTGGAAACCCGGCTGGCGCAACGCATTGCGGAAGAGCGCGCGCAAAACGGCCCGTTCATCAGTTTAAGCAACTTTATGCGCAGGCTGAATGCAACGCTGGAGCAGGTGCGCATCCTTATCCGCATCGGTGCGTTCCGGTTCACCGGAAAAACAAAACAGCAGTTGTTGTGGGAAGCCATGTTGTATGTGAGTCAGGCGCATGCGCGAACACCTGCAGCATCTTTATTCGATACAGAACCGAAAACATTTCCGTTGCCCGCACTGGAGCGCAACGAGCTGGAAGATGCATTTGATGAGATTGAACTGCTTGGCTTTCCGCTGTGCAATCCGTTTAAACTGGTGTCGGGAACTGAGGCAACCCACCGGGCAGGTGATATAAGAAGTCATTTAGGTAAAACGGTTTGCCTGCCGGGCTATGTGGTAACCGTAAAGAATACCTACACCATCAAAGGTGAAGGCATGTATTTCGGAACGTTTTACGATGAGGAAGGTGAAGTTTTTGACACCGTACACTTTCCGGATGTAGCACGGAAATATCCCTTCCGCGGACGCGGATTTTACCGCATTACCGGAAAGGTAACCGAAGATTTTGGCGTTTATGTGATTGAAGTAAAAACCATGGAAAAGATACCGATGATCAGCAAACGCGCAGAAACCCATTTTGTGGAAGATATGCCTTTTGCGCCAGCCGACAGCATAGCTTAGGAGGCAGGAAACAAACTGCCTGCAACTTACTGCTCATTCAATGGTAAGTCACAGGCAGAATGGCAAAGGGCTTCTCCTCAGGCCCGGCAATTGCTGAACGCTCAGTGCCTGTTAATATTTAGCCGGCTGTCCCTTCTTCGGAATGGTCTTCAAAATAAAATCGCGCAGGTGATCGTTGGCCGTAGCCAGGTCTTCTTCGCGCAGATACATCATGTGACCGCTGCGATAGCCTTCAAAACGAAAACGGTTACGGAATTTTCCGCTGGGATCGAGTTGCCACATGGTGTACTTGGCTTCGAAGTAGGTAGTGGCACCATCATAGTAACCGCACTGGAACATCACATGCAGATAGGGATTCTGTGCCATGGCCTGCCGCAGGTTAATTCCCGTGTTGTCGTTTGAGCGATCCCACGGATTTACCGGACCGAACATGTTGTACTTTACATCGGTTTTATACTTCAGCACTTCGCGCAGATAATAATTGATGGCCGGCGTAAATGAGTGCAGCCACGATGTAAGTTCGGCTGCGTAGTCGGGGCGTTCGCCCGCATCTTTCCGGTCAATGCCCAGGTAGCGCGAGTCCAGGCGCCCCACGGTATAGCCTTTATCGCGAAGCAGTTCTTTCCAGAAAAAGGAAGTAGGTACATCGAGGTTATGTTGCAGAATCACTTTTTCGGAAATGCCCGAGTAGTAGGCCATCTTGGCGGCAATCTGTTTGCGCTTGTTGTCATCCAGAAAACCGCCACGCGCAATGGCCGGTATGAGTTCGTTAATGGTAAATTCTTCCACCTCGGGCAACAGATCGGTTAAGTCCCTGCGTTGCAGTTCGGGTGCCAGGGCTTTCTGATACCAGGCTGCAGCAGCAAAATAGGGCAGGCGGTTGGCTGCCTGAATCTGCGGGCCGCGCTCAAGGCCCAGTTCGGTAGGCGAAACCAGTATAACACCGTTCAGGTACATCCACTGCGCATTTTGCAGTTCAAGCGCAAGACCTGAAACCCGTGTTGTTCCGTAGCTCTCACCAATCAGGTATTTAGGCGACAGCCAGCGGTTTCTTCGGGTAACAAAAGTAGTCATCCATTCAGCCAGGTATTTGATGTCGGCATTTACACCAAAAAATTCTTCACGCTTGGCATCTTTATCCAGAATGCGCGAATATCCGGTATTCACCGGATCGATGTAAACAATATCGGCAATATCCAGGATACTGTGCGGATTATCCTTAATGCCATAAGGTTGAACCGGATAGCCTTCCGAATCAATTTCAAGTACCTTGGGACCGGTGTAAGCAATGTGCATCCATACCGAGGCCGAACCCGGACCGCCATTGAATGAAAACACCAGCGGACGCGAGGCGCGGTCCTTCACATCAGACCGTTCATAATAAATGTAGAACAACGATGCGATGGCCTTGCCTTCGGCATTCCACACCGGCTGGGTGCCGGCCGTTACGTTATAAGGAACGGGCTTTCCTTTTATGATAACCTGATGGCTGGTGGTTACAGCCGACTCTGCCTCCAACTGACGCTGGGCATGTACAACAGTAAACACAATCAATACTGCAGCAAGGGTATAAATCTTCTTCATGATGCGATGGGTTTGATGGGAAAAGTAAGGCAACAGTGCGACAGATTGGTAACGGTTTTTGTTAAACGGCCCGAATGACATGGAATACGGTGCCGATTCGGTAAATCAATTCGCCACTGATCAGGAAACAGTTGTTCATTAAGGTGTTCTTTTTTTCTTTCCAGAAAATTAATCATGCGCCTCAGCCTCATCATTATTCTTTCTGCTTTTTGTTTTGCCCTCGCCACGGCCCAATCGTATGCACCGGTAAAACAAGCTTATGGCGTTGCGGTATCGCCAAAAGTTCCGTTAAAGGCCTATGCTGTACCCTTATCACAGGTTAAGCTCCTTCCGGGAAGTATTTTTCATCATGCACGTCTCCTGGACTCGGCCTACCTGTTGTCGCTTGAGCCCGACCGGTTGCTGCACCGGTTTCATCTTCACGCCGGTCTTCCGGTAAAAGGTGAAATCTATCGCGGCTGGGAAAGCGATGGCCTTTCCGGCCATACACTCGGACACTACCTGTCGGCTTGTGCGATGATGTATGCATCGACAGGTGCCGATGCCTTTAAGCAACGTACCGATTACATCGTCAGCGAGCTGGATCGTTGCCAGCAGGCCCGAAGAACAGGTTATGTAGGCGCTATTCCCAATGAAGACTCAATCTTTTATAAAGTAAAGCGTGGCATCATCAAGACGGCCGGCTTTGACCTGAATGGCGGCTGGTCGCCCTGGTACACCGTACATAAAGTCATGGCAGGCCTTGCCGATGTTTATGTACACACCGGCAACCCGCAGGCCCTCAAAGTTTTGAAGGGCATGGCCGACTGGACAGCCGATATTGTTGGCGGCCTTACGCCCGATCAGCAGGAAGCCATGCTGCAATGTGAGTATGGAGGAATGAATGACGTACTGGTTCACCTGTATGAACTTACCGGTGAAAAAAAGTACCTGGACCTATCCTACCGGTTTCATGACCGCTTTGTTCTGGATGAACTGGCCAAACAACGCGATGTAATGCCCGGCAAACACGCCAACACCAACATACCCAAAGTAACCGGATGCGTACGCAGATACCTGCATACTTAATCGGAAGCCGATAAAACCATCGGCAATTTTTTCTGGAATACCATGGTCAACCAGCACACCTACGTTATTGGCGGCAACAGCAATTATGAGTATTGCGGTGACCCCGGAAAGCTGAACGACCGGTTAAGTGATAACACCTGCGAAACCTGCAATACCTATAACATGCTTAAGCTTACACGCATGTTGTTTTTGCTCCAGCCATCGGCACGGCTGGGCGATTATTACGAGCGGGCATTGTATAACCACATTCTTGCCTCACAGCATCCGCAGTCCGGCATGATGTGCTACTTTGTACCACTGCGCATGGGCGCACGCAAAACCTTCAGCTCGCCCTTCAATACCTTTACCTGTTGTGTAGGCAGCGGAATGGAAAATCATGTTAAGTACAACGAAGGCATTTATTACGAAGGTGAAGATGGCAGCTTGTGGGTAAACCTTTTTATTGCTTCCGAACTAAACTTGAAAAATCGCGAACTAATCATCCGGCAGGAAACCCGGTTTCCGGAAAACAGTAAAGTTGATTTTGTTTTTTCTGTAAAGAAACCAACCTCCCTGGAACTAAAAATCAGAAAACCCAAGTGGGTAGTTGGTGAAGTGACGATGGAAATCAACGGAAAAAAATTACCGGTCACAACCACTGCAGATGGCTTCTTAGTCATCAGTCGTAAATGGAAAACGGGTGACCGCCTCACGCTGAACCTCCCCATGAACCTGTACACCGAGTCCATACCCGATAACCCCAATCGGATTGCGATTTTATATGGACCCATCGTACTGGCCGGAGTACTGGGTAAAGAAATGCCGGACCCCGTGTACGGAACCACCGTGTTGCTTACCGACAACCGCAACGTACAAAGCTGGCTGAAGCCAATTGCAGACCAGCCGCTCGCTTTTCAGACACAGCAGGTGGCACGCCCGCAGGATGTAAAACTCGTTCCGTTCTACAAGGTGTTTGAAGATTATTACAACGTGTATTGGGATTTCTTTACCCCTGCCGACTGGGCAAAACGGCAGCAGGCCTATGAAGCAGAAAAAAAACGGCAGCAGGAAATCGAAAACCGTACAGTTGACTGGATACGGTTAGGCGAAATGCAACCCGAACGCGACCATAACCTACGCGCCTCCGAGCGGTCGTATGCCAGTCAGGCGCTGGGAAGAAGCGGGCGCGAAGTACGGCTGGGCGGATATTTTGAGTTCGATATGAAAACCGATCCCTCCGGGCCAAATACGTTGATGTGCACCTACATCGGTGACGACCGCAACCGGGCATTTGATTTTCTGGTGGACGGCGTAAAGATTGCCACCCAGGAACTTACGGGCGGTGAAAGCCAGCGCTTTTTCGATGTGGAATATAAAATTCCGCTTGAGCTTACACGCGGAAAGCAGAAAGTCACGGTTCGTGTCCAGGCTCATACCGGTAAAACAGCAGGCAGGGTATTCGGCTGCCGGGTGTTGAAAGATTAAGGCGCTGATAACAGGTATCATGCTCGAAGCATAAGAGAAGGAGAAGTTTCTGAACCCTTTCGCACAGTTACTTTTTTTAAGCAATGCCTGTGCCTGAGGTTGCTGTTTTCATTTTCTGCGGTAGTTGGTAAAAATCCGCATCTTTGCGCATGCCTCCTTTGCGAATCGTGTTTATGGGTACACCTGAGTTTGCCGTGCCCAGCCTGGAAATTTTGCTCGCTCATCATTACCACGTGGCAGCCGTTATTACAGCGCCCGATAAGCCTCGCGGCCGCGGTCAGGAAGTAACACCATCGCCCGTTAAAAAGGTAGCCATGCAGCACCACATTCCTGTGCTTCAGCCTGCCAATCTGAAGTCACCGGAATTTCTGGAAGAACTGAGGCGCTATAACGCAAACCTGCAGGTAGTTGTAGCTTTCCGCATGCTGCCCGAACCGGTCTGGAAAATGCCTGAACTGGGAACATTCAACCTGCATGCCTCGCTGCTGCCGCAGTACCGCGGCGCTGCGCCCATTAACTGGGCAATCATCAACGGAGAGAAGGAAACCGGTGTTACCACTTTTTTCATTCAACAGGAAATTGATACGGGCCACATCATCTTTCAGGAAAGCGAAATTATTTATGACAGCGATGATGCCGGAACCCTGTATGAGCGCCTGCGCCATAAAGGCGCCCGTCTGGTTATGAAAACCGTACAGGCCATTGAATCCGGAAACTGCCCATCGCATCCACAGGTTGTTGACGGTCCGCTGAAAACCGCTCCGAAAATTTTCAGGGAAACCTGTTGCATCAACTGGAAACAGCCTGCATTATCCGTGCACAATTTCGTTCGCGGACTGAGCCCTTATCCGGCCGCATGGACGGTGTGGAATAACCGAACCTATAAAATTTTTAAAACGGAAACAGTGAATCAACCCGCAGATGGCGAGGCGGGCTCGTATGTAACTGATAACAAAAACTTTCTTCACGTTAACACAGCAAACGGAAAAATTTCGATACTCGAGCTGCAACCGGAAGGGAAGCGAAGAATGACCATTGGCGAATTTTTCAGGGGAAATAAGTTGTAATTTTCCGAATCTTGCCGTCCTTTTTTACCATGACCATCTCGCTGATCGCAGCCCTCACCCGCAACCGCGTAATCGGAAGAAACAACGATTTACCGTGGCACCTCCCCGATGATATGAAATATTTTATGCAAACCACAAAAGGTCATTATGTGATTATGGGGCGTAAAAACTATGAGTCCATTCCCGCCAAATACCGGCCACTGCCCGACCGGTCCAACGTCGTAGTTACCCGTCAGGCACATTTTAATGCCCCGGGCTGCATCGTGGTGCATTCGTTAAGCGAAGGACTGGAAATAGCCGCGAAAAGCGGAGAACATGAAGTATTTATTATCGGTGGTGCACAGATTTACCGGGAAGCTTTGCCCCTCGCCCATCGGTTATACCTTACTGAAATTCACACCGAACTGGATGGGGACACTTTTTTTCCTGAACTCAACCTGTCGGAATGGAAAGAAATTTCCAGGCAGCATCATCCTGCCGATAACCGCCATCAATTCGCATTTGACTTTGTGATTTACGATCGAACTAACCTTTAACATACATGCCGAACTTACAAAATAAAGTTATCTGGATTACCGGTGCGTCATCTGGCATTGGCGAAGCACTGACCTATGAACTGGCCGAACACGGGAACAAACTTATTTTGTCGGCCCGACGGACCTCCGAACTGGAGCGGGTGAAAGGCAACTGCCCGGCCGGCTCTCAGGAAAACATCCGCATACTACCGATGGACCTCAGCAAAAGTGAGAGCCTTCAATTAATTACAGATGCAGCCATCCAGCTCTTTGGCCACGTGGACATCGTGATACTCAATGGAGGTATCAGTCAGCGCAGCCTGGCTATGGAAACACAACTCGATGTTGACCGCCGGCTGATGGAAGTGGATTACTTCGCCAATGTGGCTATAACCAAGTACATTGTTCCGCATTTTTTGCAGCGTCAAACCGGACATATTGTGGTGGTGAGCAGCGTGATGGGCAAAATCGGAACGCCCTACCGCTCGGGCTACGCAGCCGCCAAACATGCCCTTCATGGCTTTTACGACTCACTGCGGGCCGAACTGTGGAAAGAATGTAAAAATATATTTATAACACTGGTGTGCCCGGGTTGGATACGCACCAACATTACATTGCATGCATTAACCGGCGACGGCAGCATGCTTAACAAAATGGACACATCAACCGACAGGGGCATGGATGCCCGGGTGTTTGCACGCAAAATGATTCGCGCTGTCGAAAAACGAAAGGAAGAGGTGTACATAGGCGGGGCAAAAGAAGTTTTTGCTGTTTACCTGAAGCGCTTCTTTCCATCCGTATTTTCACGCGTGGTGCGCACAGCGCGTGTACGTTAATGCCGGCCAATGGATATCCTCAAGTATCTGCTCATCGTTGGTGTGGGGTTTGTCGCTGGTTTTTTAAATACGGTGGCAGGTGGCGGCTCGCTTATCTCCCTACCGGTACTCATCTTTCTCGGACTACCCGGCTCGGTAGCCAATGCTACCAGTCGGGTGGCCATCATGGCGCAAAATATTTTTGCCGTTACCGGATTTAACAGCAAGGGCATCAAACTACCCATGCCCTACAGCCTGTTTCTGGCAGCAGCCTCGCTGGCGGGCGGCTTCATCGGAGCACGCCTTGCAGTAGATATACGCGATGCACTCTTTAACCGCATTCTGGCCGTCATCATGTTGATGGTCGTTATGAGCATTGCATTGGAAAAGCGTTTTCAGTATAAGCAGCAGGCCGAACGGTTGAGTGCGGCATCGCAGGTGGCAGGTGTGCTGGCATTTTTACTGCTGGGCATTTACGGTGGATTCATCCAGGCGGGCATCGGGTTTCTGGTGATAGCCGCTCTTAGCCACATCAATCATTTCAGTCTGGTAAAAACCAATTACATCAAGGTATTTGCAGCATTACTCTACACGGGAGTGGCCATTATAGTTTTTGCAGTAGAAAATAAAATTGCCTGGACTACCGGACTGGTGCTTGCTATCGGGCAGGGATTTGGCGGATGGTACGCCAGCCGCTGGAGCGTAGATAAAGGAGACGTGTGGATCAGGCGCATCCTGGTAGTTGCTGTTATCATTCTGGCCATTAAACTTTGGTTTTTCAGCACATGACCGACATTACCTTGCTTACCGACCATCGGTATGTTAATCCAAAGCATACCGACTGGTACATCGGGAATATTCTGGAAGAAGACCGCCTTGTACGATTGGCACTGGAGGCTCGCGGATTAACCGTTAACAGAACAAATTGGGACAATCCGGAATATGACTGGGCGGCTACCCGTTTTGCCATATTCCGAACCACGTGGGATTACTTTAACCGCTTTGCTGAATTTTCTGCATGGCTCAGGCGCACCCAGGAGCTCACGCGGTTCATCAACCCGCACGGGCTCATCTGGTGGAACCTGGACAAGCACTACCTTGCCGATTTACAGCAAAAAAACATACCTATACCACCGACACTTTTCATTGAACCGGGGGAGCAGCGAACCCTTGCTGAGCTGGTGCGCACTGCCGGATGGAAGGAATGCATTTTGAAACCTGCCGTGTCGGGTGCGGCCCGACATACCTATCGGTTTGTTGTAAACGATTCAGGAAAACTGGAATCTGTTTTCAGCAAACTGATTAAACAGGAAGCCATGTTGCTTCAGGAGTTTCAGCAACCCGTCCTGGAAAAAGGTGAGGTGGCCTTCATGCTGTTTGCGGGGAAATACAGTCACGCCGTACTGAAGCGTGCCCGTCCGGGCGACTTCCGCGTGCAGGATGATTTTGGCGGGACGGTTCATCATTATACACCTTCACCGGAAGAAATTCAGTTTGCAGAAAAGGTGGTAAGTGCCTGCACTCCCCTACCCGTTTATGCACGTGTAGATGCAATATGGGACAACTCAGGAAAACTTTGCGTTTCCGAACTGGAACTGATCGAACCGGAATTATGGTTTCGCTTTCATCCGCCTGCAGCGGGGTACTTCGCAGATGCGGTGATGAAGTTTATGAAGAACGCTTCTACTTAATATTAATGCAGACGGTTCTGGGCTTGTTGTCAGGCGGGGCTTAAATGCGCTCACCTGTCGCCAAGCACAAATTTAAGTAGAAAGCACTAATGTTTGAACTTGCTCGTCAGCCCCGCTTGCGACAAGCCCTATCAGCGCCTTTAAATTTTTTGTTAGGATTTAAAGCTAAATAATTAAAGTGGGGTAGTT
>JANWWN010000062.1 GCA_025055435.1 Cyclobacteriaceae bacterium | reverse complement strand
CATTTACCCTATGGTGATAAATCGGAAGCCGCTATTCAGGCCTACTCTGTAAAGATTGCCGATTTTTTGTACCGGCAGGGATGCAAGGTGATTGTGATTGCATGTAACTCGGCCAGCTCGGCAGCTTATGAACTGCTTAAAGAGTACATCCGGAAAATTAAAATCATCAATGTAATTGACCCGATGATTGAATGGGTCAGCGAACATTATGCAGGTAAACAGATCGGCCTTATTGGTACCAGACGTACCATACAATCGGGTGTGTATGCGCGTAAGCTGGAAGAAACAAAAAGAAACATTACACTTCACGCAGTAGCCACGCCTCTGCTGGCCCCGATGATCGAGGAAGGTTTTTTTAACAACCGCATCAGCCATGATATTATAGCCGGTTATCTCTCGGCCCCGGAATTGCGCAACATCGATGCCCTGATCCTGGGCTGCACCCATTATCCGCTTATAAAGCAGGAAATTGCTTCATTTTATGATGGAAAAACAGCTGTCTTAGATTCATCCGAAATAGTAGCCCGGGCAGTAGCGCTATACCTTCAACAGCACGACCTGTTCAACCAACAGTCCCCCCTGCCCGACCGGTTTATGGTGTCGGATTATACTGAAGCCTTCGAATCATCTACGCGCATATTTTTTGGCAGACAGGTTAAACTGGAAGAGCAGGTATTGTGGGACTAAACGCACCCAATCAGCCCTGTTTTTATTACTTTCTTTGTAAAACTTCAGTCATGTAAGATTTACTTAAAAGGCGATTATTTTCAGGCCTACTTTTTACTACTTTGGTGTTTATTCTGATGGTATGCGCAAAGTGCTTAAAGGTTTAATTCTGAATTGCGCCCTCATTACCTCACTGTCGGTAAGCGGACAGGTTTCTGTTATCGACAGTCTGGAAAAAGAATTAACCAACAACCATCCGGATACCACAATCATCAACATCCATTTAAAGCTGTCCGGCATCTGGATGTTAAAAGATTATAACAAAGCTGTACTTCACGCCCGTGAAGCCATCCGCATCGCAGATGAAAGCGGTTTAACCGGCAAGCAGTTCCTTACGCATCGCAGATACGGCCTCATACTTAATCTGAGTGGTGATTATACATCAGCTATTGAACAGGAAAACCTGGCCATGCAGTACGCCCTTAAGTTGGGCGACAGTACCAATCTGGGTCTGAGCTACAGTAACATCGGTAATTATTACCACGAAATGGGTATTTACGATGAAGCCTACTATTACCTCACCCGCGCTTACCGCATGTTGCAAAAAGGTAAAATCAGCCGACTGGATTCCATTTACATGAATATTGCGCTGCACAACATCGGACGCGTATTTAAGGAATTGGGCCAGTATCAGACGGCCGAGCAACATTTAAAGCTATCAAGAAAAATCAGTAAACTGCTTAATGACGAAGAAGGCGAAGCCTACTTCTTTGATGAAATGGGCGATCTTAAACTCAGGTTACACGAATACGATTCAGCTTTGCACTACCTGATGCTCGGAAGAAAAGAAGGCCTCCGCATGCTGCAGAAAAACCCTTCATCAACAGTTGCAGAGGTGTTACCAAAAGTGATGGCTAAAGTTGCGCTGGCTTTTCTGCGTCAGAAAAAATTCGACTCCGCACTCATTTATTACGATTCAGCCCGCGTTTATCATCAGCGAACTGCCAATCAATACGGCATAGCTGATGCCCAGTTAGGTCGTGGCATGGTATTTATTGAGCAACAAAAATTTAACGAGGGCGAGGCACTCATTCGTAGCGCACTTCAAACTGCAGAAAAGCTCAACGCAAGGTTACTGGCCATTAAGTGCCATGAACAACTTGCCCGCTTATATGAACAGAAAAAAGATTTTGAAAAAGCGATCGGGCATTATCGCCAACATCAGCAAATGCGCGACAGCCTGTTCAGCATCAGCATGCAGCAAAAACTTTTCCGCGACCAGGTAAGATTTGAAACCGAAGAGAAGGACGATATCATCGCATCGCTGACGAAGCTGGAGCAGATGCGTCAATCTGAAATTAAAAAGCAGGAACTCATCCGTAACATTCTTGTGGTTGTGGTTGCACTCACCGCTATATTACTGCTCACTGTTTACCGAAGTGGTCAGCGCAGACGACGCATCAATATGCTTTTGCTGCAGCACCAGGAAGAAACCGAAAAGCGCAGTCAGGAACTGGAGCAACTCAATCAGGTAAAAGATAAATTCTTCTCCATCATTTCGCACGACCTGCGTTCGCCGGTAAACGCATTGGCCGGTATTTTAGATTTGATGGATAAAGGCGCAATAAAGCCAGAGGAAATGCCGGCCGCGATCAGTGAACTGCGGAAGCGGTTTGTGCACACCCGAAACTTACTGAACAACCTGCTGGATTGGACATTACTGCAAATGGATAAGCTTAACCTGCAGGCCAGTACCATCAACCTGAGCGAAATCGCGAATGAAAACATTGAGTTAATGAACTCCATGCACGAAAAGAAAATCCGGCTGATAAACGATATACCTGCAAAAGCCCTGGCGTATGCCGACCGTAACACCATCAATTTGGTTATCCGTAATCTGTTAACCAACGCCATAAAATTCACCAACGAAGGTGGAGAAATAAGAATATCAGCAACCGAGTCACCCACAGAATGGACGGTTTCGGTACAGGATAATGGCATTGGTATGAACGAAGAAATCCGAAACCGCCTCTTCAACAAAATCAACCCGTACAGCACACGTGGCACTGCCAATGAAAAAGGAACCGGCCTCGGACTTATCCTATGCAAAGAATTTGTTGAAAAGAACAACGGCCGCATCTGGGTAGAAAGTCAGGAAGGTAAGGGAAGCACGTTCAGTTTTACTGTTCCCAAAGCTTCATGAAGTTCATTGGGTAAAAGCCAAAATAGCCGTAATTTTGGGTTGAAAATCCCGCATGAGCGACCAGATTCTTCATGAGTGCGGAATTGCGCTAATCCGCCTTCGCAAGCCTCTTTCCTATTATATAGCCAAATACGGCCCGGCCTATGCCATGCACAAAATGTACATCCTCATGGAAAAGCAGCATAACCGCGGTCAGGATGGCGCAGGCATAGCCAATATCAAAATCGACCTTCCTCCGGGTTACCGATACATCAGCCGCTACCGTTCCATGAAGCAGCAACCGGTGGCCGCGCTCTTCAAGAAAATCAGTAAGAAATACCGTAAAGCGCAAAAGGCGGGTGGTGAAAAATTCAGGGATGAAAAATGGCTTAAGCAAAATGTAGCCTTCACCGGTGAATTGTGGTTGGGACATTTGCGATATGGAACCCATGGACTGAACAGCATTGAAAACGTCCATCCCTTTTTACGCCAGAATAACTGGCGGAGTCGCAACCTGGTTATGGCCGGCAACTTCAATATGACCAACGTGGATGATTTATTTGACCTGCTTATCAACCTGGGGCAACATCCTAAAGAAAAAGTTGACACGGTAACCGTAATGGAAAAAATCGGGCACTTCCTGGATGAAGAAGTGCAGGAGTTGTATGATAAGTACAAAAACCATTACGCCAATCCGGAAATCACCGAAATCATTGAAAATGAAATCAACCTGCAACGCGTATTGAAACGCTCATGCAAAGATTTTGACGGAGGCTATACCATGGCTGGCCTTACCGGTTCGGGTCATGCTTTTGTGGTACGCGATCCCAATGGCATACGGCCGGCTTACTATTATGCCGATGACGAAGTGATTGTAGTGGCCTCCGAAAAACCGGCTATAAAAACCGCCTTCAACATACGGTACGACCAGATTCAGGAAATCCAACCCGGACATGCCCTGATTATTCATAAGTCAGGTGATTATGATCAATACCCCATACTGCCGGCAGGCGAAAAAAAATCCTGCAGCTTCGAACGCATTTATTTTTCCCGTGGCAACGATCCCGATATTTACCGGGAACGAAAACAACTCGGCCGCCTGCTGGTGCCTCAGGTATTACGGGCCATTCAGTTTGATTTAAAAAACACAGTGTTCAGTTACATCCCCAACACGGCCGAAACCGCCTTTTACGGTTTGATGTCGGGCATTGAAGAATACCTTATTAACAAACAGAAAGAAATTATCCTGGAAGGAAAACCTTCTGTCGATCCGGTTGAAGATTTATTATCGTTCCGGCCGCGTGTGGAAAAGATTGTTCTGAAAGATGCGAAGCTTCGCACTTTTATTACCGATGACGAACACCGCGATGACCTGGTAACCCACGTTTACGACACCACCTACGAAGTCGTCAATAAAAATAAGGATACGCTGGTTGTAATCGATGATTCAATTGTTCGCGGCACTACTCTCGAAAAAAGTATCCTTCGCATGCTCGACCGGCTCGAGCCTAAAAAAATAGTTATTGTGAGTTCCGCTCCGCAGATACGTTACCCCGACTGCTACGGAATCGACATGAGCCGGCTGGGCGATTTTGTAGCATTCCGGGCTATCATTGACTTGCTGAAAGAAAACGGTAAAGATTACTTGCTGGGCGAAGTGTACGAACAATGTCTGCGTTCAGCTTCGGAAAAAGAACCCGTTAATCATGTTAAAAAACTTTATGCGGAATTCAGCTACGAGGAAGTGAGTCGTAAAATTGCGGAGATTGTGCGCCCGGCCGATATGAAGGCTGAGTTGGAAATCGTATTTCAGACGGTTGAGAATTTACACAAAGCCATCCCCAATCACCTGGGTGACTGGTATTTTACAGGCGATTACCCTACTCCCGGTGGCAATCGGGTAGTAAACCGCGCTTATATTAATTTTATGGAAGGTCGCCTGGTGCGCGCATATTAAATCATACAAACTACCGTCATACGCCAGGCCGGTTTTTCCTTCCTGATTTCTTCATTAATTTCGAACAAATCAGAAGCTATGAACTACTGGCTGGTTAAAACCGAACCGGATACCTACGCGTGGGATAACCTGGTGAAAGATAAAACTACCGTGTGGGATGGTATCCGAAACTTTCAGGCAAGAAAATTTCTTAAAGAAATGAAAAAGGGCGACACCGTTTTGGTTTATCATACTGGTGATGATAAATCGATTCAGGGTATTGCCAAAGTTACACGCGAAGCTTTTCCGGACCCCAAGGATAACGAATGGCTCGCTGTTGAACTGGCACCTGTTAAGTCACTTAAAAGTCCTGTACCGCTCTCCGTTATCAAAAACACCAAAAAACTTGATAAGATGATGCTGGTTCGTTCACCGCGGTTATCGGTCCAGCCTGTTCGTGCCGATGAATTTGATGTAATTATCCAGCTCAGTGAAAAGTTATGATGATTTGGCTATACCGGATGTTTTTCCTCCTGTTGCCCGTCATGCTGGCACAGGCACAGATTACCCAACCTCATCGTTATGAAAAAGAGCTTCGTTTTAACGATCACGACTTCATGATTATTCCACGTGCTGCCGAAGGCCTTGCCCTGGTAAGAGAAACCAACACCTTCAAAGGCGGAAACCGGACGTGGGAAATTATTTTACTCGATACCACACTTACCGAAAGAAAAACCCTTCAAATTGAAGTTGACCAGCGTAGAAACCTGCTGGGCTACGAACATACACCCGAGGCTTTATATCTTTTGTATGGTCAGGCTGACAACCAGGTGCGTAGCATATTTCAGCTCTTTCACATTGAAGGCGATTCAATAAAAAGCTGGGAGATAAAACCTGAGATCAATTGTGTGCTGACCCAGTTTATACGTGCCGGAAAAAATTTTCTGCTGGGCGGCTACATGAACAATGAACCCACCATACTGTTATTCCGTCCGGAAAATGAGAGCCTGAAAATATTGCCCGGTTTTTTCCAGAAAGATACCGACCTGCTCGATTTACGCACCAATCAGAACAATACCTTTACCGTATTGCTGATGGACCGGAGATCACGCAACAACCGGAAACTGCTTTTGCGCATTTATGACTCGGAAGGGGTGGAATTATTTCATAACGAAATATCCATGGGCGAACGAAAAGCCCCGCAAACCTGCCTGGTAAGCACCCTACAGCGCGAAGACATGCTGATTGCCGGTACCTGGGGCGTCCCACATTCCCGTCAGTCGCTCGGTTTTTTTGCTGCACCTGTTGACCCTTTTCAATCGAAAGAGCCTCAACTCTATGCTCTGGGTGAACTGAATCACTATCTCGATCACCTGAAAGAAACCAAACGCAGGCGCATTCAGGAAAAAACTATCACCATGATGAAAGCCGGCCGCCTTCCGGATTATCTTGATAACGTACGGCCCATACGGCTCGAAGAAACCAGCAAAGGCTTTATTCTCCTGGCCGAAGTTTTTATTCCCGCATCAACCGGCCCGCGCGACCCGATGTTTTATCCGTACACGTTTTATCCCTGGCCTTATCCATACGGATTCCCTTATAATCCGCTGTATTATCCTCCCGTTTATAACCGGTGGTATAATCCCTTTTACCCGATAGACTCGTCCCGTGAGCAGGACAATGTAAAAGTAACCCGGTCGGTGGTACTGGCATTTGACAACCAGGGAAAGTTGTTATGGGATTTTTCGTATCCGATGGAAGAAATCCGTCTCGCATCAGTCGGGCAAATGAGTGATTTTTACCTGTCGGGCGACAGTTTATTTATCCTGTATAAAAGAAAAACCAATCTGCATGTAAAAAGAATTAATTTACAAAACCAGGAAAGCAAAGAAGAAGTTATATCCATTGAACTGTCATCGACAGGTGACGAACTACGACAGGAAAAGGACCGGGATGAATATATTCGATACTGGTATGGGAATAAATTTTATGTTTGGGGGGTTCAAAGCATTCGGAATAAAACCCTTGCGGATGATACCAGTCGCCAGGTATTTTACATTAACGCTGTGCGCATTCATTAGCAGCTCCTTCTATCAGCAAACTTTTGCCCAACTCGATCAGCGCAAACGACTGGAAATTCAGCTGGGTGTAAGAGAATCAGAGTTTCGTGTTATTCCCGTAGAATCGTTTGGTGTTTTGCTGTATCGCAGCAAATCAGAACGAAGGCAGGATTTTCTTGAATTACAACGCTTAGACACCGCATTCCGGTTACAATGGAAAAACATAATTCCGGTGGAGCGTAAATTTCAGCCCATACTTTCCAAACACGTAGGGTATGATCAATACATGCTATTTTTTCACAGCGAATACAAGGAAATAAATTTTCGACTCTATAAAATCAAACTCGACTCGGGCAGCTATCAGGTAGATACCATATTCAATATCATTCCCTTTTTACCAACTCACTTTGAAGTAAACCGTGTTGGTGCATTGATAGGTGGATATCTGATCAACCGGATTCCGGTTGTCGTATTTTATGATTTTACCACACGCAAAACGCGCATATTACCCGGGCTATTCAATGAACAAGGTGAATTGCTGCAGATTCAGGTTAATCCCGATCAATCCTTTCATGTGCTGATCAGCACACAGCCCCGAGCGCGGTTCAAAACCATTTGGGTAAAATATTACGACGCATCAGGCAACATCCGGAATAATACCCTGCTTCGCACAGAGCAAAACGTAAGCTTACTTTCCGGACGTTCAATTAAATCCAACCGTGATGATGTGGTAGTAGCCGGGACGTATGGCATGCGAACAGCCGAATATTCATCCGGGTTATTTATCGCACGAATCAGTAAAGAAGGCGACCAGGAAATCCGGCTCTATCCCTTTTATGAATTACAAAATTTCTTCAAATACCTTAAGCCGCGTCAGGAAAAAAGAGTGCGTCAACGAATTGAACAAAAGTTAAGCAAAGGTAAACGCACCAAACTACAATATCGCATATTGGTGCACCAGTTGATTCCGTTCGATAATCAGTTTATTCTACTTGGCGAGGCATTTTATCCGGTTTATAAACGCGATGATCGTTTTAATTATGGTTTGGCAGTAAGTGCCTACGTGCCATACATTTTCGATGGATACCGTTATACCCATGCTGTTGTAATCGGCTTCGACCAACAGGGCAATTTACTTTGGGATAACAGCTTTGAAATAAATGATGTCAAAACATTTAACCTAGAACAGTTTGTTAAACTGGATTACCGCAATAACCGGGTAGCCTTATTGTATTTGTTCGATAACCGGATACGATACAAACTCATACAAAATAACCAGGTTATCGAAGGCAAGAAAATAAATCCGCTTGAATTGTCATTTCAGGCCGAAGAACCTGAAGTAGATGAAGATATCAAACGACTTGAATATTGGTACCCGGGAAATTTTCTTGCATACGGCATACAACGGCCTTACAGCCGCGCTGTTTCCCGATCGCGTGAGCGGTTTTTCTTTATAAACAAGGTGGCGTACCGCTGACACCTGCAAAAATTCTATATTTACGGCGGCTTATGCAGAAAAAGTTAATCCTTGACGCCAACCTGCTGGATATCACCATAAGCCGACTTTGCCAGCAACTCATTGAAAACCACGGTACTTTCGACCATTCAGTAATCCTGGGTTTACAGCCTCGCGGGGTCTATCTTGCTGAACTGATTCAACAGCGCCTGCTGGAATTGTGCCGTAAAAAAATTCCGCTGGGCTATCTGGACATAACTTTTTATCGGGATGACTTCAGGCGGAGAGAAATAAATAAAGCAAGTGAGTTGCGCATACCCTTCAGCCTGGAAAACAAACGTGTTATTTTAATTGATGATGTCCTCTTTACCGGGCGCACCGTTCGTGCCGCACTCGATGCCATGCTTGCCTTTGGAAGGCCTGCAAAAGTTGAGCTGCTGGTATTAATTGACAGGCGTTACAACCGCGACCTTCCCATAGCACCCGATTACACCGGCAAAGCGGTAAACACCATGGCTTCGCAAAAGGTGCTGGTCGAATTGCAGGCGCAAGGTTTTAAACAAAACAAAATATGGCTCATTAGCAACCCTTAACCTCAAGCTATGTCGCAACTCAGTCAGTCGCATTTACTCGGAATAAGAAATCTTACCACACGCGATATTGAACTGATATTTGAAACCGCTGATAATTTTAAGAGCATCATTAACCAGCCCATAAAAAAGGTTCCTTCTCTACGGGATGTTACGGTTGCGAACGTTTTTTTTGAAAACTCAACCCGAACGCGCATTTCATTCGAGCTGGCTGAGAAAAGGCTTTCAGCCGATGTGGTGAATTTTTCCGCTTCATCCAGCTCGGTAAAAAAAGGAGAAACACTGCTCGATACAGTAAATAACATTCTGGCCATGAAGGTAGATATGGTGGTGATGCGCCATGCAAGCCCGGGAGCACCACATTTTCTGGCCAGGCACATTAAAGCCAACGTAATCAATGCCGGTGACGGCACCCATGAACATCCCACCCAGGCGTTGCTCGATGCATATTCCATTCGGGAAAAACTGGGAAGCGTAGCAGGAAAAAAAGTAGCGCTGATTGGTGATATCCTTCATTCACGGGTAGCACTCTCCAACATCTTTGCCTTGCAAAAACTGGGTGCTGAGGTAATGGTATGTGGTCCCCCTACCTTGCTGCCCCGGTATGTTCGCGAGCTGGGGGTACGGATTGAATTAAGTGTAAGGAAAGCATTGGAATGGTGCGATGTAGCCAATGTTTTACGCATTCAGCTGGAGCGCCAACAGTTGAAATATTTCCCTTCACTTAGGGAATACACACTGTATTATGGAATAAACCTTCAGATGCTCAACAGTCTGAATAAGCGTATTACCCTCATGCACCCGGGCCCTATTAACCGCGGTGTCGAATTATCCAGCGATGCTGCCGACTCGCCTCACTCTATAATTCTGGATCAGGTAGAAAATGGCGTTGCCATCCGCATGGCTGTTCTCTATTTACTGGCTAACAGGCAAGTCTGAAATTAGCGCACAATCCATTTTTGCTGAACAACATCATCGGAAGTGCGAATGACTACCAGATAAACGCCGGCAGGAAGTTTCTGAGCAGGCCGGACAGGCACATCCAGTCCACGGATTACGACCCGTTCAAGATGAACACTTTTGCCCTGGGTATCAATTATGGAAACAACGGCGTTCTTGTTTAAATCGGTAACTGTAAAGCGGATATTTAGTACTTCACCATCAGAAGGATTGGGGTAAACCTGCCATAAACCCTTTCCCGATACTTTAACTGACTTTACTGCAGAATAGGAATATGAACCGTCAAAATCCGTTTGCTTTATGCGATAATACCATGTACCCGGTGAAATAGAATAATCTTCATAGCGATAGGTTCTTTCCGTATTCGTTGTTCCGGCACCCGGTATTGAGGCCAGAGGTTCAAACTGTTCTCCGTCCTCAAACTTGCGTTCAACCGTAAAATAGTCATTGTTCAGCTCGGAAGCTGTTGTCCATTTTACTTCTACAAAGTCAGCATGCGTAACCAGTTCAAACGACTTCAGTTCTACCGGTAGTGGCGAAGAAATATCGGCAATTGCCCACGGTGAGTACTGACTTACATTAGGCACAGTAACCGTTCCGGCAGACGGATTATACGTTTGACCAGGTAATGCAGGCTCCCAGGTATTTGAAGGCGCCCAGCGCTGTGCATTTAATGTAGTTGCACCGGTTGTAGCGATTTCAGCGGCTGTGGCGGTAAAAGTCATCGTTGAAGTCGGACGTGTACCGGTATAATTATTTAGTGTAATAACCCAGAAACGATCAGCTACCGATGTCCCTCCGCTGGTTCCGTTCAGGTTTGTAACGCCATCCGGATAGGGAGTATTATCGGTGCCGGTAGGATAGGTTGAAACCGAAACCGAACCCGTTGCAGGGCTGCCGGCCGATGTGATGTTCATGGTAAACGGAATGTATTCGGTACTGGATTTTCCGAAAGGAAAGAGGAAGGACCCGGTTGCTGTGCCTGTTTGTCTACGCAATGTCCCGTAGGGGCTGGAGTTATCTTCACTCTTAACGTATCCGCTTGTGCGGGTTACCGCACCGGTGGCAGGGTTAGTTACATACAGGGTGAGCGAATTTAGATCAAGTTCTCCCTGAACCAAGTTAAGCTGGTTACTTACGTTGGTGTTGTTAAGTATTCGCACCACGTCTGTTGCAGCACTTGTATTTAGGGTCAGGTTATAAAAAGTTTCTGCAGTGGTTCCGCCGATTGTTTGAAGCGTATTAGCGGGTGGGCTATTAAAAATTACCGTACCCGTACCCTCATCAAATCCAACGCTGGGCCCTGCGGTAGAATTATTTACCCAGTTCCCGCCTACTGTTATGGTAGAAATTCCGTCGTTATTATCGGCACGCAAGCGTGCACCTGATGTAATGGTCAGGTCCCCCGCTACAGTAAGGTTGGAGGCCCCGCCACCGGGCTCGTCCTGAAGCGTAACCGTTGCCGAACCATCACCCAGGGTAAGACTACCTGCAACATTAAGGTTAACATTGGGAATGGAATAGGTGCGGCCAGTTCTTCTTAAAATCAAATTTCCATAGGTATGGTTGGCTATATTTTGGTCATTCGATTGTTGATAAATTACCGTCCCAAACGGAGATGACGTACCCAGATCAAAAGTTCCGAAGCCCGTCGGAAAAGGCTGATTTCCTTCCATGCGAAATGTGGCTCCGGGTGCAACCTGAAATGTTCTTCCTGGATTTCCGGTAATTGGTGCATTTCCAACATAG
>JANWWN010000061.1 GCA_025055435.1 Cyclobacteriaceae bacterium | reverse complement strand
CCAAATTTTTTTTCTACACCCACATTACCGGCAAATCCCGTATCATCCAGTGTGGAATAGAATCTTCCTGTTTCAAAAAGATTGGCACTGGGCGGAAGTTGCATCTGATAACCCTCTTCACCGCTGGACAAAAGCCGGAATGTTCGGAAGCGCCGGTAGTCGGGCTCATTGCGATTCACCTGGTTATATCCGGCCGCCCAATCAACTGTCAGACTTTTATCATCCAGAAATTTATGTGTTCCCTGTAATTGACCTGTATAGATAAACCTGTTCAGGTAGTGATAGGAATAATTACGATAAAAGCGGTCTGCATTCAGAAACAAATCCTGGCCATCCCGAAGAATGTTCTGATCTTCACCCAGAATGTTCAAAAGGTTTTTAAATTCAAGTTTATGACGGTCATTAAATGAAAAGAGCCAGTTTGAAATACCGCTGATGCGGACGTTGTTTTCGGTATAGAGGTCGTTGTAATAAAACCTTACTTCGGTTTGATTATCATCGAAAAGATACCGGTTGAACTCAACATTCTTTCGCAGATAGGAATTGGAATAATTGAGGCTGGTTAGTGTTCCTACACGGATGTTTCTGATTTTAAAATTCTGCGACAGTTCAAAGCCTAAACCAAAATCCGGTGATGCATCTCTTGTGCTGTAGTCAAAGTTATTGGTTAACATCCTCCCGGCCTGTTCGCGGATGGTTGATGTTCTGGATGAGCCTTGCAGCGTTGCTGTCGATGGGAATCCGGATGGTAAATCGCGAAATCCGTTATCAAAGCCGAATTTATCAGTTGCACTTCCTTTGCTGCTGTTAAAACCATTAAAGGTTGTACCCACCCGATAGCCTACGGAAGTGTTTACTTTAAAGTAATTTTCTTCAGTAGGCTGCTTGGTCATTATCTGAATAACTCCTCCGGCAAAATCACCGGGTAGTTCGGGTGACCCGGATTTGTAGATGAGGATTTGGTCTATTGCTCCGCTTGGAATCAAATCAAACGAAAAAGAGCGCTTGTCAATTTCTGTACTCGGGCCAATTACCCGATTAATCATTACCTGGTTGTATCTTTCACTTACTCCGCGAATCATCACAAACCGGTTATCTACTATACTTACCCCCGGCACGCGTTGCATGATCTGAGCAGCATCGCGGTCAGGTATCCGAACAATTTGCTCGGCTGATATCCCGCTAACTACCAGTTTGCTTTCGCGAATGGATTTCAGAAGCGTAAAATCAGTATTTATTTCACGTGTACCCTGTACCACAACTTCCTGAAGCTCGGTAGCATCTTCCTGCATGGAAATATTTACCGTTGTTACTTTGCCGCTTTCAACCAACAAATCAGGAACCGTGTGGGATTTATAGGTAATAAAAGATATAACCAGATTGTACGTTCCCGGCCGAACATTGGCGATATTAAACTGCCCTTCCAGGTTGGTAACATCTCCAACCGAAGTGCCCTGAATTAACACGTTGGCACCAATTATCGGTTCACCTGTCTTCGAATCAGTAACTTTTCCTGTTATTGAACCATTCTGAGCAAATGCTAAAGAGGTAATCAGGAACAGAACAAGGGTAAAACCTGGGCGCATAAGGAAAATTTTCGCAAAGGTGCGTACCTGCTATTACCCCACCGGCAAGTATGTGTTATGAAATTGTTAACTGAGGGGAGGGCTCTAACCTGCTGAATATCAGATTTTTATTTCACTCAAAAAGTTTTGTTGGTTATGTGTCTGTTAATGGCATTAAAAAATCCTTATCGCAGTGTTAACCCGAACATTATTTTACAATAGGTACTTTTTCCAGAATGGTTTTAATGACCTGTGCCGGCCTGACATTATCGGCTTCGGCTTCGTAGTTCAGAATTATCCGGTGATTCATCACATCCACGGCCACTTCTTTAATGTCCTCCGGCAGCACAAAATCGCGCCCGTTGATATACGCTGCTGCCCGGGCTGCCAGATGGAGATTAATGCTGGCCCGCGGTGAGGCCCCGAATTGGATGTAATTAGCAAGGTCGTTCAGTTTGTAGTCCATCGGCCTTCTGGTTGCCCATACCAGTTCAATGATGTAGCGCTCCAGCGACTCGGCAATTTTAACATTGTTAACTTCTTCCCGAATGGAAAAAATATCTTCCTTGCTCAACAACGGACTTACAGAATAGTCGAACCTCATGTTGGAAATCCGGCGCATAATTTCCAGCTCCTGCTCCTTGGTGGGATAGTCCACAAACACTTTCATCATAAAGCGGTCAACCTGTGCCTCGGGTAGCGGATAGGTACCTTCATTCTCCACCGGATTTTGCGTAGCCAGCACCAAAAACGGCTTATCCAGCTGAAAGGTGGTTTCGCCTATGGTAACCTGCTTTTCCTGCATGGCTTCCAGTAAAGCCGATTGTACTTTGGCGGGTGAACGGTTGATTTCATCCGCAAGTATGATGTTGGCAAAAATGGGACCTTTTTTAACTTCAAATTTTCCCTCCTTTTGGTTATAAATCATGGTTCCGATTAAATCGGCCGGGAGCAGGTCGGGCGTAAACTGGATTCGCGAAAACTCCAGATGAAGCACACGTGCCACGGTGCTTACCGTTAAAGTTTTGGCCAGGCCGGGTACTCCTTCAAGTAGTATGTGGCCGTTGGTAAACAATCCGATTAACAGGCGGTTAACCATGTACTCCTGGCCCACCACAACTTTTCCTACTTCAGCAATTACCTGTTTGATTTTTTCCTGCGCAGGACTAACGGTTACTGTGTTCATCTTGAAGCTTTTGGTTTGGACAGCATCTGCAAGTTTACATAATTACCCTGAAGTTGACAGGCAAGGCTTATTTAAATGTAAGTTTGAAGTAGATGAGCAGGGCGCTGAGCACGCAGATTACCGCATTGCATAAAATAACAGGCCACAACATCAGTTTAACACCATATATTAACCACACAATCGTGCTGGTAAAAACAATAAGCACCATGGCCAGACTTAAATCGCCTGCACTGCGGGTTTTCCAGGTTTTATATACCTGCGGCAAAAAGGTGATGCTGCTTAAAAACGCACCGGTCAGGCCAACTGCTTCTATCCAGTTCATACTGTATTCAGGATTATCCGGCTAAAGTATAAATTTCATGGTTCATGCGAACCTTTGTGATGGGCGATATTCACGGAGCGTACCGTGCTTTGCTGCAATGTCTGCAACGCGCACAATTTAATTATGCATCCGACCGGCTGATTGTTTTGGGCGATGTTTGTGACGGATGGCCTGAAACCCGCCAGGCCATTGATGAACTGCTTAAATTAAAGCACCTGATTTACATTTTAGGAAATCATGATTACTGGACACTGGAGTGGATGCTGTTTAACGACCGTAAACCATTATGGACAAAACAAGGTGGTGCCGCCACCCTGGCATCGTACAACTTTCAGCCTGATGAAGAACACAAAAGGTTTCTCAATGAAGCTTTACCTTATTTTGTTTTAGATAACCGGTTGTTTGTCCATGGCGGATTTAATCCCCGGCAACCTTTGGAACAACAGCCGGTAGAAACACTAATCTGGCATCGCGACCTGGCCTACATGGCGCTTGATTTTTACTTCAAAGGAATGGATGTTAAACTTACTTCCTTTGATGAAGTTTATCTGGGCCATACGCCCATTCCGTTCGACCGGCCGGTGTATTCGTGCGGCATTTGGTTAATGGATACCGGTGCGGGCTGGTCGGGCGTACTATCCATGATGAATATTGATACAAAAGAAACATTTGTCAGCGATCCTGTGCCTTCACTCTATCCGGACGTACCACCGCGATCCAAAGCGAAATAAATCATCTTCATAATAGCAACACATCCATATCGCGCGGATTAGTAAGATAGGAATGAACAATTTGCTGAACGGCCGGAATATCCATGGCTGGTTTGAGTTTTTTACGCAAATGGTCTGCCTGCGATGATGCCGGGCGCTTTGAAACAAAACCGTAGTATATCCTATGACCATTTTCAACCATTACAACTGCATACTCAGTATTTGTCCGCCCCTTGCCAAGAAGAAGAACGGGCTGCGCAAAATCATCGTTGATTGAACTGATCATGGCCTGCACGCGCTTGTTATACGGTTCAGGCTTTTCTTTTCCCAAACAGGCCCCATGGCATGAACCGGATTCCGCAGCCGAACACATTTGGTTTCCTTCCTGCAGCCCGGCCAGCCGCATACACAATTCGTATTCGCTTACCTTTTTCCACAAAAAATTCCAGGCATCGCCTTTGGTCGAAAAACGAATTATCGGACGGCTGTTACGGGTAACCATATTTACCAAAAGCCTCAGATAGCCGTTGCGGTCCTCATAACTAAAGATCCCCCACTCCTCTACTTTGTACTTTTGCGCCTGGTTGTATTTCGGCCAATGCCTTCGGATTTCCTCCGCCTCCCGGATAAGCGCAATAAGCTCACATCCTGTTTGCTCGAAGTGGACATGATGGATTTCGTTGCGTATCTTTGAACGACTCCAGTTCTGGGCAACACCCGTAAAATGCCCGGCTACCCTTCTCCTGATATGCTGCGCCTTACCAACATAAATAACCTGATTGCGGTTGTTCAGAAAATAGTAAATGCCGGTTGTAGCCGGCAGCCGGTCGAATTCCCACCTCGACAGGTTGGGGGGAAGTATGGTTTCACCTGAATTTCTTTTAAGTAATTGCTGAACATAACCCTCTTTATCGCGCTGCAATAACCGGGTAAAAATATGTGCCGTTGCTTCGGCATCGCCACCGGCCCGGTGACGGTTATGCACCGGAATACCCAGGGCTTCGGCAAGGCTGCCTAAACTATAGCTGCGCAAACCGGGAATGAGTTTCCTGCTCAGACGAACCGTGCATAACTTCTTCGATTGCCAGCGAATACCGGCTATTTCAAATTCTTTTTTGAGGAACGAATAATCGAAGTGAGCGTTGTGCGCCACGAAAATCCGTCCTTCCAGTAACCGCAAAATATCTTCGGCTATTTCTTCGAAGGCAGGCGCATCTTCAACCATATCGGTTGTAATACCGGTAAGGCCTGTAATGAACGATGGTATTCTTCTGCCCGGATTAATTAAGGTGTAATAAAAATCCGTAATGCTTTTGCCATCATGATGGTAGATGGCTATCTCGGTGATGCGATGGTACTCGGCATATCCTCCGGTCGTCTCGATATCCACCACAGCGAACATGTCAGCAAGTAAAGGTGTTTTTTGTATTTTTCGGAAATGCAGGGTGAATTCCGCTCAGATAAAACAGCGATCCGCTAATTCAGGTTGGGCGCGGAGTCCATAGAATATACGTATTGGCTTTTCCGACGTACTAATGTCAAACTGGCCCCTCTTGAATTGCTTCGCTTTAAGCATTATGGCGAAACTACGTTTAATACTAAGTTGCGTTACCATTTAACTGATGATCAGTATCATTCGATTTTTTCTAAACGGCTTAGCAGTTTTGCTATCCGCTTATCTTCTGCCGGGTGTGGAGGTAGAACATTATGGTTATGCCTTATTGGTTGCTGCCATCCTGGCGCTCATCAATACCTTCATTAAGCCCGTTTTGATAATACTCACTATCCCGATCACCCTGGTCACATTCGGATTGTTTTTACTGGTAATCAATGCGCTTATGATTCAGTTGGCCGACTGGCTCATTGATGGTTTCGAAGTGCGTAACTTTTGGTGGGCGTTGTTATTTAGCCTGGTGGTATCCTTGTTCAACAGCCTGTTCAGCGATTTACTAAAGACACAACGTACCAGTTGATAACATTATCTTTTGTAAACCCTTACGTAATCTACCTCCATACGTTGGGGCCAGATGGAATCATCAATACCCTGCATGCCGCCCCAAAAACCGCCAACGGCAATATTCAGAATCAGATAAAAAGGCTGATCGAACGGCCATTCCTTCCATGTATCGGTTGAAGACCGGTTAACCGAATAATAGGTTTTACCATCTACTGAAAATGCAATGGTATTTTCTGACCATTCGACTGCATAAACATGAAAATCCGATGTAACCCCGTCAACTCGCACTATACCTTCCCGTTGAGTTTTCTTAATGTGGTTGTATGTTTCCGTGTGAACGGTTCCATGGATTACGCCTTCATCAAAGCCGACATGTTCCATGATATCTATTTCACCGCTGGCCGGCCATCCGCCGTATTTCCAGTCGGAGGGAAGCATCCAGATGGCCGGCCAGGTCCCGCGACCTTTAGGCAGGCGAGCCCGAACTTCGATTCGGGCATATTTCCATTGCGCTTTTCCGCGTGTAACCAATCGGGCCGAAGTGTAAGGTACCGTTGAATCAGGATGATGATGGGCTTCAATTACCAGCATGCCGTTCTCAACTCGGGCGTTGCCCAGGCGACGCGTGTAAAACTGCGCTTCGTTATTGCCCCATCCGCACAGGTTCGGGCAGCCGTCACCCAAATCATAATTCCATTTGGTGGTATCGGGAAGGCCGGAGGAAGAAAATTCATCTGACCATATGAGATGCTCATTGCTTCTACCGGAGCAACCGGCCAGCAAAAGTATTAATAAGGTAAAAAGCTTCCATTTTTTTACCATAAACGACTAGATAAGCAGATGAAGATATTCTGCAGTTTTACTCAGGCCTCTGTTTCGCAAAATATTCAGCATGGTATAATTATCTATTGCGGGATTTGCTCTATTTGAAACCATTGTTAAAAAGGCCTGCTTTGCAATTTCATGATTTAAGTCAATGATATCCGTTAAAAAATCATCCGCACTTTTTGCTTCAATATCAAATTGTTTTAGGTAATCTTTATCGAAATCTTTAAGATTATTTGTTACGATTAAGTCAGCACGGGCTTTTATTGCCACAGCCAACACATGTCGGTCATTTTTATCAGGAAGTTTAAGGTTTTCGATGAATGGTTCATAATTTCTTACCATCGAATCAGGAAATGCCCGGTTTATTCTTTGAATTTGTTTCATAGCCTGTATATCAGACATTCCTTTTTTTATCAAGACATTCTTCAGTTCATCTAAAATATGCTTACTCCATTTAGGTGTGTATAAATCAAAGTGAGCAAACCATAAAAGAACATCGCGAACATCAACCGGATAAAGAACACAAGCATCCAGCACACAGGAAAAGCGTGAGCTATGTATCATACATATTAAACTTTTCGTCCTGCTTCATGAGTTCAATAAGCAGTTTTCGCTGTGTATCTTTCATAGCCCGCTTATAATTCTGCAGATCTTCAAACCGAATTCTCCGGTGCTTTCCAACTTTTGTGTAAGGTATTACTCCGTGCTGAAGTAATTTAATAAGGTAGGGTCTTGAACATCCCAGGAAATCTGCTGCTGCCTGTGTTGTAAATTCGGATTCAACGGGTACAACAGTAACCGGTTTCCCGTGTGCAGTAGCTTCCAGAATCCGGGATAAAAACCTTAGCGCCCTTATTGGGATTCTGATTCGTTCGCCAGTTTCTTCTATCTCGATTTCCGGATTATCCGAAGAAATCTGTTTTAGAGCTGAATCCAAAGCATGATACGACTCCATTGCGACCCGCTGTTCCTTTTTTGTTGGCTTTTTGATTTCGCTGACCATACGCTTGCCGTGTTTATCTTCCTTAATACTACTATTTTAAACGAAACAATCGAAAATTTGATTTTAAAAAATATTAGATAATTTACAAAAATTACTGATAGTCAATTATTTATAAAAATAATTGAATTCGAAATAAACGAAACCGATTAATTAAAAATAGTTCGATTAAAATGATTAACCCATATATCCAATTCCTCTCGACATCAAGCCGGCCAATACAGGTATGATGAACAAAAGAGCGAGTTCCATTTTTAATATGATGAAAACCACTGATGGAACCGTAACGGTTTCATCCGGTTTGCCCCTTCGATTTTTTAAGAAGAAAACCGTAGGATAAATAGATAGCAATCCGACAAGGATGAAGAGCGTCAGTTTCAGATGAAATATCCAGTTCTTACTGTAAAATTCTGATGGTTTTTCAAAACCACCGAGCCATAAAGTAAGGCCGGCTGCCAACAACGTTATTGCGGCTATTCCGTACACCGCATCCACTTTGGCCAGTCGGTTCAGTTCCGCCCTGCTAAGCGTTTGCTTTAGTAATACATATTCCGATGCCAGTGAGCCGACAATAGCAAATATGCTGATGAAATGGATGTAACGAAGAAAGAGTTCGGCGGTCATTATAGGCGATTTAATAATTCCGGTTGTAACATTTGGTTAGCCGGTCAAGATAAATCCGATGAATCTCTTCTTTCGTCTTTTCCGGAAATCTTTTTTTCAGGCCTTCCAGAAACAAATGTTTTACCCATGCCGATAACGCAAAAGCTTTCGCAAGGCGCTCATCGGGTGTCATGCGCATAAGCACATGCAGGTAAAGTTGATGATTAGGCTTTGATTTAATATCCGCATCCATGTCCGTCATCAGGCTAAGTTAGTTCTTATCTTACATTCACAGACGAAGTCGATAAAATTTATCACAGGCAAAATGACCGGTATTGCCACATGGGCCCGGAATAGCAACAAATCCGTTCCTCTCATACAGCTTCATGGCCTGCTGCATAGTATGAAAGGTCTCCAGATAGCACCACCTGAAACCAAATTGCCGGGCACTTTGCAGGCACAGGTCAAGCACCTGTTGCCCCCATCCACGTCCGCGGCCTTCAGGTAAAAAATACATCTTCTTCAGCTCGCATGTGTCTTCATCTCCGCCTTCCAGCGGAGCGATGCCTCCTCCGCCAACTACCTTTCCGTTCTCTTCGCACACGTAATAGGCACACCGCGGCCTGCTATATGCCGCATACATATCGTTTACCTCTGCATCGTGTATGGCGAAACCTTTACCGCCTGCACCAAATTCGGGCATCACTGTTCGGATAATCTGCGCTACGGCCGGATTATCTTCCGGACGAATAAGCCGAATCTTCATTGATGTAAATATTGAACTGCGTGCCTGCAATATATCTTATCTTCAGCACAAAAATTTAACCTGATTATGTTCATGCGAATCCTGTTCATGCTGTGCCTCCTGACTCAAACAGCAAAGGCTCAACTAACCGAACTAACCGTGGAGAAAATCATGCGCGACCCGAAGTGGATCGGCACATCGCCTTCCAACATCCGCTGGTCGGTTGACAGTAAAACGGTTTATTTCAACTGGAATCCCGATAAAAATCCTGGCGACTCGCTCTATAAAATCACGCTTAACAATTTCACGCCACAAAAGGTAACTAAAGCAGAAAGACTTTCCCTACCCACAACGGGCGTTTACAATAATGCTTATACCAAAATGGTTTACGATAAGGATGGTGACATCTTCCTGCTGGATATTCCTTCCAATAAAACAACCCGCATTACCGCCACTGTTCAGCGCGAAAGTAATCCGTATTTCTCGGGTGATGAGAAGATGGTTGTCTTTACTGCTGAACAAAACATCTACACCTGGAATATCGCCACCGGTGCGTTTAGTCAGGTAACTGATTTCCGGAGGGGTAAGAAGCCATCCTCACCACCGGAATCGGAGCAACAGAAATGGTTACGCCAGGATCAACTGGCTTATATCCAGGTGCTTCGCGAGCGAAAAGAAAAACGCGATGCATCCGACAAGCATCGAAAAACCGAAGAGCCTAAACGGCCTAAGGAAATTTATCTGGATGATAAAAACATAGGTCAGCAGCGCTTGAGTCCGGATGGACGCTACGTAACTTTTGTACTCACCAAAAGTGCCACAGCCAAAAATACAATCGTGCCAAACTATGTTACCGAAAGTGGCTTTACCGAAGACATCACCGCACGAACAAAAGTAGGTGCTCCTCAAAATATGCAGGAACTTTACGTATATGACATTGCCCGTGATACAGTTCTTCAATTTAAAACCGATGAACTACCGGGAATTTTTGAAAAGCCTTCTTATCTAAATAATAAAGAAGAAAGCAAAGACAAAAAACCTCAGCCTCGCGCGGTTAACTACTTTGGTATATCGTGGTCACCTGATGGCAAACAAGCTGTTATGCAGTTGCGTGCACAGGATAACAAAGACCGATGGATTGTGCGGGTGGATGTGGCTTCTGCAAAACTATTTCCCATCGACCGGCAACACGATGAGGCCTGGATTGGCGGGCCGGGAGGTTTTAGTCTTGGATGGGTAAATAACCAGGAAATCTGGTTTGTGTCGGAAGAAAGTGGCTATGCACACCTCTATACCTTTCATACCGGCACGCAGGTAAAGCGCGCACTCACCGGTGGCAATTATGAGGTGCAACAGGTAATGCTTTCGCGCGACCGGAAGCATTTCTACCTCATCACCAATGAAGTACATCCGGGTGAAAAACACCTGTACCGGCTTGCGGTTACAGGGGGTAAAGCCGAACGGCTTACGTATCTGACAGGCGCCCATGAGCCTGAGCTTTCGCCCGATGAAAAATGGATTGCCTTCCGGTACTCGTATAGTAATAAGCCCTGGGAGTTGTACCTGATGGAAAATCCGCCGGCAGGCAAACCTGTAAAAACAGAAGGTAAGGCCCGGCAAATAACACAATCATTAACCGATGAATTTCAATCCTATCCATGGCGTGACCCCGTTGTTACTACCTTTAAAGCACGCGATGGAGCTGATGTGTATGCCCGCCTTTACAAACCGGCTCAACCCAACGGTGCTGCAGTAATATTTGTGCACGGTGCCGGCTACCTGCAAAACGCTCATAAGTGGTGGAGCAGCTACTTCCGCGAATACATGTTTCACAATCTCTTAGCTGATAAAGGATACACCGTGCTGGACATTGACTACCGTGCCAGCGCAGGCTATGGACGCGACTGGCGCACAGCCATATACCAACACATGGGCGGTAAAGACCTGAACGACCATGTTGATGGCGCGGCATGGCTGGTAAAAGAACATGGCATCGACCCGAAGCGAATCGGTATTTACGGTGGTTCGTATGGCGGTTTTATCACACTGATGGCCATGTTCACCACACCCGATGTGTTTGCGGCCGGAGCTGCACTCCGCCCGGTGACCGATTGGGCACATTATAATCATCCCTACACATCAAATATTCTCAATCTGCCTTATACCGACAGCCTTGCTTACGCAAAAAGCTCCCCTATCTACCATGCTGAAGGTTTGAAGGGAGCCTTGTTGATATGCCACGGCATGATTGATGTAAATGTACATTTTCAGGATGTGGTACGACTGGCCCAGCGGCTTATCGAATTAGGGAAAGATAACTGGGAGCTTGCGGTGTATCCGTTGGAAGATCACGGCTTTGTTGAGCCCAGCAGTTGGACGGATGAGTATAAAAGGATTCTACGACTGTTTGAGACGCATTTGCGTTAGCAGGTTGTGATGTATGCGATAGTTTCTGCGTTCTGATTTCATAAGGTCGTCCCGCCATTGGCGGGACTCCGCGCCTTACTAAGGCTAGCTGCTTACCATAAGTGCGTCCCGTCTCCGCGGGACTCTCTTTGTCTTTTAATAGTAAGCGGAACAGCCATACGAAAAAACCAACAACCCTTGAGTCGTAAGTAGAGCCTGCAACAAAACCGTGCATTTTATTTTACTAAGGAAGTGACCCGGCTTCTATCGTAACAGACCTCATAAATTCCGCCTGCCGACGGAACGACTTTGTGGTAAAAAAACTGCCAGTTTCTAAGCCTCAAGTCCGCCTATGGCGGGACGGCCTT
>JANWWN010000060.1 GCA_025055435.1 Cyclobacteriaceae bacterium | reverse complement strand
GCTCCTGGAAAGATGTAGGCGAAGCTCAAGGGAGTTTATTGTTTTTCGATTATCCCAAGCAACAGGAAGAATAAATTCCGTTAAAAGATAATGTATCATTCGACCCCTTCAGGGTCGGGCTTTGCGCCTGATTCCATCGCTACAAACCTGGAATCCCTTCGGGATTATTTCATCACAGCATCCGAATCTTAGTACCAGTAAATTTTTCAGCCTTGATTATCATTTACCCATCCCATTATTCCGCGGTAAAAAAAACTCCGCAACAATTTTAATATGCGCCCCCTTGAGGGCCGGGCTTTGCGCCTGATTGCATCGCTACAAACTTTGGTATGATTAATTTTGAATGCCATGAAAACGATTTATCTGGTACGTCACGCCAAGTCGAGCTGGGATAATCCGGCATTGCGTGATTTTGACCGACCGCTGAATGACCGCGGGAAAAACGATGCACCCCGAATGGGTAAACGCTTGCGCAAACGAGGCATTCTGCCCGACTTTATCATTTCCAGCTCTGCCAAACGCGCCCGAAGCACCGCCAAACGCATAGCTGAGGCTTTGGGTTATCCGGAAAAAGAAATTCAACTAACTGAAACATTATATCATGCCGAACCGGAAGTGATACTTAGTGTAATTCACCGCTTGCCGGACTCTTGTAATTCGGTCATGCTGGTTGGACACAATCCGTGCCTCACGGATTTTGCTAACCAATACATTGATGTACGCATTGATAATATGCCGACCTGCGGAGTAGTAGCAGCGCAATTTGATGTTCGCTCCTGGAAAGATGTAGGCGAAGCTCAAGGGAGTTTATTGTTTTTCGATTATCCCAAGCAACAGGAAGAATAAATTTCCCCGAAAAGAATACCAGGTATTAAGCATTTTTGTAATAATTAAAGTTTAAACGGAATAAAATCCCAAGCCCGTTTTTTTAACAGGCCCTTCTCTGCAAAACGAAACCCAACCTGTAACCTGAACAGGTTGGTGTTATTCGAAACCCGAACGTCTTCAAATTTTACGATGCGTGCCTGACTGGAGAAACTAATTCCACAAAACCAGCGGTCGTTGGAATATCCCAGAGCGAAACGAACTACTGCTGTGCTGTTTATGCTGATGTCGTATTGAAGCCGGTTAAGCGAATCGCGATACACAATCCAGTGATGGGCCGGCCCGGTTAGTAACGTGCCGTTCAGAAAAAATTTGCGCCATATCAGATTATACGAATAGCCGGGAGCCAGACTAAGCGTTGTGTATTGCAGAGAAGAAAAATCCGAGCCTCTACCTATATCAGCCTGGGCCTGAGGCGACAACAGCGCTGAATCTCCTAATGCCCTGAACGAATTCAACGTTCCGTACACAATCCATGAACCCTGGCTGCGTATCTGCCGGTCAGCGAAGTTAAATGACGAGCGCAGTGAAAACCTACGGTGGTTCAACACATAAAAACCGGATACTCCAAAATTTCGGGTCGACAGGTCCGGGCGTTGCGGATACGGACTTCCGGGCGGAATCGTTACTCGAGAATCTTTTATGTAAAACCCTTCATACTTCTGGTAGTAAACATCCGCTCCCCATTCGCGCGACAGCAGGTTGATTTGCCAGTCGCGCGCCCGCGTTTCGCCATATAGTCTTTCATTTTCTTCATCGATAGGAACAGCAAAGCCCACCTCAACCATCAAATCAAAGACATACATACCGGCACCGAGCGAAAACCGGTTGTTCGGAATGAACTGAACTTTTCTTATCCGGTTATTCCGGTCACTCACATCAATAGTAAGCGAGCGCTGTTTCAGCACCGGCCAGATAAACAAATGATCAGGATATTCCTGAATATAATAGCTACGCAGGGAATCTTTCTGCGCCAGGCTTTTTGCACCGAGCACTGCGCAAAAAATAAGCACCGCCCAGCCTGTGCGCATCACAAAATGTATTCGCTCAAATCTTTATTCTTGATTAATCCGGAGAGTCGCGCTTTAACCTGTGCGGAATCTACCTGCAAAACCGTTCCCGGCTTGATTTTATCAGGCACGTCAAACAGATATTCGTTCAATACACGACTCATCACGGTTTGCAGCCGGCGTGCGCCAATGTTTTCCACCTCAGCGTTGAGCGTGAAAGCCACATCGGCCAAAGCCTCAATGGCATCATCGGTAAACGATAGAGTTACACCTTCGGCAGCAAACAAAGCTTCGTACTGCCGGGTAAGTGCATTGCGTGGTTCCTTCAGTATGCGGATAAAGTCTTCGCGTGTGAGGTTATTCAGTTCAACTCGTATTGGAAACCGCCCCTGTAATTCCGGAATCAAATCCGAAGGTTTACTGATATGAAAGGCTCCGGCAGCAATAAACAGGATATGGTCGGTTTTAATAACACCATATTTAGTGTTTACGGTACTTCCTTCCACAATAGGCAGCAGGTCGCGTTGTACGCCTTCGCGGCTAACATCAGGTCCTCCGCCTCCTTTTTTATATCCGCTGGCTATTTTATCAATCTCATCAATAAAAATAATACCGCTGTTTTCCGCCCGGTATATGGCCTCCTCTTTTACCTCATCCATATCAATCAGCCTGGCCGCTTCTTCCTCCAATAAAATCTGACGGGCCTCGGCTACGGTTACTTTCTTTTTACGCGGTTTGCGCGGCATCATATTATTCAGCATTTCCTGCAGGTTCATCATCGAAACTTCATCGATCATACCTGCGCCGATCATGCCGATATTGGGCGATCCGCCCGACCGCAGGGTAATTTCAATTTTACGGTCTTCCAGTTCGCCATTGCGCAGTTTCTCCCTGAACAACTGCCGGGTGCGTTCGTTCAGCTCGGCATCTGAAGCGGGCATGTCATCTCCGCCATAGCTTACATTTCCAAAACCTGTTGGTGCCTGTTGCGGACGAAGCGGAGGAATAAGGGCATCAAGAATTTGATCTTCCACCAGCTGTGCGGCTTTTTCCCGTACTTCTTCCTTTTTCCGAGCTTTAACCATATTTACTGCCTGCTCCACAAGGTCGCGTACCATACTTTCCACATCACGACCCACGTAGCCTACTTCGGTAAACTTCGATGCCTCAACTTTAACAAAGGGCGCTTCGGCCAGCCTGGCCAATCTGCGGGCAATTTCGGTTTTACCTACACCGGTGGCACCAATCATTAAAATATTGTTGGGCACAATCTCCGAGCGCATGTCATCGGCTACCTGCATACGCCGCCAGCGGTTGCGCAGGGCAATAGCCACATTGCGCTTGGCTTCATCCTGCCCTACAATATATTTATCCAGTTCCTCAACGATGCGCTGAGGTGTAAGGTGTTGTGTGTCGCTCATAAATTTCCGGTTGTCCATAGTGCACGCGTGTTTGTACTAACAGTGAAAGCCCATGAGCCTGTTCCTCTGGCATATGTGGTGTTGCCAATAACCAGATTGAAATTCCGGATGGCCACAGCAACACCGGCCGAGAAGCCTCGTCCAAGCTCATACTGCCGCAAGGCATTAAAGCCGGCAAGTATAGTAATGTTTTTGTGGATAAGAATTTCCGCTCCTGTTGTAATGTGGGTAAATGCTTTTTTAAATACCGATGGTTCTTCAGTAAGCGCAGGATCATCAAAAATTTTACCGGGCCGCGTAAGGCGGGTTATCGTAAAGGAGAAGCGAACCGGCATGTGTTCAGGCTGAAAGGTGGTGCCGGCCTGAACATCGAAAGGAAGGGTGCTGTTGGCAGATGGGCTGAAATCGTTCACCACCAAACCGAGGTTACGAAACGCCAGCGCGATGGTGAGCCTTTTGTTCGGATGGATAAATGCTCCACCGGCATCAGTCAGCAATGCCGTACTGCGAAATCCTGCCAGGTTGGAAAATATACCTTTGATATTCAGTCCGAACCGGAAAACACCTGACTGCATGGTTTTTCCGATAACCAATTCGGTATCAGACGACCGGAAAGTACCCAAGGGCGCTCCGGTGTTGTCATAGCCTTCCAGACTTCCGTAGTTTACATGTCTGAAACCAAACAGCAGCGTGCCGGCATGCGGAAAGGTGTGTGCATAGGCAGCCGTACTTTGGCCGATATCGGCCAGATAAAACAAATACCCTACCGAAGCATTTCCGCTAAGTGAATCACCAACCAGCGCAGGGTTGGTAAACATATAATTTACATCACGGTCAGCTTCCGAAATATTTTCACCACCTAAAGCCTGCAGCCGTGCATGCGGCGGTATTCTAAGAAAGGAATACGTGGTTACAGTTTGCGACTGTACTGCTGCATGGGCAATGAGCAGAAGCATGAGCAATATGGCTTTCACTACCTTCAGGCGGGAACTTTAACTTCTGCAAAAGTAAACTTCATCGGATTTTTAACTTTTTCGCGCAGCAGGGCCAGCCTGAGCACATCGTCAACGGTATCCACATAGTGAAATACAAGACCTTTCAGGTAGTGCTTTTCTATTTCTTCCACATCCTTGCGGTTGCGCTCGCTTAAAATTATTTCTTTAATACCGCTACGCCGGGCTGCCAGTATTTTTTCCTTGATTCCTCCCACGGGCAGTACTTTACCGCGCAACGTAATTTCGCCGGTCATGGCCAGTTTGGCTTTTACTTTACGCTGGGTGTACAGTGATGCCAGCGATGTGAAGATGGTTATACCGGCCGAAGGACCGTCTTTCGGCACGGCACCGGCCGGAACATGAATATGCAAATCGTATTGCTGAAATACCCGCGGATCAATATCCAGTCGCTCGGCATTCGATTTCAGGTACGAAAGCGCTGCCATAGCCGATTCCTTCATCACATCACCCAACTGGCCGGATATGGTCAGATTACCTTTTCCTTTACTCAAGCTGGATTCCACAAACAAAATTTCACCGCCTGCCTGTGTCCAGGCCAATCCGGTAACCACGCCTGCAATTTCATTTCCCTGATACAGCTCTTCTTCAAAGATTTCAATGCCCAGGGCTTTACGTACCAATTCCTCCGTTACCTGTTTGGAATACGGCTCATTCATCGCTACCGAACGCGCCACATGACGTATTACGGATGCGATTTTTCTTTCCAGATTTCGCACACCCGACTCGCGGGTATATTTATCAATTATGTACCGAATGATTTTTCGGTTGAATTTCAGGTCGGAGGATTTTAATCCATGCTCGGCCATTTGTTTTGGCACCAGATGACGCATGGCGATTTCCGTCTTTTCTTCAGCGGTATAGCCGGTAATCTCGATAATCTCCATGCGATCGCGCAAAGCCGGCTGAATGGTATCCAGTGTGTTGGCCGTTGCAATGAACAGAACTTTGGATAAATCGTACTCCACCTCCAGGTAATTATCGGCAAAGGTATTGTTCTGCTCCGGGTCGAGTACCTCCAGCAAAGCCGATGACGGGTCGCCCCGGAAATCGGAACGGACTTTATCAATTTCATCCAGAATAAATACCGGATTGGATGATTGTGCTTTTTTGATGAGCTGCAGGATTTTTCCCGGCATGGCACCAACGTAGGTTTTGCGGTGCCCGCGTATTTCAGCCTCATCGTGCACGCCACCCAGTGACATCCGTACATATTTTCGATTGAGTGCCTCTGCGATGGAGCGGCCCAGTGAAGTTTTTCCTACACCCGGAGGCCCGTACAAACACAAAATCGGACCCCGCATGCTCTGTTTCAGTTTAAGTACAGCCAGGTACTCCAATATCCGGTTTTTGACTTTTTCAAGGCCATAGTGATCCCTGTCCAGAATAGCCTTGGCTTTATTCAAATCAAAATCATCTTCGGTGTATTCGCCCCAGGGTAAATCGAGCATGAACTCCACATAGTTCATCAGCACCGGGTACTCAGCAGCCTGCGGGTTAATACGCAATAACTTATCCAGTTCTTTGTTAAAATGTTCGGCTACCGGTTTAGGCCATTTCTTTTGTTCACCTTTTTTACGCAGCTCTTCAATTTCCTTTTCCGGGGTATCGTATCCGAGCTCGTCCTGCAAAACTTTTATTTGCTGGCGGATAAAGTAATCGCGTTGCTGCTGATCAATATCCGTGTGTACCTTTTTCTGAATTTCATGTTTGATTTCGAGCATCTGAATTTCACGCATCATGAACTGCAGCAACAGCGTACCCCTGTCCATGATGTTCGCTGTTTCCAGAATGCGCTGCTTATCGGCTACTTCTACGTTGAGGTTGGACGCCAGGAAGTGAATCAGAAAAGGAACGCTTTGAATATTATCCAGAGCAATGCGCGCTTCCTGCGGTATTTCAGGATTTAACTGAATGATTTTATATGCTGCTTCCTTAAGCGACTGTACCAGGGCCTTGACCTCTTTATTCAGTTCAACAGCCGGATCGTGGTAAATGGATACCTTCGCCACCAGAAAGGGGTCCTCCTTGATAAACTCTGTTATCTGAAACCGGTTCTTACCCTGAATGATGATGGTGGTGTTGCCATCGGGCATGACCAGCATCTTGATTATGCGGGCCACGGTACCCGTGCGGAAAAGTTCATCGGTTGTGGGTTCTTCAGCTTTAGGATTTTTCTGAGCCACCACACCTATAATCCGGTTACCCTGATAGGCGCGCTTTACCAGTTTTATGGACTTTTGCCGGCCCACGGTAATGGGAATTACCACGCCCGGAAAAAGAACGGTGTTTTTAATGGGCAATATGGCCAGCTCCTCGGCAAGTTCTCCGGGCTTTAAATCACCCTCTTCTTCCGGGTTAATCATCTGAATCAGGCTGTCGCCCTCATCTTCCTGAATGAGTTGTATGGTGTTGTACATGAAGTTTCAACCGTTTATGCCAAAATGACACAAAAAATTAACCAACCGGATAAAATTTTACCGGTGTTTTTATTTCGTCAATACCAATGCCAGTTTCGTTGTAAAACCGTTAAAAAACTGCCAACTTTAACAAAATATGGTTTAGCCTGACTCCGTGAAAAGCTATTTTTTTATCGGTCTCACTGCATTTTTTTTGACCGGTTTAACCGCTGAAGCTCAGAAGAAAAAAGAAAAATTAAAAAGTGCGGGCGTAGTTCAGCTTCAGGATAGCCTGACAAACTATGGTCAATCTGACATATTTGTTTTCCCGAACATCAACAAAACTCCGTATTACTACGATCGCGATAAACTTCATCGCATTCAGCAACTGGAAAAATCGGGACAGCAGGAAGCGCTGTACAAAGCCTTGCGCGAATATGTAAGCAACTTCGGCATCTCCAACTTTTCAACGAATACTTCTTTAATTTGGCAGCTTGCACGGTTGTCGAAAAGTTACGGTCCGCCCGGTGAAGCTATTTTGTTGTATAAACTTGTACTGAAGCATCACCATCCCGCCGTGGATATTTCCAGAATTCAGACTGAATTCGATCTGTTAACCCGAAACCACCGCGACTATTATGTTCCACTGGAGATGTATTATGAGATGATTGCATTCAGAAAAGAGATTGATACACTGCGGCCTCCGCATGGCGTGCTGCTCAACATGGGTATCGGCATCAATTCGCCTCATGCCGACTATGCACCTACTATCGGTCATGTTGACACCATCCTGTTGTTTACTTCAAAACGCAATCAGCATACCCAATCCCTGGAACGCAGGTATGATGAGGATTTGTTTTACAGCGTGAAGGAGTTTGGATTATGGATGGACGCCCAGGAGTTCAAATCCATTAACACAAGCGATAATGAAGGTTCTGCGTGTCTGAGTGCTGATGGAAAATATCTGTATTTTGCCCGATGCATTGAACAACCACACCGCGATTGCGACATCTATGTAGCCGAACGGCTGGCCAACAACAGTTGGGGCAATGTGCGCAACCTGGGTCCGAATGTCAACTCACCTTCGTGGGACTCGCACCCCTCGCTTTCACACAGCGGTGATACATTGTTCTTTGCCTCCGACCGGATTGGCGGCTTCGGGATGTCGGATTTGTATTTCAGCGTAAAAGATGCTAACGGCCAATGGCAAAAGGCGCAAAACCTCGGCCCCATCATCAATACCCGTCAGTCGGAGGTAAGTCCGTTTTTCCACCATACGTTCAACGTGCTGTATTTCAGTTCCAACGGCCATCCGCTCAGCTTCGGAGATTTCGATATTTATAAATCGTACCGGCAGAACAATCAGTGGGGGGAACCAAAAAACGTAGGACCGCTGGTAAACGGTGCAGGCAGCGAATATTACTTTACCATGGATTCAAAGTCCCGGAATTTATACTATGCCCGGTCAGAAGCAGACGATAAGAAAAACCTTGACTTGTTTTCTTTTCCTGTTCCGATGGAAGCCCAGCCCGAAGCCGTAACACAGTTAAAAGGCACGGTTACACATGCACAAACCGGTGAACCCATGCAGGGCATTGTTTCTGTAATCGATCTTGACCACGGTGTGGAAGTAGCCCCCAAATTTTTACGACCTGACGGAAGCTACGATTTCAATTTAATTAACCGGCGCAATTACCTGCTTATCATACAAGGTGAAGAATTCTTCCGGATAGAAGAAACCTTTTTCATGGATGGCGATACGGAAATCAACAAGAAAGTTTCTCCCTTCGAAAGTAAAATTGCATTCCGTTCGCTGGAATTTGAAAGCGGAAAGTCGGATATTCTTCCCGCCATGCACGATGACCTGGCCAAGCTGGGTAATTTCCTGCTCGACCATCCAAAGGTTAAACTCATCATCAGCGGTCACACTGATTCACAGGGCAGGCCCGATGCCAATTTGAAATTATCACAGGCCCGGGCCGATGCCATTAAAAATTATCTGGTGGATGTTTTTCGGATTGATGTTACGCGCATCACAGCTATCGGCTACGGTGGCACCAGACCTATAGTGGAAGAAAAAACCGAAGAAGACCGAAGGTTAAACCGAAGGGTAGAGTTCGAAATTGTGCGCGACTAATTCCTAAATCGCTAAGCGGTAAGCCTGGTTGATCCGAAATCGGATTTCAACAATCAGTTTCACAACCGGTCAATGATTTTCATAATATCATTTGCAAAAATCAGCACAATAAGGGTGAGCAGGAAAGCCATACCCACTTTCTGGGCACGCTCCAGAAATTTATCGGAAGGTTTTCTGCGCGAAATGATTTCCCAGCCCAGAAACATTACATGGCCGCCATCCAACGCCGGAATAGGCAGCAGGTTCATAAAAGCAAGCACCAATGATAACACACCAGTAAGCGACCAGAATCGTTCCCAGTCCCACTGCGGACCGAATGCCTGCATAATACCAATCGGTCCGGAGAGCGATTCCCGCGGAGATAAAACACCGGTCAAAATCTTTCCAAAGGCTTTTACCTGGACAATCAATGTGGTGAAGGCGCGCTCGGTGCCCAGCGGCACTGACTGCACTAAACTGTAGGAAATTTTTTCTTCCGCGCTTTTCAAAAATTCCTGCGGAACGGAAGCATAAAATCCGATTACCGGCTTATCAGGAAACTTTTCTGAAAAAGACAGCCGTTCACTGCCGCGCTCAACAACAAAAAATACTGAGTCGGTACGCTGGCGCACCAGCGGCAGTACTTCATCGTGATAACGCACGGGCGTGTTGTTCACCTCCACTACCCGATCCCCCGGCTGCAAACCCACGCGGTCAGCCACGGTGTTGGGAACCACCTGCCCCACCACCGATGGAAAACGGTACCATACAAAATCGGTTACGCCTTCGCGCCGGTTAAAGGTTTGAATAAAGTCGGGTGGAATAGGCAATGTAATTTCTTCACCGTTGCGCAGTACAGTGTAGGATGCATTATCGGCAAGTAAATTTTTCGGATCGACTAGTTCCTGAAAATAGCGATAGTTCTGCCCGTTGATTTTGATGATCTGATCCCCGGTTTTTAATCCGATGCGTTCGCCTGCCGGTCCTACGACAAATCCACCGTTAGCGTTAATTACATCTTTAAGCAGGTAGGTATCGCCATAATACCAGGTTATTCCGATAAAGATCAAAATACCCGTTATGATATTTACTGTTATACCACCAAGCATTACAATAAGGCGCTGCCATGCCGGCTTGGAACGAAACTCCCAGGGCTGTGGCTCTTTTTTTAACGATTCCGTATCCAACGATTCGTCCACCATACCCGAAATTTTTACATATCCGCCCAATGGTATGGCACTAATGGCGTATTCGGTTTCGCCTTTTTTAAAGGACCAGATTTTCGGCGGAAAGCCAATGGAAAACTGCTCCACGCGCATGCCGAAATATTTGGCTGTAATAAGGTGACCTAACTCGTGAACGGCCACCAGTATGGAAATGCTGAGAATAAGCTGGGCAAGTGAAATAATCCAATCCATTATGCAGAAAGTTCTAAAGCAAGCTGTCGGGTTTCCCTGTCGGTTTCAATATAATCGTTCAGTTGCGGATGACCGATATAACTGATTTTTTCGAGGCATTGTTCCACCACCTCGGCAATTTCCAGAAAGCCGATTTTATCGTTCAGAAATTGCGCCACGGCCACTTCGTTTGCAGCATTCAATACGCAGGGCATGTTACCGCCCTTACGCAACGCCTCGAAAGCGAGGGCAAGATTACGAAAAGTTTCGGTATCGGGCGTTTCAAACGTCAGGGCCGGATATTGTAAGAAGCTGAATCGCGGGAAGTCGGCCGGGAGGCGATGCGGATAGCTTAAGGCAAATTGTATCGGGAGACGCATATCCGGAAGACCCATCTGCGCCTTAATGGAGCCATCGCGAAACTGAACCATGGAGTGAATAATGGATTGCGGATGAACCACCACTTCTACCTGTTCGGGCGAAACACCAAACAGCCAGTGTGCTTCAATTACTTCCAGCCCCTTGTTCATTAATGTTGCCGAGTCGATGGTGATTTTGGCGCCCATATTCCAGTTGGGGTGCCTGAGCGCCTGAGCCTTAGTTACCTGCTGCAGCTCGTGCCGCTTGCGTCCGCGGAAGGGGCCTCCGGAAGCCGTAAGAATAATTTTTTCGATTGGATTATGAAATTCCCCCACAATGCACTGAAAGATGGCCGAGTGTTCGGAATCAATGGGATAAATGTTCACACCTCGTTCACGGGCCAGATGTGTAACCAGTTCGCCCGCCACCACCAGTGTTTCTTTATTGGCCAGTGCAATGGTTTTTCCGGCCTCAATAGCTTTGATGGTCGGAATAAGGCCGGCATAACCAACCAACGCGGTAAGTACAAGATCAACCGTGTCCATCTGCACCACGTCGTTTAGCGCCTGCTGTCCGGCATACACCTTGATGCCATACGGGAACAGATCTTCTTTTAAGCCGTCCAGGTGTTGCTCCGCGCCAATCACCACCACATTGGGTTTGAAGCGAATGGCCTGTTCCCTCAAGAGCTGAACATTATTCTGCGCAGTAAGCACCTCAACCTGAAAGGCATCCGGATGGGCAGCGATAACCTCAAGCGCCTGCGTACCTATGGAACCTGTGGAGCCGAGTATGGCAATGGATTTCTTTTCACCCATGATTCGTTTCAAATGACATAAGCGTTTAACCCTTCCGCAATCTTCCGGTCATTCGATAACCGGGGCACTTTGTTTTGTCCGCCCAGCTTACCAATTGATTTCATGTACTGTACAAAAGCACCCCGCCTAAGTTGCGTTATTTTTAGCGGCCGCAAAATGGAACCGGTAATCAAATCATCGTAATAAACATTCAGGCTTCGCATCTGGTTATCGAGCACAGTAGCAAAAGCTTCCAAATCAGCCGGTGGGCGGCCAAATTCAATAAGCCATTCGTGATGCGGCAGTCCCTCGGCAGGCGTAACCTGCGGTGC
>JANWWN010000005.1:25586-84754 GCA_025055435.1 Cyclobacteriaceae bacterium | reverse complement strand
GGTGAACTGTATAAAGGTGAATGTTGATCCGAAGTAAATAACCTGTTAGAAATTTTACAAATCAATCTGCACTTTTTTCTTACATGGTGTTTATTCGTTAACCCGGGTTAACTTTCTTTGTTTTCAGGGTATCTGAGCGGTTTCACACACACACTAAAAATGTTACAAAATCAATCAAAATCTTACATCGGGTTGTTAAATTTTTTCAGCCTGAATTTATCCTGTAACACTAAAGGCAGTGATTATACCGTTATGAACAACCGTCCATTCTCATTACGGTCAATCAATAGAAGATCTAATCCTTTATTGCAGGCTTGATAAAAAGCAAAACCGGATTATCGGAATCTTCTAATTCATCCGACAATTTTTCTAAGACCGGATACTTTTTTACGGACTGCCGATAGTTGATAGCATTCCATTTCAACGAATCCATCTTCTGTCTGAAATTGCCCGCATCCATTACTGAAACCAAATAATCCTTATAAACAGACCTTATCGTCATGGGTAATCGCCGGGTATGAAGTAGCATATCATCTTCAGTATGCTCAAAAACAAGCCCTCTGTTATTATTTTTATCATAGATATACTGATAGCGCTTACCCCCTCTTTCGAAGGAAAAATAAATATGGCGGGTGTTTTCCGAGTAGCGTGTAACAAGAAACGCATAGTTGGTTTTGCGCAATTCCATTAAGCACTCGGCAATGTTGTCGTAGTCGCGTTGAAGCAAGGCTGCAGGTAATTGGTACTTACCATAACTAATGAAATATCGGGGATACGCCTGATTATTTCGCAGGGTATAAACTGTATCGGAAAATGAATACATAAAGACCAACGTATCACCAAGAAGATTAAAATTATTAGTTTCTCGCAGATGCAGAAATTTGCTTTGCACCGGATTGAAAGGAAGGAGTCGCCCGATTGTTCTACCATCTTTTTTAATATAGATCCTATGGTAAGAGTCCTCATTAAACTCACTTCCGCCGTAGAAATAGTAATTCCCTGATAATTTCGTAAAAGAAAGTGAATATATTTCCGCTGACCAGCTGCCAACAAATGAACCATCCATTGTGTATGTTAAAACCTTTTGTCGGTCCCGGTCCAATACCTCCACGATTCGTTCATCTTCATTCATAATTACATCGTAAACCGATGCATATTCTCCGGGTCCCTCGCCTCTTTTTCCAATCGTTCTCAAAAAATTACCTGATTTATCAAATAACCATATACTACTACCGGATATCAAAATGTAATTATCCGTAGTCACTATCCTTCCAACGTTATCAATTAAGCTGGATGGTGTGGTCTGCAAAGGAAGAATCACTATTTCATGTGCCCATGAAGAGAGTTTGACTGAAGGCGTTACTTTTTCAGGTACATGAATTTTTTTCAGTTCATAGGCAACTGCCTTCTCATTCCTATTGCAGGAAATGCATAGCACTAATAAACATATAAATGAAAGGATAGCTCCAGACAGAGCTATCCTTTCCGAAAATCTAAGGATTGTCATTTCCACATTTCGCTGCACTGCAGCTATTGGTTCCACTTGCACAACAAAAGGCTGTTCCTTCAGGATTACCCATTAAGGTGCCTTTATCATTTTGCTGAGCCTTGATTTCCATGGGCACTATGTAGGTTGTTAAACCCATTAGCAAAATAACCAATATACATCTAATCAGAAATTTAATTTGCATAGTAAAATTTTATTCTGTTTCCACCCACCCCTCCGGAACAGTTCACCCGCTGTCCCTTCTGACGACCGGCAGGTGATCTGTATAAAGGTGAATGTTGATTCGAAGTAAATAACCTGTTAGGAATTTTACAAATCAATCTGCATCATTTTATTACATGGTGTATATTCGTTAACCCGGATTAACTTTCTTCGCTTTCAGGGCATCTGAGAGGTTTCACACACACACTAAAAATGTTACAAAAACAATCAAAATCTTACATCGTACCGCAAATTTTTTCTTACCCCCTGAAACATCCGCAGGCGCCATTCATATTCAGCTCGCATCAGGCCGTCATTTCAGTAAGCTCTTATAATTTTTTATTTTTCCCTTCCGTTAAAAACTACTTATTCTTTTTTACCTGAAAATTCATTCACCATGATAAGGTTACTAACCCTCTTCCTCACCAGTGCCCTGGCCTACACCGCAGGCCACGTGTATGCCCAAAGCAAGCAATACACCCTTGCCGAAATCCTTAACATCGCCCGCAGGCAGTCGGCTGCGGCGCGCATAGCGGAAACCCGCAAAGAAAACCGCTACTGGCAGTACCGCACCTTCCGCTCCAACTACAACCCGCAGATTCAGCTTGGCGGTAGCCTGCCCGACTTTAACAGGGACTACATCCAGAACCTGCTGGACGATGGCTCGCTCATTTATCAGGAACGCCAGCGTACCAACCCTTTTGTGAACCTCAGCCTGGAGCAACCACTCATGTGGACCGGCGGTAAAATTTCGCTGAATTCCAACCTCAACTGGTTCCAGGATTATCTTATTGACTTCAGCCAATGGAGCGGAACAGCGGTTAACATCAGCTATCAGCAGCCTCTGTTTGGTTTCAACCGGCTGCGCTGGGACCGCCTTACCGAACCACTGCGCTATGAGGAGTCAAAACGAGAATATGTACAGGAAACCGAGTACGTTGCCCGCCAGCTTGTTGATTACTATTTTAATATGCTGGACTTCCAAAGCAACGTTGAACTTGCCCGGTTTAATCTGGGTGCCACCGACACCACCTTCCGCATCGCCCGGCGCAGGTTCGACCTGGGAACCATAAACAAAGACCAGCTCCTGCAATCGGAACTTCAATATATTAAAGCGCAGCAGGAAGCTGCTACTTCGCGCATTGGCCTGGAAAATGCCCGCGTCCAGTTACGCCTCTTCATCGGCATGCCCGATACTTCTGCTTTCGTATTGATTCTTCCGGAAGAACTTCCCAAACTACAAGTGGAAGTGAATCAGGCCCTGATGCTGGCCCGTCAGAACCGCGCCGACTTCATTGCTTTTGAGCGCAGGCGCCTGGAAGCCGAACGCGATGTAGCTCAGGCGCGTGCCCAGCGAAACCAGATTACCTTATCGGCATCTTTTGGCCTTACCGGCAGTGACGATCGTTTTAACCAGTTGTATGCCAACCCGCTCAGTCAGCAGCGTATCAACATAGGCTTCAGTATCCCGGTTATTGACTGGGGCCGCAACAAAGCCCAGGTACAAACAGCGCTGGCCGGCAAACAACTTACCGAATATCTTATTGAACTGGATGAAATCAAGTTCGAACAGGAAATCATCACGCTCGTTAATCAACTTACCGCATTGCAATATCAGGTCAGTCTTTCGCGCAGAGCCGCTGTTGTGGCGCAGGAACGTTTTATGGCTGCCCAGGAACGCTACCGTCAGGATAAGCTTACGCTTACTGAATTTACCCAGGCGCTGAATGAAAAAGATAACGCCGTGCGCAGTTATGTGCAGGCCCTGCGCAGTTTTTGGGCGGCTTACTTCGACCTGCGAAGACTTACGTTGTATGATTTTTCGGAAGGTAAGCCGCTGCTGAGTAAATAAACGTTGGCTTAATTTTTAACTGTACAATCCGGTGATTGGTTTGTGCCTTCCGGGAGTTGATTTTTTACTTTAAAGCAGGCAAATACAGCTTCATTTTCAGACTTCGTTAAGGATAATCGGTCCAAAAAATAAATTCCTTCCGGGCCAATGAACGATTGGTACCAGGAAAATCTCTCCGGAATTAAAAACTCACCTCTGTAATTAAAATTTTCGTCAAGTATGATTATACCCATTTTCTTCCAGGTGTCGGATGGGCTTCTGTACTCGTTTGAAGGTACCGGATAAATCACAAAACGATAGTAGAATTTTTGCCATGAATCATATTTAATCGCTGAATAGCCTCCCTGTAGTGCCGCATGACGATACAAATTCAGTTCTTCCTGCATGAAGTTCCCTTTTTCCTTTTTATACGGTTTTAACCTGTCAGCTAAAAACTTACTCGCCGCAAAATATTTTCTCTCTCCTTCTTTTGATTTTGTGTATATAAAATGGTCATTACCATAACTCCATGCATAAATACCTTGTTTATAATTTAAGGTATGATAATAACGATCATATACAACACCAGCCCACCAGCCTTCCTGATAAATGTACGGAAGCCTTTTAAAGTAGCTGAATCTTCTGTCCGTTAAATCATAAAGACCCCCTCCATATTCGTGCAGGCCTTCAGCCTGATAAGTGCAAAAGCGTATTATATCGTCTTGAATAATAGCCGGTTGCACAGCGGAAACTTCAACATATGGATATTTTTCTTCCTCATACATTTTGCGGATGGACCCAAAATTTTCGATTATCTCACCATCTCCATTTATACTCACAAGTCTTTGGCCCAGGTTAAAAAAGAGATATAAGGTATCGGGTGATTTTACAAGCAGGCCTGACGGAGGCGTTCCGAGCCCGTTAGGGCCGTCTTTCGAAAGATGAATTCTTTTCAGAAATTTTTTTTCAGAAAAGTTATACATATCAATTCGGGTAAATGAAGAACTGGTATGTAAAAAGAGGTAACCCGATTGATCCTGCTGATGAAAATAAAAATCTGTTCCTTCAATCCTGGTCTCATTTTCCAACGGAATGGTATCCCATTCAACAAACTCCAGTGTTAGGGTTGGTAAAAATTTGCCTGCGGCAGTTTCTTTTAACTCACCGCAGGCAAACATTTTACTAACAATCAAAAGAAAAAAAAGGAATTTTCTGAAATTCATTGAAAGGGTCCTCCACCCCATTCCCAGTAAGTCCCGTCACAAGTACAGTTACACCCCGCTGAAGCGCAGTATTGTCCGCCATTAGGCGCGGGCAGGCACCAGCCATTGTTCTGAACATTCGGCCGATCTTCACATCGCGATACCTGTGCTTTCAGTGTATTCCATGCAAAGAATAGTAAATATGCCATTGTTACCGTGATAATGGTTTTCATAACATCATCTTTTAATTTTCCACCCACCCCTCCGGAGCAGTTCACCCGCTGTCCCTCCGGACGACCGGCGGGTGATCTGTATAAAGGTGAATGTTGATTCGAAATAAATAACCTGTTGTAAATTTTACAAATCAATCTGCATCATTTTCTTACATGGTGTTTATTCGTTAACCCGGGTTAACTTTCTGCGTTTTCAGGGCATAGGAGAGGTTTCACACACACACACACATATATTAAAAATGTTACAAAATCAGTCAAAAACTTACATCCATCCGGTGAATTTTTCACTTTCTCCATGTTTCTCTTAATTTCAAAAAGTGAAAACGGCAGTTTTCGTATTTTGTCTGCTGAAATTCCAAACCGATAAACAATAAATTGTCCTGTGCTGCGCTATCTGCTTCATCGCCCTGTTGCCGTATCGGTAACATTTATTACACTGGCCGGACTCAGCATATTGGCCTTTCTGCGTCTGCCCGTTTCGCTGCTGCCCGAACAGGATGTACCGCTCATAACCATTTCAGTAAACTATCCAAACAGCCCTCCTCTTGAAATAGAACAAAACATACTGAAGCCCATTCGCGAAACCATGCTTTCAGTGAACGGACTACGACATGCCGAAAGCACGGCTTATACTGAAACCGGTGTTGTCCACCTGCGCTTTGAGCATGGCACCAACATGCAACTGGCCTATATTGAAGTTAACGAAAAAATTGACCGCCTCACGCCCCTGTTGCCACGTAACCTCGAACGCCCTCTGGTGATGCGGGCCGGCCTTTCCGATATTCCCGTAATCCGCATTCAGGTTGTACCCTCTGACCCTTCCGACCTCCCTGCAGTGTCGGAATTGGCTGTATTTACCCTTAAAAAGCGCCTCGAACAACTGGAAGGCACTGGTTTAGTTGATCTGAACGGCTTACAAAACGAAGTAATAACCATTACACCCCGACAGGAAATTTTACACTCACTGGGCCTTACAGAAGAAGCGCTGACCCAGGTCATCCGACAGGCCAATCTGCAGCCGGCCTCTGTATCCGTACGCGATGGCAACTATCGTTACCTGCTGCGCATCTCCTCTCCGCTGTATAACGCCGACCACCTCAGGCAGCTGCCCGTACAACTGCCCGACACAACTATCACACTCCCGCTAAGCACCCTGGCCACTGTTGGTCTGACAACGGCAACACCGCAGGGTTTCCACCTGTACAACGGAAGAGAGAGTATCGTTATGGCAGTTCATAAGCAGGCTCAGGCCCGCATGACCAACCTGATGCCGCGCATTGAACAGGCTGTTGAGCAGTTTAGAAAAGATTATCCCCAACTCCGGTTTTTTACCTCGCAAGACCAGTCGGAGTTGCTCACCCTGAGCATTGACAACCTTACGCAGGCGCTGGTGTTTGGTGGCTTATTTGCTTTTGCGGTGTTGTTTGCATTTATGGGTAACTGGCGCGAGCCGTTAATCATGGGTGTTGTGCTGCCCGTATCTCTGTTGTTGTCGTTTGCCGTGCTTTATTTGTTCAATATTTCCCTTAACATCGTTTCGCTCAGTGGCCTTGCACTGGGCCTGGGCATGCTGGTGGATAATTCCATCGTTGTAGTGGATCAGATTAGCCTGAACCGTAAAAACGGTATGGCGCTTACCGATGCATGTGTAAAGGGAACCACGGAAGTAATCATACCACTTGTAAGTTCGGCCATGACCAACCTGGCTGTATTTGTTCCGCTTATCTTTATGAGCGGTATAACCGGGGCCTTGTTTTACGACCAGGCTCTCTCGGTTTTTGCCATTCTCTCCGTTTCGCTGGCCTGTACATTTATTCTTGTACCCCTTATTTACCGGCAACTGTATGGTAACGAAGCATATCCGGCACAGCAGGACAGCCGCTTTTTTCTGGTATTGCATTCCCTGTATAGCCGCAGTTTTTCTTGGATATGGAGATACCGAAAACCTGCATTGATAGTAATGTGTTGCCTTATTCCGTTAACGGTAACGATGCTCTTTCTTCTTCCTAAAACCGGCTTTCCGGAAATTGAACGGACTGAAGCCCTTATTGAAATTGACTGGAATGTACCTGTTGATGCCCATCAAAATAAGGCGCGAACAACCGAACTGCTCGAAATACTTGCCAACAAACCTGTTCAAAGTGAAGCAGAAGTAGGACACCGCCAGTTTATTGTGGATAAGGAAGTTTACACCACGCGTCAGACCCTGCTGTATCTGAAATACGCGAACAGCCGTACACGTGCCGAAGGACTTGATGAAATAAAACAAGTTTTTAAACAACGTTTTCCGGAATCGCGCATCACCATTAGCGATGCACCAAATGCATTCGAGCAATTGTTTATCAGCAGGCAACCGGAATACGAAGTACGTTTTCGCATGCCACAGTCATCACAGCTCATTCCGGACTCACTGAAGATTATTTTACTTGAACAGGCATCCGCCCGTTGGGATATTACCTTAGGAAAAGGCTTTGAAACCGAAACGGGTGTGGTGCTTGTTCCCGACATCATCAAGCTGAAGCAATACAACCTTTCATTTGAAAAAGTAACTGAAGCGCTGCAGATGAAACTGAGTAGTTACCGGATTACCGACTTAACCGATTATGGTAAACTGACACGCGTTGTACTTACCGGCAAACAGGATGACTTTGCAACGGTCATAAGAAACACGCTGGTAAGATCGGAGAACGGTATGTTGTACCCGGTGAGCGAGTTCCTGCAGGTAAAATACATGTTGATGCCAAAAGCCGTCACAGCCGATGCCTCAGGCATGTATCAATCGTTAGAACCTGCAGTAACTGATGAACCGGAAATACGAAAATTCTTCAACAGGCTAAGCACCAGTTTGGGTCTGATGGCCGACTTTACCGGTAAATGGTTTGACGACCGGCAGGCCCTGCAAAGGCTTGTGCTTATTCTGATGGTTTCCGTTATGCTGGTTTATTTTATCCTTACGGCCGAGTTTGAATCCTTCCGGCAGCCGGTACTGGTTATGATGAGCCTGCCGCTTGGATTTGCCGGGAGTTTGTTGTTGTTATGGTTATCCGGCGGCACGCTTAACATCATGTCGGGTATTGGTTTGGTGGTGGTATTGGGTATATTAGATAACGATGCCATTCTTAAAATTGACCGTATTAACCGGTTGCGCGAAAACCTGCCTCTTGAGCAGGCCATTAAGCAGGCCGGGCACGACCGGCTTAAAGCCATTGTTATGAATACCTGCACCAACGTACTGGCTGTTACACCCTTGGTTTTCAGCAGCGGACTCGGTGCCGATTTACAAAGGCCCGTAGCTATTACCACCATTGGCGGACTGATTGCCGCCACTTTTACCGCTTTGTATTTTGTGCCTTTATTGTATTATGCTTTTATTAAACGCAGCTAAAAAAGTACGAAATCTATTGCTTTACAGATATTTCATCCAATATGGTTAAATCATCCTCATCGGATTTTTTTAGTGGCACAAGGTAGTGACATAGGAATGTATTCCGTCCCTCTTTCTCTTCCCGGATCAGGTGAACCTTATAATTGATGATGGCAAATGGTCTATGATTTACTTCCTTTATCAGGTAAACTTTATTATGATTATCGTTATAGACGTAAATTAAATACCTGAACTCTGAACTTTTCTTTACAACGAATTCCCGTTTCGTAATCGGGTCGAAATAATAATGACAACTTTCGCTTTTGCTCACAGCCGGATAGGGTATACTTGAAACAGTTCTTTTATCGATATCGTAAACGTAACATTTATTTGCTCTTGGAACGCTAAAATAAATCCTGTTATGGTGAATAGTTACATAGCGGGAGAATACATCAATGCGTGACCAGGTCTGATCCCAGTCTTTGATATCCCAATACAACGAGTTTGTGATTGGCTTTGACTCATGATGGTTTATATAAACTTTTTTATAATTAGTATCCGATAAGTCAACAATCCAATAATAAGGGAAGTTCTTGTTATCTTGTATTTTTGAACGCTGCAAATCTTTATTAACAACTAGCTTTTCCCGATCGTATCCTATTAACAGATTATTATGCATTAAAATGTAACTGTATAATAAATCAGGGTTTTTATTGTATAAATTACGCAAAACACTACTTCTTTTGGTGTATATGGTTGTGTCTTCCAAAATAATTTTTTGTGACTTAATTGCAACAGGTACTAGTGTTTTCCCACTATGGATATATGCTCTGTCTTCTGACTCAACAGAGATCCACTCAATCTGCTGAAAAAAATAATCAAGTGTTCTAAACTTTTTTATTAAAGATAAAGAATCTTTAACCAGCCCGTCCTTACCGATAAGCACGATGTCTCGAATATGCTTTCCGTTCGTGTTGTCAAACCTGCGTGCCCCTAAGGCGGAGCCCTCGTTTAATAACCACAATTTACTGACCGGGTAATAGCTGTTACAAAAAAAGACATTTTTTATGCTGAAGTATTCCAGCGAATCCTGGCCTGCTAGCGGCATGAAAATTATTAGACCATTTAATAAAAATACTAACTTAGTTCTCATGGCTCTTTCTAATAAGGAATTTTATGGAATACCTCAGTTCATCATCACTTTTATGGAATTTGCTTTTTAAAGACCCATAGAAGCCGGATGCCGTTGGAAAACCCACAGAATATCCATCTCCGCCTACTCCCTGAAAAGGTCCTGATTTTCGGAAAACATACTCACCTATCCGTTTTAGATTCTGGTTAAAGAATATAACAGCAGTTTCCCTTTCATTATTTACATCTTGTGAATTCCTGACAAGTGTTCTGGAAAACAATTTTACTCCTCGATGATATTGCAAAGCGCCATACCATCCGTTTGTCATAAGAAAATTACGCTGACGTTCTAAATCATCTAGTTCGCTGTAAGGAAATGGTTCAGCAATTTGAAAATTACGAGCGGCACCACATACAACTTTTAATAAATCGCCTGACTGATTATTATAAACATATAAATTATGATCCATAGGGAAGGAAACATAACTGGTATCACCTATGCTTAAGCAATAAGGATTAGATAGTATAAAAGGATACGCAACATTTTGTCGGGCATAAACTCCCGGTAAGAGACCGAATACACATTTCCAAGTTTTTGTCAAAATATTATAGGTTCCATGCAAACCAAATGAAGATCGGTTTTCATAATACCAGATTTCAGGACTCGTCAGTGTAACCACTAAATCTTTTCTTTTGGAATTATAGTAAAGACCTGCTTGAGACCCGGCAAAGAAAAAGTATTCCGGAACATCAAAAGAACCAGTCCAACTTAACGGTGCATGGCCCAAATCATATCTATCCACTATTTCTCCACGATCATTAATCAACAACACATAGGTTAATTCCTGAGTAATAAAAATACTATCGGTAGTATGGACAAAGAAAGCTCCTAAATTCTGAACGAAGTTAGGGTCCAACGAAATGCTTTTTACATATGCATTTTGAAAAATATTGTAAATATCCAGTTTCTCGGTTCCTAATTTCAAACAATATAATAAACTGTCCTTATATAGAAATAACTGGGTATAGGTAGGGAAACCAGTGCTCGGAATCGAAATTGAGATTGTATCCTGGACGATTAAAGTAGCTCCCTCTGTAAAATCAGAACACTCAGGTGTAATTTCTTTTTCTTTACAAGCAACTAAAAGTGAAAACAGTGCAATTATTAAGAGAAACTTATGAAGGTGCTTCGGAGTTCCTCCTAGTCGGCAGCTAACATTCCTTCGATGTAGCCTATCCATAATGCACTACATCTACCAAATGGTCCAACTTTTCTTTGACATTCGCATTTAAAAAAATGATATATGCACGTGTGCGTAGGATTTTCGTGCCCAGTTGCAACCAAGGCTCCACATTTGCCTAAAGGGCCCGACCCCTCCATGCTTTACTCCACTGAGAAGTCCCAGCATCATAAATATTAACAATCCCTTAAAAAATTTTTTTTAACATTCACAGTATTTAAATTTTCATATGGCTTAGCATTTAGTTCCGCTTTGTCGAGTTTTTTTAATAATTTTTTTCAACTACAGGTGCATCGTGTGCCAGTTGCAGGTTGTTGGAAATGATTACCCTTTGGCCTTCTTTCAGACCTTCAAGAATTTCAATTTCCCGCCCGTTTTCGCGGCCCGTAACTACGTAATTCCATTTCGCCAAACCCTCTTCAGCCGTAAACACAACCGGCCGGCCTGAGCGCATTACCACTGCCTCCTTAGGTACAACAATGTGCCGGTTCCCGGGTATTTTTATTATGGCCTGAGCACGCATACCTGGCAGTAAACCGGTGTTATTGGGTAACCGGATGCTTACCTTTACCATACCCGTTTTCTCATCCACCCGAGGATTAAGTTCGGTGACCAGGCCCGTAATATCTTTATCGCCTCCGGCCGGTCTTACAACTGCAGAAATACCCGAGCGCAGGTAACTTGCATCGCTCTCCAGCACCTCGGCTATGGCCAGCATTTCATTCGGATTGTGCAGGCGACAAAAAACCTGCCCATCCGAAACCGGGTTACCCGGCTTTACCTGTATGTCGGAAACCACACCGCTTATCTCAGCCCGGACAAACGTAAACTGATATTCCAGTTCGGCCTCGCGCAAAGCTGTTTCGGCCGATGCCAGTCCGCTGCTAATGCGAATAGCGGCTTCGGCCCGTTTTTGTCGCACCGAATCAGACCCCTGATAGCTCAGCATCTGGTCGCGGAAAACCAGCAGTTTTTCTTCGTATGCAAGCCGGGCTTTCTGCAACTGCAATTCCTGGCGTTCGTAATCCAGTACGGCAAGAATATCTCCTTTCTTAACAATTTGGCCGTTACGCACCCGCACTTCCTTTACGGTGCCCTGCCTTTTAAATTTTATCTGCACTTCGCTGGCCGATTCAATTTTAGCGGCTGCCTGAATGAGGTATTCAAATGGTTTCCTTGCCGCTGCAACTGTCATCACCTCGGTTGGCGGAATTTCCTTGCGTAAATTCTGCGGATCGGGCTCATTAAGCTTTTCCTTTTTACCACAACCGCAAAGAATCAAAAGAAAGGTGGCCGCAAAATGAATACCTGGTTTCACCTTTAAAATGAACAATAAAAAAAAGGAATTTCAAAATTTTTTCTGAACAAATCTGTATAATAAGCTGATACTCATCAGGGTATAAATCAGATAGAGGACAATAAAATAAACTACATCTTCAAACAGGGTACTGCTATCAGACAAGGCCAGCACCAACAGAAAACCAAGGTGTGCCAGCAGCTTGATGACCAGGGTGCCCAGAAAAAAAACCACAAACCGTTCGGGTTGTTTTTGTCGTACCCGTATCAGGCTGTTAACCCAAACTGCCATGATAAGGAACAGGTATGCTGTGATAATTTTAAAATACGAAGGCCTGGGCACAACACTGTATTCAACCGCAAACCAGGCAGCACCTGCCACAGCCAGCAAGGCAAACAGAAAAAAAACATACCGGTAGTTCATCTGTTGAGTGATCGGTAAAGCTGATACATCATGCCGGCAAAGGCCAGCAACCCGAAGAGCATCATAAAGAGCGGAAAAGTAATATTCAGATAACGGTCCAGCTTATACCCCAGCCACCCGAATAAGGCAAGGGTTGCCAGCAGCTGAATGGCCAACGTGCTGTATTTTAAATAGGCATTAAACGGTTTTGGCCTGCTCGGCTCCGTAGGTGCGGGTTCCGTGCCCATTGCTTTCTCCAATCTTAATTTCTTTCACGGCAGCTCCCATACGGCAGGTACCGTTAAACACCGCTCCCGGCTCCACCACCAGTTTACCGGTAACAATATCACCATTAATTACAGCCGTTGATTTCAGCACCAGCAACTCACTGATTTCCAGTTTGCCTTTCACTTCGCCTTCGATGTCTGCATTTTGTGCAGTGATATTGCCATGCACATGCGAAGCACTACCCAAAGCAACTTTCGATTTGGATTTGATGTTGCCATGTACTTTGCCTTCTACCCTGATATTGCCATAGGTTTCAATGTTGCCTTCCAGAAAGGTTCCTTTGCCAATGGTGTTGCTGGAGTTGGTGATTTCTTCAGCTACGCGTTTTTCTTCTTTGCTCGAAAACATAATTTTTCTGTTAACAGTTAAAACGTAACAAACTCTTCGGGATTAAGCGGGTTACCGTTGTACCACAGTTCGAAGTGAAGGTGCGGGCCATTGGTAAGCTCGCCGCTGTTGCCAACTATAGCGATGATTTCGCCTGCGTAAACAAATGTACCTACTTTTTTATACAATTCTGCGTTGTGCTTATAAACGGAAATAAGGTTACCCTTGTGTTGAATCATCATGACGTAACCGGCATCCTGCGTCCACGAGGCAAACACCACCATGCCATCGGCAATGTTTTTAACCGGCTCATTGCTTTTGGCTACGATATCCACTCCGTAATGTCCTTTCTTAATATCGAAACGATCGGAAATAAAACCGTTTATAGGCGTAAAGAAGAAAGTCTCCTGCAATTCGCGATAGCGCGAGCTGGTCAACGTAATTAAAGCCAGGTCGGATCGCTCAAAGTCCTTTCGAAATTGCGAATCGGAAGGGGCCAGTTGAAGTCCTTCCGGTTTAACGGCCACGGCCGGACCGGTACGCAGCTTAACCGGATCGGTAAATGCGCTGGTGTCACCGCGCAGCACACGCTGCATATTCTGAATGAACTGCTCTTTACGGTCAACCTCGAGCGCAAGCGAATCCACTTTGTCAACCAGAGTCAGTAACTCCTGCCGCACCATCATCTGTTCAAAGCGCGGGTCGAACCAGCGTGCCAGCAGGGTTTGCGACAAATACAGGCTGGCAACAAAAAGCACTATAAACACCACGCTCAATACCACTATTACCTTGGCATAGGTAAAACTAAGGCTGGTTTTTTCCGCAAAGTTTTCTTCGTTGCGTATAACCAGCTGGTATCGGTTGGTTAGCCAGTTCGATAAAGTGCGTTTGGTCTTCAATTTTCCGGATTAACCGGCAAAGGTAGATATTCCCGAGGAAATGGATATGAAAAAGCGGTTTTTTGCGTTTCTTAGGCGCCTGGTGCCATGCTTCGTTTAGTTTTATTTGCCGGATTGCTCCTTTTTACAGCAGGGTTTTTATCCTGCACACCCGAAACGTGGACCGGTAGGGTTTTTCACAATACAACGGCACACTATAACGGCTATTTCTACGCCAGAGAAGAAATTAACCGCATCGAAAAAATCATCCGTCTAAATCATCAGGACGACTATAACCAGATTCTGTGGCTGTTCCCGCGCCTGGACTCACTTAAAGCCAAAGCCTACGATAAGGATATACAGGAAGCTATCAAAATGGCATCCATTTCTATTCAACGCCACCCGGGCAGCAAATGGCTGGATGATGCATACCTCCTTGTTGGAAAAGCGAGGTTATACAGTTTTGACTGGGGCAATGCCATTCAGACTTTCAAATATGTGAACAATGATAAGGTCACCAAAGATGTCAACATGCGACATGCCGCACTCATCTGGTTACTTCGCACCTATACCGAACATAAGGAGTACAACAACGCCGAAGCGGTGATAGCTTACCTGCTGAAAGAAAGGTTGAATCGCAGTAACCGTAAAAGCTTTTTATTGAATAAGGCCTACTATTATCAGGTGCGCAATAATTATGATGGCATGATCCGCGCTTTAACTGAGGCAGAATCGCTGTTAACACGAAAGGATCGTCCGGGAAGAATTTACTTCATCATGGGACAGGTCTATCAGCATCTTGGTTTCGAATCGGAGGCCTATAACTTTTACAGAGAAGCCATCAGTACACATCCGGAATACGAAGTTGATTTTTACGCACGGTTGTACATGGCACAGGTTGCCGAAATATCGCGCAGCAGGGATGTTGCCCATGCACGAAAATCTTTTAAAAAACTGCTGACCGACAGTAAAAACCGGGACTTTAAAGATAAAATCTATTATGAGATGGGTGTGTTTGAAGAAAAGCAGGGTAATCTTACCGAAGCCATCGGCTACTACAACAAAGCCCTGCGCATCGGAAATAATAACCTGGTGAAAGGCGATGCTTACTTTCGTTTAGGCCATGTTTACTACGATTCCCTGCGGAATTTCGAAATGGCACAAGCATATTACGACAGCGCCGTGCGCACCATGCCCCCTTCCCGACCCGGTTATGCCGGGATAAAACAACGTCAGGAGGTATTGAATGAATTTGTAAAACATTACAAAAACATCAAATGGAATGACAGTCTGCTGACTCTTTCCAAAATGGATACGGCAACTATCCGCAAACTGGTAGTCGATAAAATATCATCATCCGAAAAACCAGTCTCTGTGAAGCGAAAAAGAGAACAGCGTGTTAACACCAATACATCCGATGCTGTGGTGCAACAGGAAGTTTCAGCAACCGCCTCAGGCTGGTATTTCTCCAACCAATCTACACTGGCAACCGGACGTGTTGAATTTGTCCGGGTATGGGGAAAATTTCCTTTGGAAGATAACTGGCGCAGAAGTGCTCGAACTGTAATCAGTACGGATCAGTCTGTGGCTTCTGCCCCCTCCGATACTGAATCAAAACCTGAAGCACCCTCCACGACCGATAAAGCTACTGAAGCCTTCAAAGGCCTGCTTGGGCAGATACCCTATTCGCCTCAGCAAAAAGCCGAAGCATTGAAAAAAATTGAAACATCATTATTTGCACTGGGGGACATCTACTACTTTAAACTCGGTGAAACCAAAAATGCGGTTCTCACCTATCAAACCCTGCTGAAGCGTTTTCCCGATTCCGAATATGAACCGGAAGTTTTGTACAAACTATTCCTGATATTGAAGCAAACCGATGAAGTAACCGCACAAAACTATGCCTTACAACTTAACCAAAAACACCCTGAATCAACCTTTAACAAACTGATACAAAACCCCAACTACCTGGCCGAAAACGAGCAAACACAAAACAAACAGAAACTTTTATATCAGCAGGCATATTTCCATTTTCAGAACAACCACCTTACTGAGGCAAGGCGCGTTCTGGAAGAGGCGCGAGGCATGGAAGAAACCCCCTTTACGCCCTATCTCCTTATGCTCGACATACTGATAACTGCCAAAGCCGGCGATAAAGAAACATATGCAGCAAAACTGGATGACTTTATCCGTCAAAACGAAAATGCCGAATTAGTAGAACTTGCCAAGTCGTTACAGGAAGCACTGAAAGCGTCAAATAAAAATAAGGAACCCGATAAGCCGGTTTACACCCGGCAGATTGAGGAACCGCATTATTTCGTTTTTTCATTTGACCCTTCCGAAAATCTGGAATCCCCGGTCACTGCCTTCTTAAATGATTTTAACCGGACAAACTTTCGCGACCTTCAGTTAAAAGTAAGCCGCACCGAACTAAATGGTTCACAGGTTTTGATTCTGGTGTCGGATTTGCCTCGTGTAAGCACGGCCATTGAATACTATCGGTTGATTGCCGCCAAACTGGCCGCCTTAGCGGATTTAAAGAATCGCAAATTCAATACCTTTGTTATTTCGAAAGGAAATTTTAATACGCTGTACCGCACACAAAAACTCCATGAGTACCTGGAATTCTTTACGAAAGTCTATCGAACCGATTCTCCGTAAGTTTATGCTTTCAGAATGGCCATGGTTAAAACCCATGGTTAAAGCCGTCTGGATACTTTTCTTTTGCTTCATCCTGCTTTTTCCGCTGTACATCTACACGGTGAGCATCGATTTGTTCGGTTTGTACGGCGGCATGCCCAGCCTGAAGGCCATCGAAAATCCGGAAAACGATCTTTCATCCGAGCTGATTTCCGCTGACGGCGTTTCCCTGGGCCGCTATTTCCGGTATAACCGAAGTCAGGTTACCTACGATAAACTGTCGCCCGCTCTTGTAAACACCTTGTTATTATCGGAAGACCACCGGTTTTATCAGCATTCCGGCATGGACTTCATTGCCTACCTGCGCGTGATTTGGGGATTACTTACCTTCAATCCGCAAGGTGGCGGAAGTACCATAACACAGCAGTTGGCCAAAAACCTGTACACCATGAATCCGGATTTGAATCTGGACGGCAAGCTGGCAAAGCTGGGACGATACCCGAAACGCATCATACAAAAGACCAAAGAGTGGATTATCTCCTACCACCTGGAAAAAAACTTTACAAAAGAAGAGATCATTGCCATGTACCTCAACACGGCCGAGTTCGGCAGCAATGCATACGGTATTCAGGTGGCAGCCGAAACGTATTTTAATAAATCACCCGACAGCCTTAATATTCAGGAGTCGGCAGTACTGGTAGGCATGCTGCAGGCCATTACGCGATTCAGTCCGGTTCATAATCCAGAAAATGCTTTGCGCAAACGAAATGAAGTACTGTATAAATTATACCGGCACGATTACATCACCCGGCAACAATACGATTCGATCAGCAAACTGCCTATCGAATTAAACTACCGCGTTCAAAACCAGAACGAAGGACTGGCCCCTTACTTTCGCAATGTTATTCGTAACGACCTGATGGCCTGGTGCAAGGAAAACGGATATGATCTCTGGGAATCGGGCCTGAAAATTTATACCACCATTGACAGCCGGATGCAGCAATATGCCGAGCAGGCTGTTGCCGAACACATGAAGGTACTTCAAAAACTGTTTGATGAACACTGGAAAGGAAAAAATCCGTGGATTGATGACGATTTTAAAGAGATTAAGGGCTTTCTTCAGTCGCGCATAAAACAAACCGATACCTACAAAAACCTGGTTGCCCGGTATGGTGAAAAGTCGGATTCGGTTTGGATTAAGTTAAACCAGAAAAAACCCATGCGCATCTTTACCTGGAACGGTGAGCGCGACACGCTGTTCAGCTCCATGGATTCGCTAAACTATTACAAGCGTTTTTTGCATACCGGCCTCATTGCCATCGATGCCAACACCGGTGCCATCCGTGCCTGGGTAGGCGGCATCAATCACAAATATTTTAAATACGACCATGTACGTCAGGGAAAAAGACAACCGGGATCTACTTTCAAACCTTTTGTGTATGGAGCTGCCTTAGAGTATGGCTATCATCCGTGCTACGAGATGTACGACATTTCTCCAAGCTTCACGGTTCCCGGCGGAACGTGGTATCCTCCCAACTCCGATGGCAAGTATGGCTCAGGCGAAAAAATGAATCTTCGTCAGGCCATGGCGCGTTCCATTAACTCCATCACCGCTCAGGTTTTACAACGGGTAGGTGAAAAAAATGTAGTTGAATTTGCTCACCGGGTCGGCATTCAGAGCCCACTCGACCCTGTGCCATCCTTGTGCCTCGGTGTAAGCGATGTTTCGTTGTACGAACTCACCGGTGCATATTGCACATTTGTAAACCTGGGCATCTACACCGAGCCTTATTACATCACGCGCATTGAAGATAAAAACGGCAACGTTATTGAAAACTTTGTGCCCAAAACACGCGAAGCCATCAGCCAGCAAACTGCTTACAAAATGGTGTACATGCTGCGCGGAGGCGTAGAGGAATCCGGAGGTACATCGGGAGGCATTGGCCGCGACCTGAAAGAAGAAAACGAAATCGGAGGTAAAACCGGCACCACCAACAACGCATCCGACGGCTGGTATGTGGGCGTCACGCACAACCTCGTGACCGGTGTATGGGTTGGTGGTGACGAAAGGAGCATTCACTTCCGAAGCTGGGACATGGGACAGGGAAGCCGCACCGCACGGCCAATATGGGAAAAATTCATGCGAAAAGTCTATCAGGACCCGCTTATTGAATACAAAAAAGGGCGGTTCCGCCAACCCATAACCGGACTGGATGTTACCTTGGATTGCGACCGGTACAAAGTACCTTCCGACTCTCTTCATGTTGAAGAAAAGCCATGGGATGATTTCCATTAAATTCCATGAAACCGGATGAGCTGATTAACCAGGTACGGCTGCTTCCCGATTCTCCGGGTGTTTATCGGTTCTATAATAAAGATGGCCAGTTGCTTTATGTGGGTAAAGCCCGAAGTTTAAAAAAGCGGGTAGCAACATATTTTGGTAACAGCAAAACACTGAACCGAAAAACCCGACAAATGGTTAGCGAAACGGCCCGGGTTGAATTCACGGTTTCGGCCTCCGAATTTGATGCCCTGCTTCTGGAAAATAACCTCATCAAAGAGCATCAGCCACGCTACAACATTTTATTAAGAGACGACAAAACCTACCCGTATCTCTGTATTACGAACGAACGGTTTCCGCGCATTCTTTATACCCGAAAATACGACCGCCAGGCAGGTGAATACTTTGGGCCCTATTCAAGCGTTAGTGCCCTGAAAACCGTGTTAGATTTAATTCGCAGGCTCTATACCATACGCACCTGCACATTACCCTTAAGTGAAGAAAACATCCGTGCCGGAAAATTCAAAGTGTGCCTGGAATACCACATCGGAAACTGCAAAGGTCCGTGCGAAGGACGGCAAACCGAAGAAGCCTATAACCACGACATCAGCCTGGCCAGACAGGTACTGAAAGGAAATTTAAGCGTAGTGCGACAGCATTTTCAGCAAGAAATGGAAAACGCATCGGCAGCGCTGGCCTTTGAAAAAGCACAGTATTACAAAGAGAAAATCGAGTTGCTAGATAAATTCCAGGCGCGTTCGGTGGTGGTAAACAGGAACCTATCGGACATTGACGTACTGACTGTTCTGGACGGCTCTGCCTATGCGTATGTTAACTTTATGCAGGTAAAAGAGGGCGCCATCGTTTTCTCCCAAACCCTGGAGATTCAAAAAAAACTTGAGGAGCCGGTTGAAGACTTAGCAAGCATGGCTTTGGTTGAATTCCGCCTGCAAACCCAAAGTCCGAATACGGAGGTAATCAGTAATCTTCCGATCAAGCTTTTGGATGAAAACCTGAAAAATACCGTACCAAAAGCCGGTGACAGGAAAAAACTGGTAGATCTTTCCCTGAAAAATGCCCTGGAACTAAAGCAGCAGCGCGAACTGTTGCGCGCAGAAACCAAAATGCGACCGAACCCGCGCGTTATCGCCTTGCAAAAAAGTCTGACACTGCCCACACCACCAATTATCATGGAGTGTTTCGATAACAGCAACCTGCTGGGCAGCAATCCGGTAGCGGCCATGGTACGGTTTGTAAACGGCAAACCGGATAAAAAAAATTACCGGCGTTTTGCCATTAAGACCGTTCAGGGTCCCGATGACTTTGCCTCCATGAAGGAAGTTGTTTACCGGCGTTACAAGCGAATTTTGGATGAAAACGAAAAACTTCCGGATTTAATCATTATCGATGGAGGAAAGGGCCAGCTTTCCAGTGCCATGTCTGCACTAACTGAACTGCGCATCAACCAACTACCTGTTATAGGTATCGCAAAACGGTTGGAAGAAATTTACAGGCCCGGTGATCCATATCCGCTTCACATCAGTAAAAAATCACCGGCGCTCCAACTCATCCAGCAAATACGCGATGAAGCCCATCGGTTCGCCCTTAACTATCATCGGGCGAAACGAAAGTCAACCTCAATAACCAGTTTGCTGGACAACATTCCTGGCTTGGGAGAAATAACCATCAAAAAGCTGCGCGAAAATTTCAAAACCATCAGCAAAATAGCCCAAGCCGGAGAAGAGCGTCTTGCGGCATTAATTGGAAAACAAAAAGCAAGACTGGTAATTGAGGAAATAAAAAAAGCCTTCCACAGAGCGGAAGGCTGATATGCCGGTGAGAAGTTTTCAGAACTCCCAGAGGTTATGCTCTTTTTCCATGAGCATCATTTCGGCCCATTCGCGTGCCCATACGCTTTCGTGATACGGGCGACCGTTATTGCGATAAGTATCTTCGATGGTTTCATCATCCGGGTTCTCAATTTTATGAATTACCCCGCGGAACAAACGAAGCAGGAAAGCATCAGCGAAGTTTTTATTCTCGGCCGTATTCTGGCGATTGAACCACACGGCCTTTGCGGGATTATTCCGGAAAACTTTTTCAAGGTCCTTGTATTTAAACCAACCCAGTGATTTGAACGTACCGGTATTCTGGTCGAAGGCCTGCATTTCAATGGCCTGTATGTCATAATACAGCCTCGACCTGCGCCGGTCAAAAATCACATCCTCAACCAGCGTGAGCATGTACACATCGCGCGGCAAAACCGTAATGGCCTTTCCCTGTTGCGAAGGTTGCCACTCACCGGCAGGCGGATTGGCTGGATTAATGCCGCGGTTGTTATCAATGGTTGATTCATAATTTTTACCGTTAAACGAAATGGCATCACCGATATAATAAGTAGCTGCGGGATCCCAGGCCGGAAGAATCTGTCCTTTAGTTATGGTCATCTTATCTTCAAAGTCAGCCCGCGACATCAGCGTAGTCAGCGAATCACTGTTATACACATTAGGGATCTCTCCGGAGCGTACCGCATCAATAATGAGCTTGGTGATTTCTCCGTTATTGGAAAAGAATCCTTTGTTCTGCTTTTCGCGCAAATCAATTTTCCGCCATACCCGTAATTTGTATAACTGCTCGTAGCGAGGTATCGGGTTTATGGAGTTCGGATTGTACTGCGGCAGTTCAGGCTGCGCCCACACGTTTGCGCTACACAGCAGGACCAATCCAACTGCAAAACATGCTGTTTGTTTCATACTATTGAACAGGTATGTTAATCAAATCGCTTGGTGTCATGGTTACCGATTCGGGAGTACCTTTATAGGTCATCCGTACTACAGTTTTTGGTTCTACAATAATCCGGTCACCCGGGCGCATTAATGCACGCCATGCGGTTAAATCAACCAATTCGCTGTTAACCGTCATCTCCTGTACACGCTGTGTTCCGCGGGCCAAAATAACCGACATATTTCGTATGCGGTAGTTCGCATCCTGCGGTACTTCGTTTTTGAAGTTTTCTTCGGCTTCAGCATTTACCCGCAGTCCGGCAATACTACCTGCTTTGATACCGTTCTTCAGGTCAATGTCGCGGCCATTGTTGTCTTTGGCAACTATCCGCGGGCGTGGCACCGGCTTCACCATAAACTCTTCATTACCAATAAAGGTACCCGCATTATTAACCGACACCACCACCTTACGTTGATTGGGTATAATGGTAACCTGGCCGGTTTTCTGCCCTTTTATAATTTCTGCACCTTGGGCCGAAAAAGAAGGATTGTAATCATTTCCGAGGGCCGGAACTTCAATGTTAACCAGGTTACCGCATCCCATGTAAAGCGTTGGTGCAACGCCTGTGGTTACACGGATAGTCGGCTTTGCTACGATGTACTCAATGGTTTGCTTATAAACCTGATCATTTAGTTTGATTTCGGCTGTAAAGGTTTGCTTCGACTGTCCTTTGGCATCGTAGTTACCTCCGCGTGCGGTAAATTTGATTTTACCCATCTTGATTCCGGTAGCCGGATCAACTTCCACATTCAGCGGATTACCGTTGTAATAAAATTCAGGGCTTAAAGCAGAAGAAGAAGCAGATATAAACATGTCGGCTTCGTATGAAGCGCCCGCAGCTACAATGGCGGATTTAGGGCGAACCATAGGAATAATGGTTTCAAAGCGTACTGTTGCAGCACCGGCTTCTTCTGCCAGCTTACGCAAAGCCTGAGATTCATATTCGAGCACTTCGGATTGTATTTGAGTAACCGAAGCGAGTGCGGCAATTACAGGTGTATTTTCAAACGTAAAAGTCAGAAAATCCTTGCGCACATGATCGGGGTCGTTGGCAAATTCAGGGATGTCTTTCGGAGCCCTGGCCAATGTGGTAAACGACATACCGGTAAGGCTGTTTAATTCCTTAACATAGTCGTTGAGTGTCTTTTCAAAGTTTTTACCGTAAGGCGAATTCTTATCAATCATCATCGTGGCAACCTGGGAGCCATGGTTATTGATGATTTTTTCATCCACGCGGTCGGAGCCGGAAACCTCGAGCATTTTTTTCTTCAGCTTCTCAATTTCAGCAACGGTTGCCGCAGTCAGTTCACGAACTTTTTTAGCACGTTCAACAGCGCTTTTTATTTTTTCAACCTGACTTTTTCCGCCCTCCTCTATAATTTTATCCAACTGCTGTTGGTTGTTTTCGGTTGTTTCCTTAATCAGTTGTTCGAGTGTTCCGTTGATGATGGCGAATTTCTCCAACACGGCATTACTTACCTGAAGGGCCAGAAGGGCCGTTAATACCAGGTACATCATACCGATCATCTTCTGCCGCGGGGTTTCTTTTTTACCTGCCATTGGCTTGTTAATTAATTGTTACACAACTTTTTTCTTAAACCCGTTTACCTCGTTATTGTCCGCCACCCTTCATGGCAGTCAGCATACTGCCGTAAACTTTATTAAGGGCAGTAAGGTTGTCGGTAAGTTTAGCCAGCTCAGTAGTAAACTTAGCTGTGTTTTCTCCTACTTTGCTCAGTCCCTGCATGGCACCGGTGAGGCTGTCATAAAACTTATTCATGTTTTTAACATGGCTGTCTGCATCTTTCAGTTCCATTTCATATACTGAATTCAGTGCAGCAAGATTCTTGGTAACTTTTTGTACCTGTGCATGGTATTCACCGGCATCTTTTGAAGCAGTGGCCATGGCACTTACGGCCTCGATGGCTGTCTTATAAGATGCATTCATTTCGGCCAGTGCCTTCGAAGCAGCCTTAACGTTGGTTGCATATTCGTTGGTTGCTACTGCCGCATTGGCCAGGTTGTTCATCTGTTTGGCGGATTCCGCCAGGTTCATTAATCCTTTGCCCAGGTTATCGAGCAGGTTTTGATCTACCTTTGCCTGCTTCAGCATTTCATCAATCTTTAACAAAGGCGACTCCTCCTTACCTCCGGCCTTGCGTACTGTGGGAGACGTTACCGATGGCTCGTAGTCTTCGGCCAGTTCGGGATAAACTTTAGACCAATCCACTTCTTTTGCGGGAGGCTCAAATGCACTTAAGAAGAAGATGATGGCTTCTGTGGTAAGGCCCACCATCAGCATCTGGTCAGCGCCCTGCAGGTGAAGAATTTTAAACAATGCCCCAATGATTACGACTGCCGCACCAATACCGTAAACTTTGGGCATAATGGTTTTGAAGAGAAGTTCGAGGAATCCGCCTTTTTTCTTGCTCATTGTTGTATGGGTTTAAGGTTGAAAGTCTGGTTTAAAGTGTTTTTGAATTAAATATAAGTAGAGTTTGATTACCATTAAAATTCACGCCCACTGGAACGACCCAGGTGGGTAAGTGCACACCGGAAACCAATGTAAGCGCGGGAGGAGTCTTTAAACTCATAAGTGCGTGTACCGGTTTCCAGATAGTAAGCTACGTCCTTCCAGGAACCACCGCGAACCACTTTTTTAGGTGCAATCTTAGGGTCGAACTTGGAACTTTCCGGATTGGTTCGTGGATCGATATACTGCGGGTTCAAATCCCACACTGTGGGTACCGAAGCCGGGTTAAAATCATCGAGACACCACTCCGAAACGTTACCGGCCATATCGTATAAACCATAATCATTGGGGAAGTACGACATTACCGGGGAAGTGTAGGCAAAACCATCATCATAAAAGTTTCCGCGGCCCGGTTTGAAGTTAGCCAGCATACATCCTTTGGAGTTGCGGATATACGGGTTACCCCAGGGATATTTGGCAATGTCGCGGCCGCCACGGGCAGCGTACTCCCACTCAGCTTCGGAAGGGAGACGAAAGTTAGGCATGGGCGGCTCACCCACGCTCTTGCGATAGTCATTCCAGTATGCTGTGCGCCATGCACAGAAAAACATGGCCGCATCCCAATTCACGCCTACCACAGGGTAGTCATCATAACCCGGATGCCAGTAGTAGTAATCCTGAATCGGATCGCCCATGTGGTGGGCAAAATCGCGCACCCAGGCTGTGGTATCCGGATAATATTTTTGTTTGAAGGTTTGCGGATCTACGGTTGGCAATCCTTCAATGCTGCCGTTATCAACCAGATAAAAATTAGTGAATTGACGATATTCATTGTTGGTGATTTCGGTGTCATCCATAAAGAATGAACCGATGGTTACCTGTTTGTTAAAGTTAATCTGCGTGGAAGCGGGGTCTTCATCAGCCTGCCCCATGTGAAACGTTCCGGCCGGAATAGGAACCATACCAAACGGTTGTGTCATAACCCAGCCATGACGACCGGGTACCCCAATGAGCTGTCCCTGATCACCACCTTTACCTCCTCCGATGCCCAATAGTCCGCACGCTGCGCAAGCCAAGCCAACTGCAAGCAGCAGTATTTTTGAAAGAACGGATGGTTTGTTCATATCGATTTTATCTGCTTTTCTCTAAGTTTTAAAGTGCCGAAAATACCGCTTAAAGCGACAATTCAGGCAAGAAATGTTTACCAAATTGAATAAAATACTTTTAAATCCAAAATTTTAGTCCGTTCAGTGCCTGTATCGGGGTGTCCGGACGATTTTTTTTCCGACACCTACACTTACCGGCAACTGATAGGTAAGTAATATTTCATGCGAAAAATTTTCTTTAGCTGCCCTGTCCTTCACCACTACATCAATCGAATAACCCAGTCGCAGGGATTTATCCTTCAGGAAGCTATACCCTAACAATAAATTGGCTGCCTCTCCCGAACGAAACGATAAACCTCCCCACATGGTATTGCGCAAGGTAGCTAAAACACCAAGGTCCATTGAAAATTCGTTAAAATCGGTTTTTACCAGGATGGTCGGATTAATTTGAAGGTCAAAATTCACATCATAAAAATAGCCGGCCGTAAAGTTCATGTGATTGGCCAATGCATTTCGCTGGCTGACTCCGAAGTCAAATTCAGATTTAAGCAGGTGGTTGAACCCAATGGCTGCATAATATTTTTCCGTTCGGTACATGATACCGATTCCTAAATCGGGGCGTATCTGTGATTCTTTTCCGGTTCGGATCTGTCCTGTATTGGGGTCAATCAAAAGAGGATCGTTGGGCTGAATTAACCGATATTTGTTAAAGTCCAATGTCTGGGAATACATACCCAGCTTGATGCCGAGACTAAGTTTATTTTCCCTGATGCCCAGGTGATAGGCATACATGGCCTGTACTTCAAGGTTATTTTGCGGTCCGAGTTTGTCATTTAATATATATGTAGCAAAGCCGCTTTTAAGCCGGTGAATGGGCGCACTGAAAGAAATCAGCTGACTGGTGGGTGCATTACCATCATTAAACGATGACTCATAGCCCAGCCATTGACTGCGGTGAATCGCGGTGGCTTCGGTTACACCGCTGGCACCTGCAGCTGCCGGCGTAAGATAAACCGTATTAAACATGTACTGGGTAAAATGCGCATCCTGCTGGGCTGTGGCGGTCAATCCGGCTAGCACCAGAAACAAGGCAAAAAATACGCTGACAGCGCTTCGTACCATCCGACTTCAAAAAGTTAGGTCTAAAGTAAAGTTTTTTTTATCAGACTTTCAACCTGCATGTAATTAAAGTGTAATAAAAAAGGTCTGTTCGTAAAATTCAAAGAATGAGGCGGTTATTTATTTCCGTTAACCTGCTTAATATACAGTTCAATAGCTCCGGTCATAGAAGGGGCATTGGGCTGGGGCGCTTCAATATCCAAAATTAACCCCGCGTCACGAACTGCTTTCGCGGTCGCTGAGCCAAAGGCCGCTATGCGGGTATTATTTTGTTTGAAGTCGGGGAAGTTGGTCAGTAATGAGGTGATGCCGGAAGGACTGAAAAATGCCAGGATATCGTAATACACGTTTTTCAGGTCAGATAAGTCACTGGCTACAGTCTGATACATTACGGCTTCAGTAAAGTTGAAGCCGTTTTGACGCAGGAAGTCGGGAATATCATTCTTGCGGATATCGGAGCACGGAAACAGGAACTTTTCGTTTTTATGTTTTTTCAGTATTTCAAAAAGGTCTTCCACCGTTTTAAGTCCGGTAAATATTTTACGCTTCCGGATAACGATATATTTCTGCAGGTAATTTGAAGTTTGATCGGAAATGCAGAAATACTTCATTTCCGGTGGCATTTCGATTTTCAATTCCCGGCAGATATGGAAAAAATGATCCACCGCATTCCGGCTGGTAAAGATTACTGCGGTGTGCGCGAGGATATCAATTTTCTGCTTACGAAACTCTTTAACGGAAAGCGGCTCAACCTGAATGAAGGGCCTGAAATCAATCTTCAGGTTGTACTTTTCGGCTAACTTGTAATAAGGTGAATTGGGATCGGTCGGTGCTTCCTGCGTGACCAGAATGCTCCTGACCTTGCGCATCCGGTCATTCACTTTATCGCTCATAGCAACTCCTGACGGGTTCAAACTTTCCAAATTGTTGTTGCCGTTAACAGTAAGGGGCCGATTTCTGTGGCACAAAGGTACGAAAATAAATGAATCGGACTGAAGCGTGTTTGAAACCTGAGCTTACCACCAATCAGGACCAGCCACGTCAGGCCGACAATCCAAATTAACCAGCGGTTCATCACAAGGTTAAGCGAAAGTGAAGGGAATATAAAAGCCCTCCCGGCCTGAATAGCCAGAATAACCAAGCCACATACAAGCAGAAACCTGAGGAAACCGACATACTGCAAACCTTTTAAGGATTGGATCCGAAATATGGAGGAGAATATAAATATAACTACACCTTTTGCTGCAAGGACTGCGCTTGTTGTTATCGTAACGATAAAACTCATATACCACAGTTTGGAAAAATTTGTTTCTTCACCTGGATGAATTTGCAGCACGGAAAAAATAAATCCAACCAAAAGCAACAACAAAATATTTGTAGTATTGGTTACCCGGTTATACATCGGGCGATCTTCACTCTCCCTGATCGAAAGTAAAGCACGAATATCCAGATAGCTCAATACAAGCAATTTGTTAACCTTCAGCATTACCAGCAATAACATACACGCAATCAACAGAGCAAGCAGCAGAAAGTCACGGTAGAATTCGACCAATCTGTAATTCAGGTTTACTTCAGCCGGTACCGGCAACAACGTAGCAACATACGCTCTTAATCCGGACTGAATGCCTTGTGAACAATATACATTTATGCGAATTATGTTTTTGTTAAAAAGAGCCGCCAGACTGTCAACTGGCCACTGCACCTGTTTTTTTTCACTGGCCAGCAATTTACCCTCTGCAAAAACATGGAAGGGTTCATTATTCCGGATAAAAAGATAATCACCGCGATACCGGTTTGCAGATAATAGAAGCCAAGCGGATTTTGTTTCCTGCTCATCAGCTGCAACCCATTTCCCGGATTGATATAGTTTGAGGCTATCCGTTAAATCTGACTTGATAAACCAGCTCTGGGAACGGGAAGGTGCAGACAAAACCAACCATGCAAGAAGTAGGATAAGGCGCATCATGAACGGCTCAAAAATAAACAATCGCGTAGCTTTGCACAGCAGTAAGCTATGGCCGGCATTTATCTTCATATTCCATTTTGCCGTAAAGCCTGTCATTATTGTGATTTTCATTTTTCCACCAACCGGCAGAACGAAAGCGAGGTGGTGCATGCCATGGTCAGGGAAATTGAACTGCGCAGAAATTATCTGCCCGGTGAAGCGATTGAAACCATTTATATCGGTGGCGGCACACCTTCACTGCTTAAGCCTTCGCATCTGGAATTTTTGCTTAACACCATTGATAAAAATTTTATCGTTTCATCATCATGTGAGATCACCCTGGAAGCCAATCCGGATGACCTGTCGGAGGATTCGCTTTTGACCTTCCGCGATTTGGGTATAAACCGCCTGAGTATTGGAATACAAACCTTCAATGAAGATTTGCTCAGGTATCTTAATCGATCCCACTCCGGCAGTCAGGCAGTTGATACGTTCCGGCTTGCGCGATCACATGGTTTTAATAATATCAATCTCGACTTAATTTTCGGTATTCCCGGACAAACACTACAAATGGTTGATGACGACTTACAGCAGGTATTATCGTTAAATCCGGAACACATTTCGGCATATGCTTTAACAATTGAAGAACGCACGGTTTTCGGTAACTGGTTTAAAAAAGGAAAACTTCAGCCGGTTGCTGAAGAACTGGGTGCAGCACTATTTCAGATGGTTTCCGATAAGCTGACGGCAGCCGGCTACCGGCATTACGAGATCTCGAACTATGCGCGCCCCGGCTTTCTGTCCCGGCACAACAGCAACTACTGGAAACAGGTCCCTTACCTGGGTATTGGCCCGGGCGCTCATTCTTTTGACGGAATAAGCCGACAGGCCAACATTAGCAATAACCATCTCTATGTGAAAAATGTCAATCAGGGTGTTATACCGGCTACCGTTGAAAAGCTGTCGCGGGAAAACCGTATTAACGAATACATCATGACTTCACTGCGTACCGACACCGGCCTTGACACAAAGTTCCTGCAGAAGAATTATGATTTCCATTTCTCACCTGCACAACAACAACTTATTCGTAACTGGCAATCGCTCGGACTGTTAACCGTTGATGATTCCCGTTTGATACTGACCCGCCAGGGCAAATTGCTGGCCGACCGTCTGGCTGCTGATTTATTCCTCGATACCCGTGAATAACTTTAGGTTTGCGACGGAGTGAAAAGATTTTCTATTTTGCTTTAATATTAAGCGTTGGCCCATGTCCAAAACTCCGGAAGAAAAGCGCGTGTACATGCTGCTGAAAAGTGTGATATTCCATTACCACGGGGTGGACGAAGAGGAGCGGAAAGACCTGGAAAAGACCGCTGCCGAACTGGATGCCGCTGAAGAATACAAATGGGCCAGTGAGTTTATCGCGCAAGACTACATTACTGCTTTTGAGCGCGCCCGTGACTATCTGAACAACATCATAGCCGACTACCCGAAAGAAAAAAGAGTGGAGCTAATCAACATGGTGTGGCAGGCCAATAACCTGAAGGGTTACGTTACCGAAATGGAAGCCACCGCCATGCTTAAGCTGGCAAAAGACTGGAACGTGGAACGCGAACTGGTAGAACTGATGATTGGCTAAGCGCCCTTACAAGCTCATCATTTCCTTAAACCGTGCAGCCTGTCTGCGGCTTACTTCCACCTTATCGCCTCCGCGCAGTTTAACCATCAGGCCTCCGTTAAACCAGGGTTCGATGCCTTCAACCCAGCTCAGGTTGATAATGTGCTTGCGGCTGGCCCTGAAAAACGCACGCTCATCAAGTTTTTCATCGAGTGCATTCAGGGATTTATGAATCATGGGTCGGTTGCCGTCAAAGTACACCTTTATATAATTACCATCCGATTCGAACAGGCGGATGTTTGCCAGGCTTACAAACCAGCAGCGGTCACCATCTTTCACAAAGACCTGATCGTTCAGTCCGAGTTTCTTTACTCCGGTGCCCTGTGCCACTGCCTGACGGCTGCGCTCCTTTTCCATGACTTTGGCAACCGCATCGGCCAGGCGCTCGGGTTGTATGGGTTTAAGCAGATAATCCAGTGCGTTTACTTCGAAGGCTTTAAGTGCAAACTCATCATAGGCCGTGGTGAAAATAACCATGGGTACCGAATCGAGTTCTTCCAGCAGCTGGAAACCGGTTTTATCCGGCATCTGAATATCCAGGAACAGTAAATCCGGATTCAACTCATTAATCATGCGCAAAGCCTCTTCGGCATTGGCTGCTTCACCCACCACTTCAATCACCGGATGTGCTTCGAGTAATTTCAGCAATTCCTTTCTGGCCAGGCGTTCATCATCAACTAATAGCGCTTTCATCGTTGTGCAGTTTGTGGTATTATAATTTCCGTTTTGACAAAATTAGAATTTTCGTTTACGATGCTGAAAGAAGCTTCGTCTCCATACAAAAGACGCAGGCGTTTAATGGTGTTCCGTAATCCTACCCCGGAATCACTTTTGCGCATGCCGTTTACCAAATGACCGCTGTTGCGGATTTGAATCTTCAGGCGATTGTCGGTTACCGTTGTGCGCAATTGGATCAATCCGCCTTCTTTTAACTTCGATACGCCGTGCTTTACACCGTTCTCTACCAGCGTTTGTATCATAAAGGGCGGGACCAGAAAACGTCCTGAATCCGGATGAATATCAAACTCCGTTTTTAATCTTTCCTCAAACCGTATGCTTTCCAGCCCCAGGTAATCCTTCACAATATTCAGTTCTTCATCGAAGCGCGTAAGTCCTTTCTTACCAAACGAAAGTGAATTTCGCAGAATATTGGACAATTGTGTAATGGCCAGTTTGGCTTTCTCCGGATTCTCATCTACCAAGGCCCGTATGCTGTTCAGCGCATTAAAAATAAAATGGGGGTTAAGTTGAGCTTTCAGGTTGCTGAGTTCACTTTCAATTCGCGAGGCCTCATACCGCAGCGACTTGTTATATCGCTCGATATAATGGTAGGTAAAATAAAACACCGACCAAAGGAACAACAGGAAAATGTAAAATGCAGAGTAACCGATTATCTGCTCTATCTGAAAGGCGTCCTTTTCCACCACCTGCAGCGACAGTGCGTAGCTTACCGGCACGCGCAAAAAATACACTACCAGCCCCATGAAAATAACACTCAGCATGACCCTTGGCACCACCTTCGGCAACGGAAGGCTGAGCCAGCGCCATTTTTTAATGAATAACCGGAAAACGTGGGTAACCAAAAAACAGATGAGGGCCTCGGCAACAAAAAACACGATCCTTGACCAGCTCAGGTCGGACGCCATGATGCTGAAGACCGCACTTTGCAGCAACGCGTAGATTGACCACACGCTGATCTGCAAAATCCAATACAGCCTTTCCTTGTATTCTATCATTCCCCCGATATGCAAAATTACGGAAAACCTTATCGGGCTTTCAAGATTTACGCAAGCGGCGCAGCAAAGCCGGCTTTTACCTTAAAAAAACCGGTAACGGATAAGATAGAGAAACAACAGCGATGCAAGGATGATAAAAAACCAGTCGGCTGCAATGAGCCATCTGCGATGGGCAGCAAGCGATGGCTCGGCTATGAGCGCATTGCCGATAAATGCCAGGCCGGCCGACACATAAAGTCCGAACTCCAGATAATCATTCGTATAAAGCTGGTAAATTCCGAATAAAATAAAGAGTGAGCCAAATACGTACTGGCGCTTGTGTGCATTGAGTAACATGGCAGGCAAGTAAGTAAAAATCAGGATAATTCCTTTAGCAGGTATTGTCCGGTATAGCTGTGTGGATTAGCTGCCACTTCTTCGGGTGTACCGGTAGCCACAATCGTGCCGCCCCGCTCACCTCCCTCAGGACCCAGGTCAATGATAAAGTCGGCTGCTTTAATCACATCCATATTGTGTTCAATAACCAACACGGTATTTCCCTTATCCACAAGTTTTTGCAAAACGTTAAGCAGGTGCTCAATATCCTGAAAGTGTAATCCGGTAGTAGGCTCATCAAAGATGTACATGGTTTTACCGGTGTCGCGTTTGGCCAGCTCGGTTGCCAGCTTTACGCGTTGTGCTTCGCCACCTGACAAAGTAGTGGCATGCTGTCCAAGCGAAATATATCCCAGACCCACATCATCAAGGGTTTTTATTTTTCGTACAATACGCGGATGATTTTCAAAAAAAACAACCGCTTCCTCAACGGTCATATTCAGTACATCGGCTATGGATTTTCCTTTGTAGCGTACTTCCAATGTTTCGCGGTTGTATCGCCTGCCCTTACAGGTTTCGCACAATACATGCACATCGGGTAAAAATTCCATCTCAATAACCCGAAGGCCACCGCCCTGACAGGTCTCGCACCGTCCGCCTTTTACGTTGAACGAAAACCTTCCTGGTTTGTACCCACGCACTTTGGCCTCGGGAAGCTGGGCGAACAGGTCGCGTATATCGGTAAATACCCCGGTGTAGGTAGCAGGATTGGAACGCGGGGTTCGACCAATAGGTGATTGATCGACTTCGATGACCTTGTCCAGATGTTCAAGGCCGGTAATTTTTTTATATGGTAGTGCTTCAGTTCGTGAATTGTAAAAATGTTGCATCAGCACCGGAAAGAGGGTATCGTGAATGAGGGTTGATTTTCCGCTGCCCGATACGCCGGTAACACAAACAAACGTACCTAACGGTATCTCTATATCAACATTTTTCAGGTTATGACCCGTTGCTCCAAGCAGCACCAGTTTTTTCCCCGTGCCTGTCCGCCGGGCTTTTGGGTACGGAATTTTTCGTTCGCCCTTTAAATACAGGGCTGTGGGGCTGTTCTGCTTCAGGAAGTTTTCCGGCTCGCCCTGCGCCACCACCGTCCCGCCATGACGACCGGCACCGGGGCCAATATCCAGCAGGTAGTCGGCCTCCAGCATCATTTCCTTGTCGTGCTCAACTACTAACACGGTATTACCTAAATCGCGCAATGATTTTAGCGATTGAATAAGCCGGGTGTTGTCGCGGGCATGCAGACCGATGCTGGGCTCATCTAAAATGTACATGACACCGGTAAGTTGTGTGCCGATTTGAGTGGCCAGCCTGATGCGTTGCGCTTCGCCACCGCTCAGTGTTTTGATGGGCCGGTTCAAATGGAGATAGTCCAGGCCTACATCGAGCAGAAAACCTGTGCGCTTGCGTATTTCTTTTAGTACCTCGGCTGCTATAATGCGCTGTTTCTCCGAAAGGCGGTCTTCCAGGTTTTCCATCCATGCAGTGAGCTGGCGAATATCCATTTCGGCCAGTTCGGCAATGTTTTTACCGTCAATGCGAAAATGAAGTGATTCTTTTTTCAGGCGCGCACCCTTACACTCCGGACAGGTGCGTGTTATGGTAAAATCTTCCACCCACTGCTTTACATTTTCCGAGCCTTCTTCGCGTTGCTTTTCCAAAAAGTTAACAATGCCCTCAAAGCGCGTATTCCATTCGGTACCCGGATATTTTACCGATGGTACGGCAACCGGCACATCATCGCCATATAATAAAATTTTCAAGACCTCAGCCGGAATGTTTTTGATGGGGGTGGATAGGGTGCAGTTGTATCGCTTCAGTATGGCTTCAATCTTTTTAAAGATCCAGATATCGCGGTACTCGCCCAACGGCAAAATCCCGCCCCGGCTGATGCTGAGATTTTTATCGGGTATAACCGATTCTTCAGTGATTTCCTGAATTTCACCCAATCCGTTGCATACCGGGCAGGCACCGTAAGGCGAATTAAATGAAAAAGTGTTGGGCGCGGGCTCATCATACGACAAACCCGTTTTGGCATCCATCAGAAACTTTGAAAAATAATACAGGTTGTTTGATTCATCCAGTACCTGAAGAATTCCTTTCCCTTCTTTCAATGCACGGTTAACCGACTGCCCGATGCGTGCCCGGTCTTTGGGATCGGCTACAATCCGATCGATTACAATTTCAATATCATGGATTTTATAGCGGTCAACCTGCATCTTAGGAGTCAGGTCCTGAACCTGTCCGTCAACCCGAACTTTGGCAAAACCCTGCTTGCGAATTTGCTGAAATAATTCCCGATAATGCCCTTTGCGCCCTTTTACCACCGGAGCCAGCAACGTAAGTTTTTTACCTGTGTGAAGAGTTAACAGTGAATCAACAATCTGTTCTTCCGACTGCCGCGTCATTTTTTCTCCGGTCAGGTACGAGTATGCTTCGGAAGCACGCGCAAAAAGCAGCCGGAAGAAATCATAGATCTCGGTAACGGTGCCAACCGTAGAGCGCGGGTTACGCGAAGTGGTTTTTTGTTCGATGGCGATTACCGGACTCAAACCGTTTATTTTGTCCACATCCGGACGCTCCAGGTTGCCAATAAAACCACGCGCGTAAGCCGAGAAACTTTCCATGTATCTGCGCTGCCCTTCGGCATGTATGGTATCGAAAGCCAGTGACGATTTGCCGCTTCCGCTGATGCCCGTAATAACGACCAGTTGGTCGCGTGGAAAAGAAACCGAGATGTTCTTCAGGTTATGCTCACGTGCGCCAATCACCTCAACCGAAGTCCATCCGGTGGAGTCGGTAATCGGTTTTTGCTTTTTACGGGAAACTGCAGGCATGTAGGTATAACAATTTGCAAAAATGATTGGCCCGTTTTTACCGGACAAACAAAATTGAAAAGTTCAGTAAACTGCTGAAAAACCGGCAGATGTGACTTTTCTTTAGGAATAAATCTTCAACTTGAAGGATAAAACCTGCGGTGCTTTGGTTTTTGCCTCAACTGTGTAATCCTTAACCGCAATCGTTCGTAAAGCGATTTTTCCTCACGCGGTCATTCACTTTTTATGTGCGAAAGAATTTCAATAGTCCGTTCAGGCGTTCATGGCACATCTTTTCCCGTAACCGCCTTAAGCATCGCAAACCAGTCCTGCCGGTCCAATTGTACTGCCAGTGCCCCGCCTGCTTCGGCCAGACGTTCAGGCTGAGTTGTTCCAACGATCGGATAAACTGGTGCAGGATGGCACAGCAGCCAGGCCAGTAACAACTGACTTTCCGTGCATTGATATTTTTCCGAAAGCCCGTGCAGCATGTCGGCTGTTGTCTTTACCGTTTCAGGTGAAGTAAAAAACTTACCTCCACCCAAAGGCGACCAGGCCATAACAAACAGGCGACGTTTCATCAGGACATCCACCGACCCGTCAAATAACGCGTGATGACGAAACAGGGAAAGCTCGATTTGATTGGTTATGAGCGGCACATCCAGATACGACTGGAGCATTTCAAGCTGAGCAGCCGAAAAGTTTGAAACACCGAAGTGCAGAACCTTGCCCTGGCGTTTAAGTTGGGCGAAAGCCCCGGCTACTTCTTCAGGATTCATTAACGGGTCAGGTCGATGCAACAAAAGCAAATCAACATAATCCGTTGCCAGCTGTCGGAGTGAGTTTTCGACCGAACTAACGATATGTTTGGCCGAGGTGTCGTAATGTTTAATGCGATGCTCCGGTCGGGCCGGTGACACCAGCTTAATGCCGCACTTGGTTACCAGTTGTATTTTATTGCGAAGCGCAGGTTGCTCCCTGAGCACTTCTCCAAAACGGGCTTCACATCCGTAATCACCGTAAATATCTGCGTGGTCGAATGTTGTAATGCCACAGTCTATTGCCCTGCTAATCAGATTTCGCCATGATGCAGCCGGAAGTTTGCCCCATCGCCATACACCGGAAATAATGCGCGAGAACATCGGAGTATCCGGATTCTGATATTTTTCCATTCCGAAATAAAGCAGATAAATATCATCTGCAAAAGCCACTTAAAACGTTTGCATTACGGCTACTTCTTCTAAATTGGCGCAAATTTCATCCTATGCACTCCGATATACTTGATGCCGTTAAGCAACGCAACCCCAACGAACCCGAGTTTATACAGGCTGCCGAAGAAGTAATTATCTCCGTATTACCCGCTCTTGACAGACACCCTGAGTTCCGCAGACTTAAAATTCTGGAACGCATGCTGGAACCGGAGCGACTGATTTCCTTCCGCGTTACCTGGCTGGATGATAAAGGCGAAGTGCAGATTAACCGCGGCTACCGCGTTCAGATGAACAGCGCAATTGGCCCGTACAAAGGCGGTATTCGCTTCCATCCCTCGGTAAATGTAAGTGTGCTGAAGTTTCTGGCTTTTGAGCAGATTTTTAAAAATGCCCTCACCGGCATACCCATGGGCGGTGGTAAAGGCGGCTCCGATTTCGACCCGAAAGGAAAAAGCGAAAACGAAATCATGAAATTCTGCCAGGCCTTTATGAGCGAGCTTACCCGCCACATTGGTCACCGGCTGGATGTGCCGGCAGGTGATATCGGCGTTGGCGGAAGGGAGATTGGTTACATGTTCGGTGCATATAAAAAGATAAAAAATGAGTTTACCGGCGTGTTTACCGGAAAAGGCATTGGTTGGGGCGGTAGTTTAATCCGCACCGAAGCCACCGGTTACGGCCTGATTTACTTTGCCGAAAACATGCTCCACACCAAAGGTGACTCCATCAAAGGAAAAACCTGCCTGGTATCGGGGTCGGGCAATGTGGCTCAATATGCCATCGAAAAAATCAATAAACTAGGCGGAAAGGTAATAACGGCCTCCGACTCCAACGGCTTCATTATCGATGAGGCGGGTATTACCAAAGATAAGCTGGAGTTCCTGAAAGACCTGAAAAACAACAGGCGCGGCCGGATAAAAGAATATGCAGAAAAATTCAAAGGCGTGGTGTACCAGGAAATCGATCCAAAGGCTGACCACAACCCGATGTGGAACATCAAGGCCGACTGTGCCTTTCCATGCGCCACACAAAATGAAATCAACGGAAAAGATGCGGCCAACCTGGTTAAAAACGGTATTAAGCTGGTGGGCGAAGGTGCCAACATGCCCGTAACCATCGAGGGCATCAATATCCTGATTGATAACGGCATCATGTACTCACCGGGTAAGGCTTCCAATGCAGGCGGTGTGGCCACTTCGGGTTTAGAAATGACCCAGAACTACATGGGCTCGAACTGGACCCGCGAAGAAGTGGACAATAAACTGCAAAGCATCATGAAAAACATTCACGACACCTGCCTGGCCGTGGCCAACGAATACGGCAAACCGGGTAACTACCTGGTTGGCGCCAACATTGCCGGCTTCCTTAAAGTAGCCAACGCCATGAAAGCTCAAGGCGTTATTTGATTTCACCTTCCTTAAACCTAAACCACGAGCATCCCGCTTACAACGGGATGCTTTTTTTCTGCCGGCACGCAACTCAGTTTACCCGGAAAGCGTTTAGGCTCACAAAACCCTTTTTCAGAGCTATGCTGGTAACCACCACAAACATCCTGGAAGGAAAGCGTATCGTTCAATACTACGGTCTGGTTTCGGGCGAAACCATCATTGGTGCAAATCTTATTAAAGACTTTTTCGCCAGCATCACCGATATTGTGGGTGGCCGTAGCGGGGCCTATGAGCGCGTATTGAAAGAAGCCAAAGAAAGCGCCATTGAAGAGATGATTCAGCAGGCCAAAGCTAAAGGAGCCAATGCCGTTATTGGAGTTGACCTGGATTATGAAACGTTAGGCTCAGGCAATGGTATGCTGATGGTAACAGCCTGCGGCACAGCTGTACGAATTGAGTAGCCTTAGTTTTTTCGTTTGTAGAAAAATAAATACGGCATTGTTCCGTCAACCGCTTCGCTCAGCGTAAAGTATCCGCTTCCATCAGCGGCAAATGCGATAGCCTCACCGCGCGGCTCAGGCTTATAAGGTAACAGATAAGGTTTTTTTGTGAGCACTTCTTCTACGGTCTGATTCGGTTTTCTGATCCAATAATACACCGAGCTGTAATCCTTAATTAGTATTTCCCTGCCATCCGCTGAAATATCCCCGCCTGTTACCTGGTTATAATATCTAAGATCATAGCCCTTTGCTTCGCCCAGCCCGTTGAAGGTCAGGTTGTCCGACAGCAGTTCGGCCGTAATCACATCGGTAACCGATTGCGGATAGGCAAGGCGGTACAGATGTAAGTTCTTCTCGCGCTTCGACAGGATGTAAATATCCCGCGTAAGCGGATCAACCATCAGGGTTTCAGCATCGCGCCTGCCATCCGGGTAAACAAAGCGAATGGAATCAAATTGCGCGATGGTGACTTGCCCTTCGGTAAAATCCGGTTCCGGAAACCGATAAATCACCTTGGTGCGGTACACTGCCAGATTATCTCCGATTTCACCCACGTAAACGTATTGACGGGTTGAATCGGGGCCCGGCCCGATAGCCATATCTTCCCAATCGCGATTGTACGCTCCGCGCAGATAGACCACCATGCGCGTTTGCGCAGCCGTATCCAGTAAAAACAGGCGAGCCTTATCCCCACTGTCGTTATGCGTCCAGATCATACCAGCATGTTTGCGGCTTGCGGCTATTCCGGATACCTCGTTTAAAACAGGGTCGGATAAGGTCGCAACGGGAAATCCCTTGTCAAAAAAGTTTGTGGTAACCGGCTCAGTGTTGTTCTGCAATGAACAATTCAACAACAGAACAAGAAAAAACAAACCAATATTTCTCATCCCAACTGAAAACGCGAATATAGAATTTTGCATTTCCGGATTCTAACCCGTTAAGGAATTCGTATCCGGTTTAGTAGGTTTGCAGCGTATGACGGAAAATTTCTTTGCGGATGAAGATGATGATGTGGTTTATGAGCATCACCAAATTACGGCCGATGCCGGGCAAAGCCTCATACGACTCGATAAGTTTTTAACCGACCGGTTGCCCAACGTTACGCGCACCAAAATTCAGAAAGCCATCGATGCCGGCCTGGTTACGGTTAATGAAAAGCCCGCTAAGGCCAATTACCGGGTGCATCCGCTGGATAAAATTGTTTTGTCGCTGCCCAAAACGCCGCGCCTGAATGAAGTTATTCCGGAAAACATACCCCTGACTATCGTTTATGAAGACGACCACCTGCTGGTGATTGACAAGCCAGCCGGTATGGTTGTTCATCCGGCCTATCAGAACTGGACCGGTACATTGGTTAACGCCCTGGCATGGCATTTTCAAAATTTACCGCAATTACCGGGTAATGAAGGAAAGCCCGGACTTGTACATCGCATTGATAAGGACACATCCGGACTGTTGGTGATAGCAAAAACCGAGGAAGCCATGCAGGGACTCGCCTCGCAGTTTTTCCATCATACCATCGAAAGAACTTACTGGGCCCTGGTTTGGGGCGAACCTGTTCCACCGGAGGGCACCATTGATGTATTTATCGGAAGAAGCCCGGGCGATCGCAGGGTGATAACTGCATTTCCCGATGCCAGTCAGGGCAAACGGGCTGTTACCCATTACCGGATAATCAGACCATTACGCTACGTTTCACTGGTAGAATGCCGTTTGGAAACCGGACGCACCCACCAGATACGCGCCCACATGAAGTACATCGGTCATCCCTTGTTTAATGACGCAACTTACGGAGGCGACAGAATTTTAAAAGGAACGGTGTTTACAAAATACAGACAATTCGTTGAAAACTGCTTCAAGATTATGCCGCGCCAGGCACTTCACGCCAAAACTTTAGGGTTTGTTCACCCGATAACCAGCGAGACCTTGCGTTTTGAATCCGATTTGCCTGATGATTTTAAGGCTGTATTGGATAAGTGGGAAAAATACATCAACACACATTAAAGCGAATAGTAAACCACTGCTCACGGTAAACTGAGCGGGAACATCAGCTGCGAACTAATCTTTACTTACCGGAACGCAGGTAACGATCGGTTCGCAGGGCTTTGCGGATTTCTTTCATCGCTTCACGCTTATACAACTTGTAGCGCATATCATCGCGCGACACGTTGGTCAGGCTGCGGATGTACGTCAATACCTTTTCGGTTTGCGAAGCATCCAATGCATTCAGCGATTCCAGAATCTGCAGCTTTTGTATTGCTGAAGCCATGGTTCGTAGTGGTTGGTACTGTAAATATAAACGCATCGAAGCATAAAAGGTTGAATGTAACTGACTGATAATGAAAAAGTAACGCTGATTTAACCAGTGCACCCGGGTTTTTAAAAATAAGCTGGCTACGGCTTAACAGAATGATTAATTTGTCCGCATGAAGAAAAAACATCTGCAACCCCGCACCTTAAGTGTGCATGCCGGCTCCTCCGGCGATCCGCAGTTTGGCGGAACGGTAACACCTCTGTTCCCCTCTGCAGCCTACGACTATCGTTCCGGTAACATCCTTTATCCCCGTTATTTCAATACACCCAATCACCGGGCCGTGGCCGAAAAAATGGCTGCCCTCGAAAAAGGCGAAGATGCCCTTACCTTCAGCTCGGGCATGGCTGCCATCTTCACTTCCATGATGGCCCTGCTTCGCGCCGGTGATCACGCCGTTTTTCAGAATGATTTATATGGCGGCACCCACCACGCCGTATTGAATGAGTTAAACCGATATGGCATTGAATACACGCTGGTGGATGCTTCTCATCCTGCGAACTTCGAAAAGGCCGTTAAGAAAAACACCCGGATACTGTATGTTGAAACGCCTTCCAATCCGTTGCTGAAGATTACCGACCTGCCTGCCGTGGTTAAAATTGCCCGCCGGCATAAACTCATTACCCTAATCGATAACACTTTTGCCTCACCGGTCAATCAAAATCCGCTCGAACTGGGTATTGACATCGTGTTGCACAGCGGTACCAAGTACATAGGCGGGCACAGCGACCTGATGTGCGGTGTTGTTGTGTCATCGAAAAAATTTGTTGACATCATCAAGCAAAGCGCGATTCATTTTGGCGGGCATGCCGATGCCTACACATGCTGGCTGGTTGAGCGAAGTCTGAAAACCTTGTATTTGCGCGTGCACCAACAAAACGATAACGCACAACAACTGGCCGAATGGCTATCAGCCCATAAAAAGATTGCCCGCGTCTATTACCCGGGTTTAAAAAGTCATCCCGGACATGCGGTAGCAAAAAATCAAATGAGCGGATTTGGAGGGATGTTATCTTTTGATGTAAAAGGTGACGCAGACCGTGTTGTTAACCGGCTGGAATTAATCAAACCGGCCGTGAGCTTAGGCGGTGTAGAGAGTACGATAAACCAGCCACACAAAACATCACACCGCAGGCTGACATCTGATGAGCGGAAAGCAGCGGGCATTACGGACAAACTCCTCCGTTTATCAACAGGTGTGGAGGATGTGAATGATTTAATGAAGGATCTGGATAATGCACTGAAGTAATTCTTAAGCAGCCAGCGATTTTACAATTTCCAAAGCTTTATCTAACTCCTTCTGACTATTGTATATATGCGTGCAATGCCTTACACCGAATTCGTCACCCTGTGACCGGGGCCGCATGCGGGCGAGGTTCCAAAAGGCATCCTGCAACTGTGCGCCAGTCCTGCCCGCTACGTTGTACACCGTAATGCCGGCACACATTTTTTCATCAACCGGTGAATAAATTTTTACTTTCGGCAACTTTCGCAGGCCATCGCGTAAATATTGTCCAAGGTATTTGATGCGGTCATACACCCGTTGCGGACCGATTTCCGCGTGAAAGTCCAGTGCGGCATCCAAACCAGCCAGAATAGAAAAATTGCCCGTGCCGCGTTGCGTAAACCGAAAGCCTTCATCTTCGTGATTATCCCACTGGTAGCTGCTCACGCTGGTCCACAGGGTTTTCAGCACATCCGGCCGTACCCACATAAAACCGGTGCCGGGCGGAGCTCCTATCCATTTATGAAAACAACCTACATAGGCATCGCATCCTATCTCGGCTATATCCACTTTTATTTGCCCGATGGTTTGCGCACCGTCCAGCACAGTAAGTATGCCTTTGGCTCTTGCCTCGGCACAGATTTCCCTGACCGGAAGAATTGCACCGCTTCCGGTGATGATGTGCGATAACATCAGCACACGGGTTTCCGGCCGTATGGCTTTACGGATGATGGACAACACTTCATCATTGTTGCGAATGGGTTTGGGTAAAACCACCTCGCGATACAAAATACCTTCACGCTTCGACCGTACAATCCATGAGCTCCTTCCTCCCCCATGTTCCTGGTTGCTGGCTAATACTTCATCTCCGGGTTTCAGGTTAAGGCCCATGGCGATGTAACTCATGGCCGATGTAACATTGTCCGTCAGCGCAATGCTGGCGGCATCGGCGTGAATAAGTTGTGCGATTTTTTTTCGCAGGTCAGGTAGGGGATGGTACCCGCCAATCCAACCGATATCGGATTTATAATCCCAGTCTGCTACATCGGTGGCTAACTTTTCAAAATGTTCAAACACACGCTGCACCACGATCTTTGGCATGGCCCCTACCGTTCCGGTGTTAAAAAACACCTTTTCCTTCGACAGCATGAAGGCATCGCGGATTTTATCCCAGTAATTCGGGTCATTTTCAGCCGGCAGTTTCAACTGTGTGCCCGCCATGGCCGATAGCCACGGCAACGACAACGATGCCGCTGCCAGTGACCGGAGTACTTTTCTGCGCGAGTTCATAAAAAGGCTTACATGTGGTTACTCAATCTCCACAATCATTTCGACTTCAACCGCAATATTCGATGGCAACGCATGCATGCCCACGGCCGATCGTGCATGCATCCCGGCCGGGCCAAAAACCGATACCATCAAATCCGAAAAGCCGTTCATTACTTTCGGCTGGTCGGTAAAGCCTTCCGTACAGTTTACCATGCCCAGCACTTTAACAATGCGCTTCACTCGCTTCAAGTCGCCTAACTCGGCTTTCAGGGTGGACAACATGGCAATGCCCACCTGCCGTGCAGCCATATAACCCTGTTCAACCGTTAAATCCTTTCCGATTTTTCCCTGAATGTTGGTGCCATCTGCGCGGGTGGGACCGTGACCGGCCAGAAACAACAAGTTGCCTGTACGTACCGCCCGCACATAGTTTGCCATGGGTGCAGCCGGAGTAAAAAGTTCAATCTTTAGTTCCTTAAGTTTAGCCTCGGGGTCTTGCGCCTGGGAAACAAAAAATACCAGCAGGCATGCCAGGTAAATCAACGTTCTCATAACTAATCAGATTTACCTTAAAAATAATCATACCTGCCGGTAGTCGGGCTACCTTTAGCATAATTACCTGTGTCCCTGACTAACAACTTCCATTTACAGGAAATTTGCTACTTATTTTCTCGGAAATTTTTCAGGTGCATTGGCTGCAAACCAGGCAAAGGCCGCGGTGATGATGGCATTATGTTTCAGGTCGGCCTCCACGGCCTTATCGTACAAATCCATGCTGGTATGATGCGTGCGGGTGCCGTATTCGATCGGATCCTGTATAAACTGAAAACCCGGTAAACCGATGGCATCGAACGACAGGTGGTCGGTTCCGCCGGTATTGCGCAGGGTTAAGGTGGCAGCACCCCACTTTTCAAAAGGTTTGAGCCATTCGCGAAAAACAGGACGTGCATTTTCATTGCCTTGCAGGTACACACCCCGGTATTTGCCCGAACCGTTATCCATATTGAAGTAAACCGAAAACTTTTCCCCGGCAGGCGTAAGCTTAATGGAATCATAGGGAAAAGTTTTGTCCAGGCGTTCTCCCAAAATGCGTTTAACATAAGCGCGCGAGCCGAGCAGTCCCTGTTCCTCGCCTCCCCACAACGCTATCCGGATTGTTCTGCGCGGTTGCTGCCCGAGTGATTTCAGTATGCGCATGGCTTCCATCATAACCGCTGAGCCGCAACCATTATCGGTCGTGCCGGTGCCGCTGTGCCATGAATCCAGGTGTGCTCCAATCATCACCACTTCATCCTTTAAATCGGTACCGGGAATTTCGGCAATCACATTAAAACCCTGTTCGGCCGGAAAGAATTCGGTTTCGAGTGCCATTTCCAGTCGCACGGTAAGGCCGTCCTGTATCTGCCGCACCATGCGGTTGTAATGCTCGGCCGCGATAACAACCTGCGGTAAGATTTTAGGTGCCTGCGCACTGCGCGATGACAGTCGTTGTTCAAACGGAACTTCCGGCGGATAGGGCACGGTAGCTGCGGCAACCATAACCGTACCATCCTCAAGCCTGAAATTCGGACTGGCTTCCAATATGGCCAGTGCTCCTTCCTTTATACACAAATCCCATTTCAGCCAGGCCAGGCGTTGCGGTTCGGTGGGTGCCTGGAACCTGCGGCCGGTAAAGGCTTCAGTCGGACCAGAATTAGCCAGCTCCAGCAAATCTTTTTCATCCAGTCTTCGAGCATCGGGTTCGAAACCGGGTTTAACCGGGGTGGGCAGACTGAACAACACAAACTTACCCTTCAGCTTGCCGCGGTATTTCTCCAGGTCGCTTTCCGTTTTCAGATCCAGGTAAACCGCTTCAGCAGCAACTGTGCCCTTAATACCCGGTGACCAGGCTTTTGGATAAGCTATCACTGGAAAATAAACGGGTGACAATGCCGCCAGACTGAATTTCTTCAGCTGCCAGCCACGGCCAAACTCTTCACCCCAGTAATCGAAATGTACATTTTGCAGCCCCCATGATTCCATGGTTTTTTTAGCATATTCAGCTGCCTTTTTATATCCCGGAGAATTGGTAAGCCGCGGTCCGTGCACATCGGTAAGCATATGCAGAATTTGCATAACCTGCGAGCGGTTTAAACCCTCGTCTTTTATCTTAGGTACCAGTGTGGTATCGGCGGGCTGAGCCAAAGCTGAACCGGTAAACAGCAAAAGCAGTAAAAGTTGTCGCATAACTGAAATTGGATTTACTGCAATTTAGGCGATGAGGTGCTAAACCGGCTAACCGTTGGTGTAAGGCTAATTAATTTGATAATACTCATACATGCCGGCAGGATTGTCGTTGATGTATAGGGTACGCCTGATGCTGATGAGTCCGCTTTGATTAAAGAAGCAGGAATAAAAAGAAAACCGGTCGGCACCCTGATAATCGGTAAGCTCAATTTCGGTTACTCCTGAATAGGTATTCCCGCCGATGTCATACGTTTCATGACAGGTTACCCGCCAGCTGTTCGCACATAACAGATTGCGTGCTTCATCGAATGAAAGCCTTTCGTCAACACGAAGATAATCACCCATGCCCTGCTGAACCTGCTGGTATTCAGCCGTTGTAATAACTTTCAGATGATGCCCCAGATCCTTGGCCGTGAAGGATTTCAGAGGCACAGCCACAAGTATGGGAAACCAGATGGTATCGGCATCGAAGGCAGTGATTTCGAGTTCAAGTTTCTCCTTCATCGGACAACATTCCATGCAATCATTAACACGAACATTCAGGTTGGTTAATTCACGCGAGACGCGTACATCAAAATCAAAACCCAGCGTACTCCTGAAGCGGAGAGCCTGACCATCATTATAGGGAAGCAGGTTTTTTTGTGAAGGTTCCAATCGGTACGCAGTTTCTCGTTCATCCGGAAAACAACAGGAGGAAAGGTGCACCAATGCTGTAATGACAAAAAGCACCCCTCCAACCTGGACCATCTCACGGGAACCCCTGATTTTGAACTTCCCGTTCATGTTCACTTTTCAGTTTTTCTTTTTCTTCAGCAGATTTTGAATAGCCTTGACTCCCTCATCTACAGCTTTCTTTTTCACATCTTCGGGCTTAGCCACACTGTCGCGTTTTACCGAATCGGTTTTTGCGGGCTGACTGGTTTTTCCGCCCAGCAGTCCCGACACCAATTCACCGGCCTTTTTCTCAGCTTCCTGTTTTACCGCTTCGGTAACAGCCTGTTGTACCTGTTGCTTTTGCTCAGTCATTACCAGCTTAGGCTGCGGACTGGCAAAGGTTCCGCCCAAGGCAATATTCAGCGGCACCGGGGCATTTGGATCGGTTTTGCCGCCAGTATATTGATTAATAAATGCATTGTATTGTGCACCCAGTTTACCCGCCGGCACTTCCATGCGCAGGTTATAGGCAATGGATCCGTCCAGACCGGTGCTGCCGGCAACCGTGGTTTTGTATTGTCCGAATTTTACATCAAAGGGTTTTACACTCAGGCGGCCGTCTTTTATAGAGGCTGACATGATAACATCCTTTAGGGTAACTTCACTGGCATCATCCAGTTTAGTAAGCGAAGTAATGCCTGCCACCAGTTTCGATTCACGCAAAGCGGCTTGTGCAATTTTTACCAGACCTTCGCCATTCACGGTTTTAAGATTGGGCATCAGGTTGGGAAGAAGTTCACCGCTGATTTTAAAGTCGGTTGAAAAGTTACCGTTTACCATACCGGCTACCGGTGCATAAGTGCGAACCATCGAAAATGAAGAAGCAGCCTGAGCGATGGATAGTCCGTCAATCTTCAAGGCAAAGTCATATTTTGGATGCTGCAAATCGCGCGGATCATACGTGCCATTAACCGTGAACGCACCCCCCAGAAGATTAAATGAAAGTCCGCTAAGATTGGCCACGCCATCACGTACCACAATATCGCCTGACGCATTGGTGATTGTGTAGTCCATCATCTTAACTGTGCGAATGGATGAACGCAACAGGAAATCGATGTTTTTGGGAATGGGTATTACTCCATATGAGGCTGTATCAGTCGAAGTTGTTTCTGTTCCGCTGTCGGTCATGAACTCATTTAAATCCAGCAGGCCGGAGTTAAAGTTCATGGTGCCTTTGAGCAGTTCATTCTGCCCGAAAACATAACCGATGTAATTGGCCACAACTCCGCTCACGTTGAAATCGCTACGCCCGACTGTGCCTTTCAGCTCTTTGAGTTCCATTTTTTTTGGATCGAACGATAGCTCGGCTGAAGAAATGGTAACTGCATAGGGCAGATCTTTGGCCGTGTATTTAAATGCAGTAAGAACGGCATTACCGCTGGTGGGCAGTTTATCATAGCGCTGTGCTGTTACATCCGACATGCGGCCTTCTGTTTGAAGGTTTGCTTTGATTTTTCCGGAAAGCGACATCCCTTCTATCGGAAATATCTTCGTCATCTTTTCCAAATCGATGCCACCGTTGGCTTTAACGTTCCAGGCGTAGTCTTCGAGGTTGCGGATAAGTACATCGGCTGTAAACTTTTCATTATCCATCACCATGGCAAAGTCGTTCACGGCAATTACGGTTTCTGCCATTTTTCCGGAGGAATTTTTCACACTGGCTTTAAACTGCATATCCTGAAGCGGCAGCGGGAACTCCGATGACTTTACGTAACCATTTGTTAACGCCATGGCTACATCAATGGCCGGGATAATTTTTTTCAGACTGTCGTACACGCCTTTGGCTGTAAGCGATACGGAGTAATTTCCTTTTAGCTCCAGTCCCTGAACGGGGAACATCTGGCTGATTTCTCCCAGGTTAAGTTGCGTTTTCAAAAAGGCATCAACCTGTGTAGGATAGATTTTTGTAATAAGTGCGCGTGCATCCAGCGGATTGGAACCGAAATCGAGATGAAATTTTTTAACATCCACAACGGTATTCTCCATCACGCCATCCGTATTTTCCAACTTCATATCGAGCTGAATATTCGATACCGGTTTGGGTAAATCCGGATAACGGAACATCCCGTTCGTAACATTCAGGTTCAGGCCGAAGGCCGGCATTTGCTTCTCACTGTATTTTCCTTTTACATAACCTGAAAAAGCAAGTTCACCATCGGTTTGAAGATTTTTGAAATTATCGGTGTACATACCGGGTACCAGCGATAGCAAACTTTTAAATGTGTTTTCAGGGCTGCTGAAGGTTATATCCATATCAAAATTATCCTCATTCATTTTCAGCCAGCCATCAAAACTCATGGTAAAGTCGTTGATACGGGCAATATTTTCTTTAAAGGTGTATTTCGAATAGGCTTCGCTTATGGAAAGCACGGCATCCACTTCGGCTTTTTTGTTGGTCAGATACATCGCCCCTCCGTATCCAACATTTACGGTATCGGCAACCGTGTAGGTTTTTAAATCGAATACATCCTGATTAAAATCCCCGCTTCCGCGGTGATTTACATTGCGGAGCTCCATGTAATAGGGGATGGACTTATCATCGTAAACGATATCTCCCCCGATAACCTGCCAGTGGTCGATGCCGAATGAAAACGCTGTGGGTTCCTCTTCCGTGGTAACTGTGTCGGTCGATGGCATGGCGATGTCGTAGTTGGCACGGCCGTCTTCCAATACCTTAATGTTAATGACCGGGTGCAGCAGCGTTATTCCTTTTACCCGGAGCTGCTCTCCAAACAGCACATCTCTCAAATTTATTTCAACCTCCAGCCGTTCGGCAGCAAATAATACTTCGCCTGCGAAGGGCTCGCGGTTAATTACACCAAAGTCGCTGAGCTGAACGGTGAGTTTAGGAAAGTTTTTAAACAATGTTAGCTTAAACTTATCGGCATCAAACACCACATCCGCATTTACCGATTTAGCGAGTTCACGGTCAATGGCCGCCTTGATTTCATCTTTAAAGATGATGGGAAGAATGAAGGCAGCGGCCAGCAGCACCACCACAAAAACGAGCAAACCGATTCCGATTTTCTTTAACATGGCCAAAAGGATTTATGTTAACAAAGGTACAAAAGCCTGCCGCAAAAATCCGGCCGCGTGTTATCAGTTTACAATGATTCAGGAAATTAAAATAGCCTAATCAACCAGTTCGTCAGTTGTTTAACCTTTTGGGTATAGGGCGGATAGAAAAAAGAAACTGTGGTAAGGCCTTTGCGCTGCACCAGCACCGGTTTTTCATTAGAAAAAGCCTGAAATCCATAAAAACCATGTGCCTTACCGATGCCGCTGTGGTTCACCCCGCCAAACGGCAAATTGATGTGCAGAAAGTGAATCGCACAGTCGTTTACGCACACTGCTCCTGATGAGGTTTCAGCTATTATTTTGTTGTGCTCCGCTTTATCTGAACCAAAAATATACAACGCCAGTGGTTTGGGCTTTTGGTTAATAAGCTGCAAGGCTTCTTCCAGATTGTTATAGGTAAGCACCGGCAGTACGGGCCCGAATATTTCTTCCTGCATCAGCAAAGCGTTTTCGGGAACGTTCGAAAGTATGAACGGATGCATGAAGTTGCGGGCATCATTCATGGGGCCGGCTAATTCAGCAGCAGCACCGCGGTTAACGGCATCTTCAATAAGGTGTTGTAATCTTTGGAAATGGCGCTGATTTACAATGCGCGCGTAATGTGGTGATTCTTCCAGACTTTTCCCGTTTTCGGTAAACAATCGCAAGGTTTCATTTTTGAGCGCTTCGATGAACGAACTGAAAAGAGATTGATGCACCAGCACATAATCGGGGGCCAGGCAAGTTTGCCCGTTGTTGATAAACTTGGCCACGGCAATTCGTCTTGCAGCCATGGAAACCTGCGCGGAAGGCGTAACCAGAACGGGCGACTTGCCGCCAAGTTCCAGCGTGACGGATGACAGATTTTCGGCAGCAGCCTTCATTACTATTTTTCCGACAGCAGGACTGCCCGTAAAAAAGATATGGTCGAACGGAAGCGAAAGTAATTTTTGCGATACATTCGGACCACCTTCAAACACCATTACCTCATCCGGTGTAAACAACTCCTCTACCATCCTGCGAATGAGCGAAGCCGTATGCGGGGCAAATTCCGAAGGCTTAACCATTGCGGTGTTACCCGCTGCCAGTGCAGAAATGAGGGGCCCCACTGCGAGGTTGAACGGATAATTCCAGGGAGAAATAATCAAACAAACTCCTTTTGGTTCATATTGAATAACTGATCGGGTGCCCAATAATGTGACCGGGGCATCGACTTTCCGAGGTTTCATCCAATCATCCAAATGAGCAAGCGTATGCTGAACCTCCGTTAATGCCGGAATGATTTCCGTTGCGTCACTCTCGGCTGAGGGCTTGTGCAAATCGGCATACAGCGACTCATGGATGGCAGTTCTGTTTGCTTTAATCCATTTACCTATGCTACCGATGCGATTTTTACGCCTGGTTGCCGGCTCAGAGCGCATGGCACGGGCACGAATGCGTTGTGCCGAAAAAACTTCATCAATCTGTGGAGCAGCAGTTAGTGTCGGTGGTTCCATAGTTTGAAAGATAGAAAATTTCGTGCTGGGCTGCCCAATATTAAAAAATTGTTAAGTCAGGGATTGTTTTGTTAAATATTTGTTAAATTTGTTAACATTAACTTAACATGTCTCCATGCTCCGGGTAGCTTATGGTATATGTGGACTTTACCTGCTGGCAGTTTCGCTGATCTTCGCTCAGCCGGCGCAGCCCGCTTTACCTGAATCCTGGATTGCACATGTAAAGACACTGGAGCAGATCAGAAACCACACCCCCAGCGATGCATTGTTTGTCAAAAAGCTCTTTCATTATGTTCACCGGCATATACTGAACGACTTTACTGAAGAAATTTCTTTCAATCAGACCATCGCAACCGGTAACTATAACTGCCTTACGGCCACCACCACCTTTGCTCTGCTGCTGGATCATTTCAATATCCGTCACCAAATTGTTGAAACCACTTACCATATTTTCATTATTGCTAAACTTCAGGATAATGAATGGTTAATAGAAACGACCGATCCGTTGCATGGACTTATAAGGAAGGACAAAGTCATAAGCCAACGATTGGAGACTTACCGCAAAATCGTTCCGCAACAAAACGGATATACAGGCTATTTGTTCAAAAAGGATATTTTCAATGTAACCTCGCTAACCGGACTGCGCGGACTGGATTTTTACAATCAGGCCGTATATGCATTTAACCGTAAGGACATGAAACAAAGCGTGTACCTGCTGCAGCAGGCTTCCGTTTACTATCACTCACCGCGCATACACGAGCTGGCCGACCTGCTTTGGCTTTCCATCCGTGAAAGTGAGTTAAGCGATGTCCTTAAATTTGAATTAACAAAAAGGCTCGCGATTGTTCGAAATCTGAGTTCGCCATTATTGGCCTCCTCGGCTCCCTGAATCAGTTTTGCAGAATACGCACTTCTACCCTGCGGTTCATACGGTGTGCTTCCGGTGTATCATCACGCGAAAGCGGCATGGTACCACCAAAGGCTTTGGTAAAAATTCGGTTTTTGTGAATGCCTTTTGAAACGAGGTACTCTTTTACCTTTTCCACCCGTTGCTCCGACAGTTTCAAATTTTTTTCCGGGTCGCCCAGATAATCGGTGTGGCCCTCCAGCTGAATAACCATGGATTTGTGCTCTTTCATCATGGCTACCAGCAGGTCGAGTTCCTCGAAAGAAGATGGATCAATCTTGGATTTGCCTTGCTCAAAAATCAGGTTGTCCAGACGCATCACCTGACCCACAGCATGCCTGCGCGAGGTGTTTCCGGTAGTATGGTGCAGCTCAATATCTTTAATCAGTTTGCCGTCAACGGCCTCAGCCGGATCGAGCAGATATTTGGCTGAGGCATACCCAACCGCTTCAACTGTAATGGAATAGCGCTCGTTATAAAAAAGCTGAAAGCTGAAAGAATCGCCGGTGATAATGCCCATGCGGTTACCGTAGGGAAGACTCTGATAAACAACCTTAGCGTTAACAGGTTCCTTCGTCTCGGAATTATAGATCCGGCCGCTGGCCACTATGACGGGGATTGTTTCGGTTTGTGCCGGCAAACCCGATGCATTTAGCAAAAGGAATATGAATAAAGCCCGTTTCATGGTGATATGATTTTAAATTCCACCCTGCGGTTCTGCCTCCGTGTTTCGCGGTTGGTATTGGGCACTGCAGGTTTTGTTTCTCCGAAGAATTTCACATCAATACGCGCGGCATCCACCCCTTTTTGAACTAAATACTTCTGCACCGAACGCGCCCTGCGCTCCGATAAGCCAAGATTGTACTGCTCCTCGCCAATGTCGCAGGTATGACCGTCAATTTCCACTTTCATGGAAGGGCGCTCCTGCATGACTTTCACCAGACGGTCGAGCTCGGGAAATGACTCGGGGCGAAGCGTAGCCCTGTCAAAGTCAAAGAAAATGTTGTTCAGGGTAATTGAAACATTTTCATCAATGCGTGCAACGCGGATGGGCTGCAGGTTAAAGTTTTTGTTTGCAATAACCTGATCGGATGTTATGTTGCGCAGATCCAGATTCTGATTTTCAGAAATGTGATCTTTTGCTTCTGCCCGAATGCCGTACAGGTGGCCGGCCGGTAATTTAATTTCATATTCACCTGTTAACGGGTCCGACTGTGCGATGCCCATTTCGGTGCCATCCGGCAGGCGTTCATAAATAATTTTTGCGCCAATGGGTTTGCCCGTCTCGGCATCCACCAGTTTGCCTTTAACCGTAACCCATGGCTCCGGACTTTTGTAAATGGGCAACTTGACCCGGAAAATATCGAGGTTGTTTTCCGTTACACCGCGCGAGTAGTATGCGTATTCACTTTCCGCAGGAATATTAAAGAAGATGTCCTCAAGTGGCGAGTTGATTTCAGGACCCAGGTTTTCGGGTTCTGACCAGTTGGTCCAGGTATCATCCAGTCTGCGTGTTACGTAAATATCCGAGCCTCCGTAGCCGCTGAATCCGTTGGACGAGAAGTACAACGTTTTGTCATCGGCAGCCAGAAAAGGTGCCGATTCCGTTCCGGCAGTATTCACAACGCTTCCCAGGTTCAACGGCTCGGTCCATATACTGTCCGGCTTCATGAAGGAAACATACAAGTCGCGGTCGCCATGCGAATCTTCGCGCTCCACCGACATCAACAACGTTTTACGGTTATTGGTAAGAAAATAGTTGGCCTTTTCATTAAAGTTATAATCATTGGTAATATTTAGGGGAACGGGTTTACTCCAATTGCCTCCTACGTTGGTGCTGATGGAAACGCCGGCCAGCATTTTTCCGTTGGGCATGTATTTGTTTCCAAGCAACATAACGGCCGATTTTCCATCGGGTGTAACGGAGGTTATGGTGTTAATAAAGTTGGGATACTCATTGTTAAATTCCGGACCCATATTTTTTGCTAACTGCCATTTACCGTCTGGTCCGAGTTCCGAATACCAGATATCCTCCTTATCGTTTACCCCGCCGATATTTTGCGGATGATTCCGGCGGCTGAAATAAAGTGTTTTTCCATCAGGGGATAGCAAGGGGTTAACCTCAGAATATTCACTGTTAACATTCTGGTCCAGTTGTTCAACTATTATTCCCGAAGCCAGCAGCGAAGGCTGCGGTATAAAAGCAATAACCGGATAGTCGGAGTCGGCTATGGCTACGGCATCTATTCCGTAGTAATCAGGCACGGCTGCTCCGTCGAACTCCAGTTTAACTGCTGTTACCTTATAGGGCGTGCGCTCAACAAAGAGATTGAGCATACGACCTTTTAACGGGACAGCCTGCGGATTAAGGGTATGAACTTCGTATTCGCGGTTGTTCTCATCGTACAAATACACTTTGAAAAGTGCGCTGGGATTATGCGACTCAGCTACAGCAATCTGGCGGATGTGCATGGGTGTTTCAAAGCCCAGTTTCAGAAATTCTTTGCGGTTCGGACGATCAGGCGCCCATGCATTGGGATTTTGTCCTCCAGCCGGCAATACATTGGGCTTACCCAATGCCTGTTTAGCTGAATACTGAACAGGTGTTAATTCACTGGAAAACTGCAAAACCTTGGAAGCCCACTGAATTACCTGGGCATTTAATTCAATAGCTACGCTAAACGCGCTTAACGTTAGTAGAATACGGTACATGAACAGTTTAAAGGGTTGTTTGACAGGTAAACATAATTAAAATTTCGAAAAAGGCAGAAAGGGCCGTGTTCAGCGTATTGGGTTTCTTCTCTATTGATCGACCGAGTGTCGGTTAAATAATAAAAAGCCCACATGAAGTAATACCCCCAGCGCATTTTTCTTGTCATCGTAATAATTCACGCTCAGGCTTACAGGTCCAAGCGGGGAATGATAAACCGGACCGGCCGAGGCTGCTGCGAACAATGCATTTTCTTTTTGGATTAACACAACATCCTGTGTCTGACCCTGACTGATTATCTGCCAGGGTTTGAACAGGGCTGCACTAACGCGAAAATCAAGCATATTGGGACGCAGGATGAAGATTTGCCGCAGACCTACTGCCGTGTAATTAAATGCACGGAAATTTTCGAGTATCAGCGTCCGGCTGTCCTGGAACGGCAGGAAAGCAGGAGCGTTGATGAGGGTTCCGGTAAAATTTCTGAACACTGGCTGATTGGAAAACACCGCCTCTGCAAAGTAGCCGATGCGATAACGGCCTTTGTTGACATAGTGTTCCACTGCACATTTCAGGCGGAACCATTGCAGCTCACGTGCAGGCAAATCCCTTAGCGAGGGATGTGCCGTATTGCCCGCTTCATACTTTTCGGTAACTGAAAACCGGGAAATTTGCAGCTCGAATGAATGACCGGCAGATGGGTATTGCGGCCTGTCCAACGTACTGGAGGTTAATAAAAAATCCGTCCGCAGGCCCGATAAGCGCAGCACATCCAGCGTATCCTGACTGACGAACAGGTTGCGGTTGGAATAACGATCGGAGTTGCTGATACCTGATACTTTTAGCTGTGAGCGGAATTTGTTGCCCACCGGCCAACCTACGGCCAGGGATATTCTCCGATCGAACCGCTTCAGCACCGTTGGGTTTGTTCGTTTGAGTAACTCCGTGTTCTCCAGATAATCAAAATTATTGTACACTGCTTCCGGTTGAAAATAAAAACGACCCAGCTGGGAATAATCAACCCTTGCATTCAGCAACAATGACTGATAGAAGCTTCCGGTTTGAAAGGAACCGTAAACATGGGTAAGTGCCCTACTGAAATAGTAATAATCGATTCCGAGGTATATATTGCTGATGTTCCGCGATGCAGCAACCCCGCCAAATGAAAGTGAAAAGTTGCGCTGTGGTCTGCGGGTTAATGTTAAATGAAAAGCCGAATCGGCTGAGTCATAAACAATGGATGGAAACACGTTAGCAAAAAAAGGTTCGGTCACCAGTTTGAAGTAACCGCTTTTCTGGCTTTTAAATGTATGATAGCCTGATCGGGGAGGATCGTTAAATATCCTGCGAATGTATCGTTGCTGCCGGGTGGTGAATGAACGAAAGCGCAAATCGCCAAAACGATCGGGAACGTTTTTTTGCCGAAATGCTTCACGTTTTTGGTTAAGTTCCTCACGGGTACGCCGGGCTGAAACGCAGGCTTTAATGGCCGGAATCAAACGGAGAGTCGCCCGGTATCCGCTATCAATCAGAGCACGGGCTCTGTCGAATTCAAATCCGGTATAGCCACGGATATCGGGCTCGATATAAATTCCACTTTCGCTTAACTCTTCCGGATCGGAATTATCTAACAACATATATATCAAAAAACGTCCGATAAGTTGTTCATCTTTATCGTAGGGATATTCCTTAAAAACTTTTGACGATACATTACTGCCGATGAGCACATCGGGAGAAAACTCACGCAAGGCCACATCAACCGGGAAATTATTGTAAATACCTCCATCAAACAGATAGCGGTTATTCACCTTAATTGGTGAGTAAAAAAGCGGAACGGTTTGTGTTGCCCGTAAAGCTTCGCTTAGCAATCCGGATTTCAGTATAACCTGACTTTGTGTAAATATATCTGCCGCCACCACCCGCAGTGGTACCAACAGGCTGTCGAAATTATTACGGCAAATCGCTGAAGCCTGTGCCAGTTTTTCGGTTAAGGCATAATTGAGCGAAACATCGCTGGCCAGCGAAGAATTAAACTGAAAAGTGCGGACGGAATCGAGTGTAAGATTGAGCTTAACAAAGCCGGGTATTTCATTAGTATGGTAATAGTGATAGTTATGTCCCCGCTCCGGCAAACCGCGAATCCAACGAAGGAAATCCTCCGATAAAACCATGGCTTCCATCTCCTCAGGCGAATAGCCTGCCGCATAAAAGCCCGCAACGATTCCACCCATTGAAGTACCGACCACAAAGTCAACCGGCACTTCATTTTCTTCCAGTGCTTTCAGCACCCCTATATGAGCAAGCCCCTTAGCTGCACCCCCACTTAATACCAAGCCCACTTTTTGGGCATGGCTTAGCTGACCCAGGCCGAGGAGTAGTGTTAAAGCAACGGTAATCTTCCTCATTCCTTTCACGTATGCATTATACGCAAAGTATACGCCAAAAGTGTTTTCGAACAGATTATCTTTTCAGCCAGCCGAAGCAAGATACGTTTGAGAAGCAGAGGGGATGGCTTTCAACCGTTTTATGATTTTTTCCTTTGTATGATGAAATGCTTCCCTGAATTCGGCTTTCACCGGCTCGGACGAAGGTAAATCAACCTGCAAAGCATCCACCTGTTTTCCGTTTTTCCAAAACCGATAGCACAGATGAGGACCGGTTGCAAGGCCTGTGCTTCCCACGTTGCCGATCCATTGACCCTGACGCACCACCGTACCACGATGAATACCCGGAGCTATTTTGGATAAATGAAGGTATTGTGTGGTGTACGTGCTGTTGTGCCGGATTTTTACATAGTTGCCATTGTTGGATGTGTACCCTGCCTCCTCTACCACGCCATCACCTGCTGAACGCACCGGTGTACCTTCAGGAGCGGCAAAGTCGGTGCCCAGGTGCGGACGGTTAACCTTCAGCACCGGATGAAAACGCCGCATGGTGTAGCGCGAACTGATTCGGGTAAACTCAATGGGGTATTTCAGTAATGCCTTGCGCAAGCTGTTGCCTTCTTCATCAAAATACTCCACACCATTACCCTGATCAAAAGGAATGGCATAAACCGGCTTGCCTCCGTAATTGAAGAAAATTCCCTTAATGTTACGAATGCCAATGTGTTTTCCTTCAGCCAGCAATTCTTCATAAATAATACGGATTTCATCACCGCGGTTCAGGCGCTGAAAATCAACCTGCCAGGCCAGTATATCTACTACCTTGTTGGTTAGCTCGTACGATATGCCCATTTCAGCAATGGTTTGAAACAGGGAGGTTTGAATAATTCCGCTTATCTCCCGTTCGCTAACTGTAACCTCGCGCTGACAGACTTCTACCGACAACGAATCGCCAAACCGGAAAATCACATAATCAATTGGATTAGGCTCATATACCATGGCTGCCGGTATGCGCAGCGAATCTTTATGACAAATCAGAGTAAACTTTTTGTCAGGCACTATTTTCCGCACATCAAAAATTTGCCGGGGCAAAACAGATACCTGCCGGATAAGGTGAGCTGGAACATTATACTGCCTGAGAATATCGGCCAGGAACTGATTGCGTTTAACCCGATCCTCCACTACCACGTATCCTTCCGTTTCAATACCGAATATCGTACTTGACTTAGCAGGCAATGAAACCGAAAACCGATCTGAATCTATTCGGACGTTACGATAACCTTTTTGCAGGGTAATACCTGTTAGTAAAACAACAATAATAGCTGATATTGAAACCAGTTTTTTCATGAATCGCCAGGTTCGGACAAATCAGTTAAAAAAATTCGGAGCCCGCAAAAAATGGTCTCGTAAATATAGGAAATAGAGGAAACACTTATGAAGGGCCGCTTACTGGTATAACTCCTTATACTTCTTTTTCCCGCGTTCCAGGAAGTCAACAAATTTTTCCACGTTGCGGTCGTATCCATAAGGCCATGCCAACACGCGCTCGTCTTTGCCTACCAGTACATAAAAAGGTTGCGCATTGTTGTTTAGCCGGGTTATCTGCAGGTCGGCATTTTTCTTTCCCAGCGTTTTTTTCACTTTACCGTCATAGGTTGAAGTGACCCACTCGCTTTCCGGTAACAGGGTTTTATCGTCAACATACAGTGCTACTATTACAAAGTCGTTTTTCAGGCGCTCCAGTACGGCCGGATCACTCCATACCACAGCTTCCATTTCACGGCAGTTGGTACACCCGTGGCCGGTAAAATCAATAAAAAGAGGTTTGTCCTGTGCGCGTGCACAAGCCAGCGCCTGGGCGTAATCAAAATATCCTTTGAGTCCGTGCGGCAGGTGAAGGAACTCTGCATAGCGCGGCTCATCGCATATCGCGTTTTCCCGGGCATTACGGGTCATGGCAACCAGGTCGAAATCGTGGGTATGCTGCGGGGGCAGATAGCCGGCAAGCGCTTTGAGCGGTGCACCCCACAAACCCGGAACCAGGTACACCACGAATGAAAATACGGTAATGGCCAGCAACAGCCGGGGAACGGAGATTTTCTCTACCGGGCTGTCGTGCGGAAGACGGATTTTGCCCAACAGGTAAAGGCCCAATAATCCGAAGATCACGATCCACAATACAATGTTTACATCGCGATCTAAAATTCCCCAATGATAAGCCTGGTCGGCAATGCTTAAAAACTTGAGTGCCAGCGCCAGCTCCAAAAAACCCAAGGTTACCTTCACCGCATTCAGCCATCCACCCGACTTGGGTAAGCCTTTCATCCATTCGGGAAATATGGCAAACAAGGTGAAAGGTATGGCAAATGCCAGCGAGTAGGAAAACATGGCCAGAACAGGCTTGATGACCTGGCCTCCGGCTGACAGCACCACTACGTTACCCACTATCGGAATGGTGCATGAAAAAGAAACCAGCACCAGCGTAGCAGCCATGAAGAAAATACCGATTAAACCACCCTTTTCTGCCTGCTGGTCGGCCTTGTTAACCAGTTGATGTGGTGCTGTGATTTCGAACATGCCCAGAAAAGAAAGCGCGAAAACAACAAAAATTACAAACACAAACAGATTGGGCGCCCAGTGTGTAGCCAGCGCATTCAGGCCTTCGGCCCCAAGCAAAATTGCGAACAAAGTTCCGGCAAGTGTGTAGATTGTAATGATGGATGCTCCAAAAATCAGCGCGTTGCGGATGCCCTGCCTGCGCGACTGGTTGTCGCGCAGGAAGAATGTAACTGTCATAGGCACCATGGGAAATACGCACGGTGTAATGAGCGATACGATTCCCAACACAAATGCAAATACCAGGTAACCAAAGAATGATTCATCGTTCAATTCATTTTCACCTTCCAGGATGGAAGGGT
>JANWWN010000005.1:0-25494 GCA_025055435.1 Cyclobacteriaceae bacterium | reverse complement strand
CGGCCATCCACTTCCGTGCAGGTTTGGCCTTCAATCACACCTTTGATAACCGGATTTTCAGATAGTACCTTGATACGCTGACGGAACTCCCCCTTATCCTTAAAAATCTTTACCTCGCAATCAAAAATCTCATCGTGCTTTTTCAGCGGATTGATGGCCTGCAGGCCACCTACCAAAGTAAATGAAGGATGCTTTTCAAATGTAACGGTAGTGAGCATCGGCCCGCAGTCCGGATCGAAGTCGTTGGCATATACATACCAGTTTTTATCGGTGGTTACCGTAAAAATCAAATCAACTTCCGATCCGGTTTTTAGGGTTGTTGCCGAAGGCGTCCAGCTCCACTTTGCAGGTTTTAAGATTTGTGCCGCTGTAAAATATCCGTTGAAAAAAAGAATTGAAATCAGAATGTTACGCAGTACGGTCATACCCTTATGTAATGCCATGCTTAACACGGGTTGATGATTTTTAGTTTGATGATTGTTTTATTCTTGCATAATGCCGGTAAAACGCCACAATGGTTTCGATGCCGCGAAAGAAGTTAGTTAAGCCGAAATGCTCATTGGGTGAATGGATGGCATCTGAGTCCAGGCCAAAGCCCATAAGTACGGAATCCAATCCAAGTTCTTTTTTGAATAATGCCACAATGGGAATACTTCCGCCATCGCGTGTAGGGATGGGCTGCTTGCCCCATACTTCCTCAAATGCTGCACTTGCTGCATGAAAAGCCGGCGAATGGGTGGGTGTAACCACCGGCTCACCACCATGCAAAGGAGTTACTTTTACTTTCACCGATTTGGGTGCCAGCGAGATAAAATAGCGGGTAAACTGTTCGGTTATCGTGCGGTGGTCCTGTTCGGGCACCAGGCGCATGGAAATTTTGGCATAGGCTTTCGATGGCAACACGGTTTTTGCTCCTTCACCGGTATATCCGCCCCAGATGCCGTTTACATCCAGCGTTGGGCGGATTCCCGTTCGCTCCAGCGTAGTATAACCCGATTCTCCGTGCACTTCATCAATGCCCAGTTCGTTCTTGTAGTTTTCCAGATTAAACGGTGCCCGGTTAAGTGCCTCGCGCTCACCGGCTGTTAATTCAATTACCCGGTCGTAAAATCCCGGAATGGTTACCCGACCCTGCTCATCGTGAAGCGCAGCAATCATGCGGGCCAAAACATTTATCGGGTTGGCTACCGCTCCGCCATACACACCCGAATGCAGGTCGCGGTTCGGACCAGTAACTTCCACCTCTACATAGCTGAGACCCCGCAGGCCAACTGTTATGGAAGGATGTTCGAGTGATATGAGGGCGGTATCGGAAATGAGAATTACATCGGCTTTTAGTTTATCGCGGTTAGTTTTTACAAACTGGCCCAGGTGTTCCGATCCTACTTCTTCCTCACCTTCCACCATGAACTTCACATTGCAGGGCAACACATTAAGCCGGTTCATAATTTCGAGTGCCTTAACATGCATATACACCTGACCCTTATCATCGCAGGCCCCACGCGCATAAATTTTTTCATCGCGTATAACGGGTTCGAAGGGCGGACTAATCCACAGGTTAAGCGGGTCGGGCGGTTGTACATCGTAATGACCATACACCAGAACGGTGGGCAGTGCAGGGTTTACAATTTTTTCGGCATACACCACGGGGTGCCCCGGAGTTTCAATCAGCTCAGCGTGATCGGCACCTGCTGCAATCAATTGTTCTTTAAGGTACGATGCTGCGTTTCGCACATCGTTTTTAAAACGGCTGTCGGCCGATATGGAAGGTATGCGCAACCAGTTGGTCAGTTCGTCTAAAAAGCGTTGACGGTTTTGAAGAATATAATTGTTTACCATAGCCCTGTATTAAAGGGTGTGAAGTTACAGGTATTTAAACTATGGTGAAACCGAATGTACAGAAGGCCCGCCATTGAAAGCAAGAATACCAGGCGCACAACCAAATAAGTTTTAGTTCGAAGCTATTGATGAAACAATCAGCGGGAAGTTTTATCCGGACATCAAAATCCGTCTCCTTCATCTTGTTTTTTGCTCTTCTTCTTGGCGGTTCCGGCACTCAGGTTGTAGGGGACTTCAATTCCGTAATAGTCTCTGCGGAAGCGGTTAACAAAGGCCAGGGTTTCATCTTCGGTAGCCGGAACATATACCAATTCGCCTACTTTAGCCTTTCCGGAATTGGTTTTTTTTGCCACCGTCGTATTAAATTGCTCATTCGATGAGTACATCAACAGGCGGTTATCTTCGTAGCTGAAGAAATACCACGATTCGGGCGAGGCTTTGAAAAATACATTAAACACCGGCGAGCCGTCTTCATTTTTTCTTACCTCCATGAATCCTTCAAATGCTCCGTTGATGTCATTTCGACCGATGTTTGATAATCCCAACGTTCCTTCGCTGTAAAATGCTTTATGTTTGGCCGACCACTTGAAGTTAACATTGGCGAAGGTCATGGCTTTGGCCGTCTCGGGCAGTGTGGCCAGCGGTACATAAGCCTGCGTACTGCGTTTTTCATAATCCCTTGCCACCCGCTCCCCAACAATGTCGGCCAGTTTATACAACAGGTCAGTGCGGTCGCCTAAACCTTCTTCAACCGATTCTTTTTTCACCACATTCATCAGGTCGGTGGCCATGAGTTGAAAAGCTGCCGGAAGGGCCGTGGTGTTAACAAGCAACAGCGCATTGAACTGGATGTCGTTGGTTTTCATGTTCCCCTGCCCGATGGCCGTGGCCGTAATGTTAAAATCTTTGTTTCCGTAAAACAGGTTCACAGGCCCTTCGAAGCGTACCATCTGGGTTTCATCGTTGTAGGCAAAAACTTTTCCGCTCAGTTTGTTGCCGGCTGCTTTTTCGCGATCTTCAATTTTGTACTCCCTGGTAGTGACATCGTAGTACAACGTGCCGCTGGGTACAAAAAAGTCTTCATCCTGATCATTCTTTTCATTAAGGAATGAGATATACAAACTGTTATCAAGCGCAGACAGGTGCAGCCCGGCATTTACTTTGCGGCCGTCTTCGGTAATTGCGTTGTCAAAATCTATCAAAACCTCCGTTTCTTCACCCGACTGTTCGTATCGGATCCATGTGTTGTAATTTTTGATGTTTTTAATATCGAGTTTCACAGCACCGGTAAGTTGCAACGCGGGTCGTGTAGCATACATGGTCATTTCGCCTTTATAAAACATACCGGCACCCAACACCAGTTTGTCCTTTTCCGAAACCGATCCGGTAGCTACGGTTTGCAGGGTTGCCGATGACTGTCTGCGGCCGGAACGTTTAGGTGAGGCTGCCTGCGTTACGGGTTCCAGCCGGAAGTCGGTCATCTTAATAGCGAAAGTATCTTTCAGGAAGTTTACATACTGGTAGGTGGCATGGCCATGAAATTCCTTTCGCGAAACAATATCCACCACTCCGTCGGTAAGGCGGTGATAGCCATTTAGCGTATCAATAATGATGGTGGTGTTTTTTAATGTGCCAATCCGGGCATTTTCCAATATGAGCACCTCATTATTCTCCGGGGTGATTTTTGCATCCGCCACAACGATGTAAGGGATGCCGCTTACTTTGAGTTGTTGTGTTTTCAGGTCGTACTCTGCCCGCTCGGCATTAAAGTGCAGCGAGTCGAGGTCTTTGCGCGTCGTATAGAAATAGGAATTTTCCAGCGGCACATCCGGACTCTTGGTCATGGTGATTTTCTGGGTTGTTAAATCCCACCGTGCATTGGGTATGGAGGTTTTGAACTGGGCATAGGGAAAATTAATAGCCGCCACCCCTTCTATTTCCGGACTGATATCGGCATAGTTTTGCGCCAGGTTAAACCGCACGCGCACATCCGTGCCATCAATCAGTGGCTTGTTTGGGTCGGCCGATTTGGCACGGAAGCGGGCATGACGCGCATTGAAGTCGCGGGCCGAAAAATTCATTTCCCGCGATAGCACTTCCGCGCCACGCGTTTCGAGCTTACCCGCACCGGCCACGCCGTTTTTCGAAACGATGAGCATGCCGTTTAGCTGTGCAGTTGAGTCGTAGAGATTAAAGGGTACGGTCAGGTTGCGCAGGCGCATCTGGTCGCGTTTGGGGTACCACTTCATCTGAAAATCGGGAAGCGATGCCTGCGGGAAGTGCACCGCCCCAAATTGTTTCTCTGCAATCCGGGCGCGAGGACCCCGGGCTGTTACACTATCGGGATAAAATACAAAGTCGGGCGAGCGTACCGTTGCCGCAAGATAGGTGATGGTGCCAGCTGAACGGATACCGCGGTTGTCAAGTCGTATAACACCATCCAGTTTTGCATCTCCTTTATATAACTGATATCCACCTTTCGGCACCACATGCTCAAAACCCAGCGACTTATCAGGCATGGTATGCAGCTTTTCCTTAAAAGAGGGGAACATGCCACTGGTTACAAACGTGCCTTCAAAATTTAAGGCTGCAGGATCAGCATCGTTCAGGCTGTCGAGTTTAAAAGGAGGAACAACAAAAAATATCGAGCGGTCGTACACCCCGTTCAATACCTCAGGCCGGTCGAAATAAATCACACCTCCGGTCGTGGCATCCAGACGCGGATAGTTCGGGATGCGCATCTTACCCGACTTATTATCCGGCCGGCTGATATACAAGGTACCCGATGATTTGGAGATATTTCCCAGCCCACCTTCGGCTGCCGCCACAGAATCGGCACCTACCATGGCATTGTTGATTTTCCTGCGCACCATTTGGCCGCGCGCGTTGCGCTCGTAAGAATAAAAATTGATGGAATCAATTTTCTTTAAATTGATGAAGAAGCTGTCGTATTTCAGTGTAAAGTCTTTACCGGTTATTTCAAAGTTACCGGCGGTAATGGTTCCGTTGAATTTAATGTCCCGGTTCTGTAAAATCGTAATGATGCTGCTGTCGGGTCGAATCACCACATTGAGCGAGTCGCTCAGGTTAAATTCTTCCACGCCTCTTACCACCATGTTCCGGTTTTTGAAGTTAACCGTAGCGTTAGGGTAGTCAGGCTTTTTCAGGTCGGCCAGTGCATACGAGTCAATCACGGAATGTATTTTCATATTATCGTAATCCGCCTCGCCCAGGTAGGCACGATACTGGTTAATGGCTTTTTCTTTTACGTTAACCAGATCCTTTTCGGGCCAGTATTCCACCAGTCCCTTCGAGGCCAGAAACTGAAGTGCCCGCTGCAGGTCGCGAATATCCAATCCGGTAAAGTTGGCCAGGTCGCCACTGTGCAGCGTGCGCGTGTTGAAGCTAAGGCAGTAGCGTGCCACCACGGCCAGCGGGTGAAATGAAAAGCCTACGCCTTTTAACTGATGAAAATCTTCCGGATCGTAATAGTCGAACGACTCCAGCACCATGGGCACGCTGGAGCGTCCACCGGTTATATCAATATTAAGGCTATCCGCATTCAGGTTCCAGCGAATGCGGTCGGCCGAAAACTCCAGCCCGAAAAAGGAAGCGGTGTAAGGGGAATACCGCATCGGTCCTTTCTCGGCTGTTAGCACCAACTGGTTTTTTTTCCAATTGTAGTACATGCGCACGGAACGATGGCTGATGGAATCATTGCCCTGATAAATCGATATAGCCGTACCTGAGGCCGTTACCGTGGAATCGGTAAAGACAAAATCACGCGACCGTGCGCGAAACTTTAACACACCCAGACTGTCGGTTACTTCCAGCGTGGAGTAATCGTTGTTGACATTTTTGCTGCTGATGCGGTTTCCGGTTAACGAAAAGCCTCCTTTAAATTTCATTCGCTCGTTGCCAAAGCCCGTTATTGGAATTGTGTTTTCGTAGGAAATAAAACGCGGCCAGGATGAAGCAACCGAATCCTTACGGGGTTGTGAGCGAAATTCAAACTTGCCGTAAATAATTCCTGGCGTGCGTCCGGTATAATTGAATTTAACCAGGTCAGACTGCAGCTCGGGTTTTCGCGATGAAAAGCTGTAGGCCGTGAAATTGCAAAACACTTCTTCAGCAGGAAGAAAAGCTGACGACCAGTTGAATGTTCCTTCTTCGCCGGAAAATATCCTATCCGTCAGGGAGTAGTCGCCTTTGGTGTTGTTTAGAAATACTGAGTCGGATGGTGTTACCCAATTGAAAGTAACGCGCTGAAAGCGTATTGCAGGCCCTTCAATAAGCGGCGGGGGCGGAGGTGTCATCCAATAGGGTTGAATGTTCTGCGGCAGCGTATCCACAGGGTCATCGGGCCAGGTGTTCCAGTCGTCTGTACTTGCAGTTGTAGTGTCGGGAGGAGGCGGAATAAACTCAATGTATTCGAACCGATAATCATCATCACGGGCATACAGCCGGAATGATTTATCATAGGTCAGTGCATGATGGCGAAAAAATGTGAGCGATTGCTGAAAAACCTGCTGTGCTTTATCGGTTTTCAGTTCATCAATCACCTTCTCAGTCATTTGCAGGTATTCACCCAAACGGGCTTCGGCAATACCTTCCGTCAATACCGCTTCAGCGAGGGCGGCCAGGTAGGTAACCAGATGGGGCTGCATGCGATAGCCCTTGCGTTTCATGCGGAAAACCTGATTCTGAATGGCAAGCTGGTGCTCAAGGTTCAGCCGGCTCCACGCCTGACGAAAATTTTCGGCCACTGTTATTGCGCGCGCATCCCGTGTTTTTGTCCAGGCCGTAAGCAAACTATCGGGAAAGGACGTCATGCTTTGCGCCAGCAATGGTGCACTCAGGCAAAGGCACAGGCCATATCGCAAAATCAACGCGGACACTTTCCTGTTAAACTGCTCAAATTCGCAAATATTGCACGTATACCAAAACCGGACTGCTTCACTGCTTGGCAAACAAAAGGCAGGCCCAGCTGTCGCGTTCATCCGAAGCCCGTTTGATCAGGTTGTGTTGTCGGGCAATTTTTTCGATTTCAGGTATATCCTGAACGTAAAATCCGCTGAGTAATAAATAACTTTCCCGCTTCAGATGGCGGGCATATGAGGGCATTTCTTCAATTAATACGTTCTTATTGATGTTGGCGAGAATAATGTCAAATGGTTCTTCAAAGGTTAGCGAGTTTATTGTACCCTTGCGGATACGGACATTCGTACAATGGTTTAACTGAATATTTTCATTTCCATTTTCTATGCTCCAGTCATCTGTATCAAAAGCATCCACAAACAAAGCTCCGCGCTTACAGGCCATGATGGCCAGGATACCCGTTCCGGTTCCGGCATCCATTACGCGCAAACCCTGATGATTTATTTTCATCTGATTTTTAATCATCAGATAAGTGGTGGCATGGTGTCCTGTGCCAAACGACATTTTGGGCGTGATGACGATTTCATAGGGATAGGTCTTATCCGGCTGATGAAACGCTGCGCGTATCAAACACTGGTTTTCAACGATAACAGGCTGATAGTTTTTTTCCCATAATTCGTTCCAGTTTTCTTTTTTTACCTTATCCTGAAAGAATACAGCCGAAGCTTTGGTTTGATATTTTTCACGAATGCTATCCAGGCGTGCTGCATCGAACCGGTTTTGCTCGGCATAGGCTTCAAATCCTTTTTCGGTTTCCATAAAGGTGTCGAAGCCTGCTTCGGCCACTTCGGCCATCAGTATTTCGGCCCAATCGGATGAACAAACCACCTGAATGCGGGTGTAAAACATGGTTTAAATTACTGCGCAGCAGCCTGAATGATTTCAAAAAACTCGCCGGCTTTCAGTGAGGCTCCCCCTACAAGTCCGCCATCCACATCCGCACAGGCAAACAGGGCTTTTGCATTACCAGCATTTACGCTTCCGCCATACAGAATGCGTACCTGTTGTGCCACAGCAGCCCCGTATTTCAGCGTGAGCTGCTCCCGGATGAATGCATGCATTTCCTGCGCCTGTTCGGGAGTTGCTGTTTTGCCCGTTCCGATAGCCCACACCGGCTCGTACGCAATAATAGTTTTAAGCAGCGCCTCGGCCGGAAGATGGAAAAGTGCTTCTTCGATCTGCAGCTTAACCAAATCGAAATGCCTTCCGTCTCCGCGCACAATGAGCGGCTCACCACAGCAAAATATGGGATGCAGCTGGTTGGCCAGCACGGCATCAACCTTTTGTGCCAGCTTTGTGCCCTCTTCGCCAAAATATTGCCTTCGTTCGCTGTGGCCAATAATCACGTATTGAACTCCCACCGACTTTAGCATGGGTGCCGACACTTCGCCGGTATAGGCACCCCACGGATGTTCGCTGCAATTCTGTGCTCCCAGCCGTAAGACAGATGATTGAATCTTTTCTGATACCGGAATCAGATACGGAAAAGGAGGAATGATGACCACCTCAATATTTTTCACCTGATGATTTTCCAGCCGCGTGAGCAACTCTGCCGTTAGCTGAAGTGCTTCAGGCAAGGTTTTGTTCATCTTCCAGTTACCGGCAACAACTTTGGTGCGCATCCAATTGAGGTTTAAGTTTTCAAAGATAGGCAGAATGTTTATGGTTCATTTAACCGGCCGGTATCCGGATTGTTTGAATAACACATCGGCATCTTTCATTTGCATAAGTTCAGGGAGGGTGGTTTGCGGATGGCGTTCCATATAGCTTTTTACAATTTCCCATCCGACCCATTGTCCGATACGCCCCGGGCATTTCTCGCCTACCTCAATTGTCTTGGGCCGCGGATCGAGGTATTTCTGCTTAATCAGGTGACTGGTAGCATACAACACCTGATCTTCCACCAGGCGGTACCAGATGAGATGTGCATTTTCACGCGAACCCGCTATTTCTTCTGCTGTATAACCAATCAGCACGCTGTCAGGCACGCAGGGCAGCATGTGTTTGGCAAAGTAGTAGGCTTTGCCGTAGGCAATCATATCGGCTAACACGGTTTTATCTTCAGGGTTAGTAAAATTAAATTCATCGCTGATGCCCTTCAGCAACATAACAGCAGGAACCACGGTTTCGGGCGAATAAAGACGCAGCATGTACTGATAAACATTCGGACGGAACCGCGCTCCCGGCCCCAAATAATAATCCAGTCCGATGTAAATAACCGAATCGGTAACAAATAAATCCGTTTCCAGCCCACTGACTACCGTAACGATTCGTGGAATTTCCACCTGCGGATAATAATAGCGAAGGTTGCCGAAGGCTTCGTTAAACTGTTCACGGAGTTTTTGCTCATCGCCAAACACGCGCTTTACATCCATCCGCAGCGTATCAAGGTATGGATTGGTGAATCGTTTGTACAATTCATTTATAAACACCGAGTCATTCGGATAAGCCGTACGGTTGAAAAAATAATCGCGCAACACGGGATGTCGCGTAAGCAGATGAACCAGGTCGGATTTGGATGCGATGGAAACCAATGAGTCGCTGAGGGAAAGCCACGGTATTTCCACCTTATCATTTACATCCGGATCAAAAACACATTCCCGGTCTTTACGCCCGCAACTGGCCAGCACAGCCATGACGGCAAACAATACAAGGTAATTTCTTTTGGATAGCACCATACGAAAGGGGCTGCAAATATACCGGTATTCCGTTGCACAGATTTTTGTAGCAGCAAACCTCGTGATTTGCTTACCTTGAACAGACTAAACCCTGAACCATGAGCGAGGCTTTACCTTTAAACCGATACCTGTTTTGGGAACAGCAAAAACCTGACTCCGTTTTTTTACGTCAGCCGTTTAACCGGCAGTGGAAAACATGGACATACCGTCAGGCCGGTGAAGAAATCCGTTGCATCGCAACTGTATTACAAACATTACCACCGCGTTCAAATGTGGCCATCCTTTCAAAAAACTGTGCACACTGGATCATGGCCGACCTGGCCATTATGATGGCCGGGCACGTATCCATTCCGCTGTACCCCACTTTAAGTGATGAAGCCATCCGTCCTATTTTGGAGCACAGCGGTGCCGCTGCCATCATCATCGGTAAACTGGACGATTATAAAAACCAACAGGGTGGCATTCCGGCCTCGCTCATGCGCATCAGCATTGCTGCTTACGGACACCGGGAAGGCCGGATATGGGAAGAGGTGGTCAGCGAAGGCAAAACCATTGAACAGCCTGCGCCCCAGCATTACGATGACCTGATGACCATCATCTACACATCGGGTACAACGGGTAAGCCTAAAGGAGTAATGCATACAGCCGGAAACTTTTCCGAGGTGATGGGCATAGTACATACCGTGTTACCGCAGTTACCGGATGGCTTGCGCATGTTTTCCTATCTGCCGCTGAGTCACATTGCCGAGCGGTTGGGCATTGAAATGCTGGGCCTGCACAAAGGTGCCACGATTTCGTTTGCTGAAAGTATCGATACTTTTGCGCAGGACCTGAAAGACACGCAACCTGATGTGTTCTTTGCCGTGCCACGTATCTGGACCAAGATTCAGGAAAAGATTTTGAGTCGCATTCCGCAGAAAAAACTCAGTCGTCTGCTTAACATTCCAATTATTGGTTCACTTATACGAAACAAACTTAAAAAAGAACTCGGTCTGTCAAAGGCCATTTATATCTGTTCAGGTGCAGCACCCTTATCGGTGGATGTAATGAAATGGTTTTACCGGCTTGGCATTGCCATCCATCAGAATTATGGCATGACCGAAGACTGTGTGCTGTCGCATTTCAACCTCATTGGCCACAACAAATGGGGAACCGTAGGCAAACCCCTGCCCGGCGCTGAAACAAAGATTACCGGGGAGGGTGAACTGCGCATCCGCAGTAAAGCATTAATGAAGGGTTATTATAAAGAGCCTGAACTTACGGCACAGGCCTTTGATGAAGAAGGATATCTGCGCACGGGCGACCTGGCGCAATATGATGAAGAAGGCTACCTTACCATTACCGGAAGGCTGAAAGACCAGTTTAAAACTGATAAAGGAAAATATATTTCGCCCGCACCCATCGAACTGATGTTATCGCGTAACCCGGATATAGAGCAGGTATGCGTAGTTGGTATGGGTGTACCACAGCCCATGGCGCTGGTGGTTCTTTCGGCAGCGGGTAAGGCTAAGAGCAAAGATGAAATCACGGCCAGTCTGAGCCAGACGCTTGCCGAAGTAAATAAACATCTTGAAACTTTTGAACGATTGGAAACCGCTGTCGTGATGCGCGAAGACTGGACCATCGGGAATGGTTTACTTACACCAACACTCAAGGTAAAGCGAAACGAAGTAGAAAGAATTCACCTTCCCAACTACCCCAGATGGTATCACCAGGAGGGGCTGGTGGTATGGGCCTGACCAACGTCAGCTCATGATTTGATGGCTGTCAGGCCGTTTCGGGAACATGGGCTTTACCTTGCAACCATTACCTGATGCCTTATGAAACTAAACCAGCCCGTGCACACCATTATGACGCGGCATGTTTATGCCGTTCAGCATGACGATAAGCTGATTGACGCCTACGCATTAATGCGCAAGCACCATGTCCGGCATGTGCCCGTATTGTATGGCAAACAATTGGTGGGTATTATCAGCCGCACGGATTTAAACCGTTTAACCTTCAGCACGCTGTTTGCCGGTCAGGAAGAAGCGGATGAAGCCATTCTGGACATGTTAACCATTCCGCAGGTCATGTCGCACAAGCCGCGCGTGGTTAAGGAATCGGATAGTATCAAAAAGGTGGCAGAAATACTGGCCAGCGAAGAGTTTCACGCTTTGCCTGTTGTAAAAGACAACGATGAAAGTGTGCTGGCCGGTATCGTTACGACAACGGATGTTATCCGGTACATGCTGGAGCAATCGCGTTAGGTACCGGTTGTTTTCCTAAGCAGAAAACAACCGGCATTCGCCAGGGCAATCCGCTCAGCCAATGTTACCTCGAGGCTGTAGCCGCTCCGCGCTTATACAAATTAAACCAGTAATACAGGTACTGTTGTGTGCGCAGGTAGTTAGATGGCCTGGAACTGGTACCGTGAAATTCATCATTAAAACGAATCATCACGGTAGGAACTTTACGCACCTTTAAAGCCTGGTAGTATTCTTCCGTTTGCGAAATAGGTGTGCGCAAATCGTTCACACCGCACATCAGCATGGTAGGCGTTTTAACATTTCCCACATACATCAACGAGGAGCGCCTGAGGTGTTCGCTGGGGTCTTCCCACGGATATTTTGCAAAGTTGCGATACCAGCTTACGCCATCGGTGGTGCCGACAAACGACAGCCAGTTGGTAACCGGATAATTCACCGAAGCAGCCGCAAAACGATCGGTATGACCCACAATCCACGAGGTAAGAACGCCTCCGCCACTTCCGCCATAAACAAACAGATTTTGCTCATCAACGTATCCGCGCTTAATCACTTCATCAACGCCCTTCATGAGGTCATCGTAATCCTTACCCGGATAGGCATTCTTAATCGCGTTGGCAAAGGCGCTGCCGTAGCCGGTTGAGCCGCGCGGATTAGTGTACAACACCACATACCCTTCGGCAGCATGATGTTGCCAGGTAAAATTAAAGCCAATGTTGTACATGGCATGGGGGCCGCCATGAATCACCAGTATCAGCGGATACTTTTTCTTCGGATCAAAATCGGGTGGCTTAACAATCCATCCCTGTATTTTGAAATCATCTACCGAAGTGTACCAGATTTCTTCTACTTCACCCAGCGTAACCTGGTTCAGCACATCGTCATTTACATTCGTAATCCGAACAGGTTTCGGGTTGGTTGCCGAGAAGGTAACCACATCGCCCGGGTTGCGCGGGTCCGACCACACACCGGTCATCAATCCATTGTTGCTTAGGCTGCTTAGTGCAAGCATGTGTTTGCCCTGCGTAACGGCCCGGTAGTTTCCGCGCAGCGGAGCAAAGTAAACATTGCTGTTACCCTGATCCTGAATGTTGAAGTAAATGCCTGAATTGTCAGTTGCCCAGATAAGCTGAGCGGGTGTACGATCGAGTGAAGCCGTAAGTGAGCGATGACCGGTTCCATCAATGTTCATTACATACAACTGGGCATCGCGGTAGGTATCGTCTGTCCAGTCATAACCGATATAGGCTACCATTTTTCCATCGGGCGATACTTCGGGCGAATAATCGGGGCCGCTGCGCGTGGTAAGCTGACGCACTTCGCCGGAATTGACGTTGACGGCATAAATATCCGATTCGCGGTAAGCGTATTCGGCATCGGGAGTCCGCAGGCTGCTAAACACAATTTCTTTTCCATCGCGCGTCCACGAAATGCCGGTGGTACCGTGGTCCCAGTTACCCTGCGTAACCTGACGGGGTGTACCGCCACCAGCCGGTACAACGAAGATGTGAACATATCCTTCTTCCAGAAATCCCACACGGTCTCTGCGGTAAACCAGGTTGGTGATAAAACGCGGTTCTTCCGTCCAGCGGGCACCTTCCGGTTTTCCGGGAATTTTAACGGGCCAGGGATTTTTAGCCGGCACTATCATGGTAAAAGCAATAAACTGGCCATCGGGCGACCATGTGATGTTGCCGGGTGTGCGGTCAACGCGGGTAATTTGGGTGCTCCCTTCGGTGCCTTTGTATTTCACAAAAATCTGTTGCCCTTTCGGTTCGCCCTGTGCCAGAAAGGCGATACGCGTACCATCGGGCGACCAGCGCGGTGAACTGCCACGCACAAAAAACCGGTTGCGCGAACCGTTGGCATTCATAATCCATAAATCGGTTTCGCGCTTATCGTTGATTTTGTCAATCCAGGTTCGGGAATACACAATTTCCGAACCATCGGGCGAAAGCTGGGGCTCGGAAACGCTTTCAATATCCAGGTATTGTTCCAGTTTAAGCTTAGTAACCGTTTGTGCAACGGCCAGTGTAGTTAGAAGAAGGAATAAAAAAACGAGTCGCTTCATAACATCGGGTTTTCGTTGACGAATGTATTTCAAAATCAACAGAACAGATCCTAAAATGCTGTGAATGGCCGGGTAATCAAAACAGAAGGCCGGATAGCTTATCCATCCGGCCCCGAATTTTCCACCAGAGGGAGGTTGTTTATTTCATTCTGGCTTTAAAAAATTGAACCGTATGCCGGAAAGCATCGGCTGTGAATTCAGGATTATGTTTCGGATTGCTGGGGTTGGCAAAGGCATGATCGGCTTCGTAGGCCTTAATGGTAAGTTTTTTACCAGCCGCCTTCATGTTGGCTTCGAATTTATCCATCACGTTTTTGTTGATCCATTGATCCTGCGTGGGCCAGATGTTTAATACATCGCAGTTCAGGGTTTTTAATCGCTCCACATTTTCTTCGGGCATTCCGTAGTACATAACACAAGCCACAGCCTGTTTGCCTGCCGTTAAAGCGGCCTGCAGGGCCTGTCCTCCACCGAAACACCAGCCTACGGTGCCAATGCGTGCGTTTTTACCGGCGTAGTTCAAGGCACCCTGTACAATGGCATTACCGCGGTCCTGCTTAAACTCACTCATATAGCGCGCTGCATCTTCCCGTTTATCGGCCAGCTTCCCGTCGTACATATCCAGTGCCAGCACATTTACATTGCCCAGTTCATTGTACAATTTCTCGGCTTCGCGCTTTATGTGATCGTTTAACCCCCACCATTCCTGAAATACAAATATCCAGTTATTGGTTTTGTTTTTTGCCATAAGTAAGTAGCCACGGGCATCCGGGCCATTGGGCGTGGCGAAAGAGATCATCTTACCCACATCACTTTGATGCACATAGCGCACCGGATTGGGGTGATCTTTCAGAAACTGTTTGTTGGAGGCGAACAATGCAAACTTTTCCGTTGCCGGAGTATGGCACAGGGCCACATCTTGCGCAGACAACTGAAGGGTTAGTACCAGTAGTCCGAAAAGAAATACAAATTGTCTCATGGTTTATTGGTTTTTCGGTTAAACAAATCTTTCAGGGTTTTAGTTGTCCGGTAATGATTCGCTCGTAAGTGATAAAATCAGTGTTGATGGGCTCATAGCCCTGTTCGCGCATACGCAGCGCGATTTGGCCGCGGTGGTAGGTGGCGTGGTTTACGGTATGAATAAGTATTTCGAATATGCGGTTTTCGAAAGGCTGACCCGTATAGTTGGTATAGTTTAAATGCCGGAAAAAATCATTTTCACCGGCATGATTCAAATACTGCTTCCATCCCTCCGAACCTTTGGCATGCATGATGCTCAGTTCATCCACACTGTATTGTTTCCACAATTCTACTTCAGGAGGAGGCCAGCCCTGAACGCGGTGCAGCCACAGAAGCTGGGCCGCCATGATATGGCTGAACAAGGTAAGCGTTTTGGCGTCACTGCATTGTTGCTCTATCAGGGCACTCAGTACGCGGGTATTCGCCCAGGTGTTGTAATCGTAGAGCTTTAATAAATATTCTTTCATCATCTTTTCAGGGTAAAGTTTGGAAAAGATCGGCAGGGTTAAAAACCGCGTTAAATGATTTTGTAAATTGGTTAGTTATTGCCTGGCGAATGTCCATTGATCATTTGTTTGTAAAAATTACTTCTGCACTTGAGGAGCGTGAAATTCCCTACATGGTATCGGGCAATATGGCTATGCTGGTGTATGCCGTTGCACGAACCACCCGCGATCTGGATATCGTCATAGAACTTAACCTTTCGTCTCTTCCTGCTTTCTTCAGCATTTTTAATGAACGTTTTTACCTGCATCGCGCCAGTGTGGAAGAAGAAGTAAAACGAAGAGGAATGTTTAATGTGATTGACCAGGACTCGGGTTTTAAAATTGATTTTGTTGTCAAAAAAGAAACTGCCTACCGTGAATCGGAATTTAAAAGACGTGTACGACTTAAGCTCTTTAATCATGAAGCATGGTTTGTTTCGCCCGAGGATTTAATCTTATCCAAGCTTATCTGGATTCAGCAGCTTCAAAGCGACCGTCAGATGGAAGATATTCGTACCCTGTTGACATTACCGGTTGACCGCACCTACCTTAATTATTGGATAAACCACCTTAACCTTTCTACCTTTAACCTGCTATGACCGACACGCCCGATCACATCCGGAAAAAGCAAATGGAGATTTGGTTAAGCAAGCCGGTAGAGGAGCGCTTCCGGCTGGGTATGGAATTCATCAACCTGGTTCACCGGCAAATGCTGAGTCGCTTACGCGAACAACATCCGGAATATACGGAAGGCGAACTTAAAGCGGCTTTCGTGTATGAGTTGTATAAAGATGATTTACCGGAGGATTACCTGAAAGATGTGATGAACTGGATGCGGGAGCGCCACGATAGTTGAAAGATAAACAGCTGTCCGTTTTCCGCTTTGTGCGAATAAAATTTTCACAGGTGCCGTAACTCTGCCGGACAATCGAGCAGCCAACCGGTTATGCTAAGGCGCGGGCGTGTGGCCGGGAGCACTTCGTGTTCCAGCAGATCGCTGCGAAAGCATACCAGCCTGCCCGCCTCAGGTAAAATGATTTTTTCCGATTCATCTTCCATGTACAGCTTAAGCTGGCCGCCCTGCTCTTCCTTCCAGCCAGGGTTGAGATAACAAATTACCGACAGTTTGCGGTGATCATCCTTTCGAAACTGGTCGAGGTGACGTTTATAAAAAGTGCCGGGCGGGTAAATCGTGTAGTGCAGTTCGGCATCCTGAATACTGATAAATAAGGTCTGCTTTAAATAACGTATGAGGTCTTGCAATCTGTCAAGATAAACCTTTGTCGCCTGGTCGGCCGTTAAAGGGTCAATCCAGCGGATATAATCTCCGCGTATTTCACTGTGAACAGCGCCCTGTTTGCTGATGCCCGCCTTGCGAAAACCTTCCATTCCGTTAACAAACAAGGGCAGCGACAGAATAGCACTCACTTCTTCGCAGGTCAAAAAATCATCAGCTACGGCGTAACCCGACCCGGCCAGGCCATCGGCTATCAGCTCAAATTTTTCCGTCATGGCACAAAGTTAGCGGGGTATTGTTATAATTACCTTTTTCATTTCCCATGCATAAACTCTCACATTACAGTCTAATCATCCGGTTCTCCGCTTTCGCAATCCTGATTATCGCAGCGGCCTGTAAGCCCGATGAACCCCTGCAGCTCCGGCAAATAAAAAATGTGCAGGTCGAATTGGCCCACGAACCCTTGCTGCGTGCAGAGGCTGTTATTCACAATCCCAATAAAATGAGCGTAAAGCTGCGCAGGGCTGATATCGCTGTGCAGGTTGATGGCAAACCTGCTGCAACCATACAGCAGGAGTTTAATATGAAGATACCGGCTCAATCGGATTTTACCCTTCCGCTGGAGGTGAAAGTAAACTTTCGGGAAATGGGCTTTTTAGATACGGTATTATCTGTGTTGGGTGGAAAAAAATTCGAAGTGAGATACACCGGCACGCTGTGGTTATCATATAACGGTGTTCGGATAAAGTTGCCGGTTAATCATAAGGAAGAAGTGCGTGTACGGTTGTGAGGGGCTTTTCCTATCTTCATCCTGATTTTTATGAGCGTGCCAGCTGAAGACGAACATATTACTGAGCTTATCAATCAACTCAGCCAGGAAAAACAGCAGTTGATTAGTCTTATATCGCACGATCTCCGATCGCCACTCAACCGTCTTCATGCATTGCTGCAGTTGCTGCAAATGAATGATGCAAACCTGACTCCTGACCAGAAAGTTTACCTGGAGAAAATGCACATTGTAGTAGCCGATGCGCTGGCGATGATGCGCAACCTGATGGATTACCGGAGTCTGGAACTGAACCTGTTTACGCAGCAACCCGAACAACTTAACCTTAATGAACTGCTGAACAGCGTAGTCAAAAGTTTCGCACAGGTAGCCCGCAAGAAGGATATTGAATTGAAAATTAAAAACAATCCGCAAGTCATGTTGTTTGCCGATCGGTATTGCCTGCAGCGTGCGCTGGAAAACATCGTTTCCAATGCACTGAAGTTTTCATTTGGCGGCAAGACGGTTATTCTGAATGCCGGCTTTTCGGATGCTGAATACTGGCTTGAAATAAGCGATGAAGGTCAGGGCTTTAAGGAAGAGGAGTTGGAAAGCATCGGACAAAAATTTAAAAAGCTATCGGCAAGGCCCACAGGCGGAGAAAGTTCAACCGGGTTGGGCTTGTATATTGCAAACACCCTGATTGGAAAAATCAATGGAAAAATTTCGTTTCAATCTGTTTTTTCAAGAGGAAGCACCTTCCGTATTACCTTACCGGTAACGGCTGCCGGATAAAAATCAATTAAACAGGTAGTAGTCTTCGTCCTTACCTTCGAGAATAGCCTTCAGCGACTCAATTACATTATCGTCTTTAATCACATAATCACGCACTCCCTTACGAATAAAATTCAGCACCATGGCTCCGTCATCAATGGCGCTCATCATAATCAGTTTATTGTTTTCTTTCAGACGGGATTTGATGGCCTCATAAAATTCAATACCCGACTTTCCGGGAAGTTTGTAATCCACAATAAAAGCATCCGGCAACGGACCTCCGTTTACGGCATTCAAACAGTCTTCCGCTGTTCGAAATACCTTAACCTGGATGTCGGGGTCCTGCGCAAGCGACCGCTGAATGAACTCCGCGTAAATATCATCATCCTCTATCAGATGGATCATCATAACCGGATTATCAGGCAATTAGAAAGGCAATATAGTAAAGAATATTTTTCCGAACAGCTAATGCCCATCCGCCACCGGTTAAGCCTGAACATGTAAAAATTTTGGCAGTTGTCGTCTCCATCAGCTTTCTTTTCAAATAATATCCTGGGTTATGAAAAAACTTATTGTATGCATTCATTTTGGAATCCTCGTATTGTTGTGCTTTCAATGTACCCGAAATCAGCAGGGACCGGTTTTTAAAATCTCATTTTCCTCCGAACTGGAAAGTAAGGCGCAGGACGGCCGGTTATTGCTGATGCTGGCCAACAACAATAAATCGGAGCCGCGTTTTCAGATAACCGATGCGCTCAATACCCAGCTTGTTTTTGGTATTGACGTGGAAGGTATGAAACCCGGCATTGCAGTGAACGTGGATGCTTCGGCATCCGGTTATCCCATCCAAAGTTTAAAAGATATCCCGGCAGGCGAATACTATGTGCAGGCCCTGCTGAACCGATATGAAACTTATACATTGAAAAGCGGACACACTGTCAAATTACCTCCCGATAAAGGCGAAGGACAACAGTGGAATATCAAACCCGATAATTTTTACAGCGAACCGATAAAAATTTTTATTGATCCGGCCAGGGGTGGATCATTTGAAATTAAAATGGATAAAAAAATTCCACCTGTTCCCGAGCCGAAACAAACTAAATACATCCGGCACATCAAGATTGAAAGTAAACTGCTTAGCGAATGGTGGGGCCGCCCCATGTACCTGGGTGCTTTTGTGCTGGTTCCGGAAGGATTTGACGAGCACCCGGAAGCCCGCTACCCGCTTATGATTTATCATGGGCATTTCCCTTCCGATTTTGGTGGCTTCAGCGAAACACCGCCCGACCCGAACATGGATACCACCGATTATAACACCCGTTTCGGTATTTATGGTTATAAAAAAATTCAGGCACAGGAAGCGTACAATTTTTACAAACAATGGACCAGCAAAAACTTTCCGCGTTTTCTGGTGGTTCAGATTCAACATGCCAATCCATACTACGATGACTCGTACGCGGTAAACAGCGCCAATCTGGGTCCGTATGGCGATGCCATTATGTATGAGCTGATACCTGAAATTGAAAAACGATTCCGTGGTATAGGCGAAGGCTGGGCGCGCTTTACTTATGGTGGTTCAACCGGAGGCTGGGAGGCGCTGGCCGCACAGATTTTTTATCCCGATATGCTGAACGGCTGCTTTGCTGCCTGCCCCGACCCGATTGACTTCCGCGCATACTGCCTGGTGAACATTTATCAGGATAAAAATGCATATTTCTATGAAAGTGACTTTAAAAAATTAGAACGGCCCGGCTACCGGAATTATCTCGGACAGATATCAGCCACTTTGCGTGAGATGAACCATAGGGAACTCGCACTGGGCACCAAATCGCGGTCGGGTCAGCAATGGGACATTTGGGAAGCGGTGTACTCACCGCAAGGTGAAGATGGCTATCCGAAACCCATTTGGAATAAACTCACCGGAGAAATTGACCACAGCGTAGCTGCCTACTGGAAAGAAAACTACGACCTGCGCCACATATTGCAACGCGACTGGGCGAAGCTCGGGCCGAAGCTGGAAGGTAAAATCCATATCTATTGCGGAGACATGGATAACTACTACCTGAACAATGCGGTTTACCTGATGGAAGAATTTTTAAAGAACACGAAAAATCCTTTCTACGGCGGGGAAGTGGATTATGGCGACCGGGCCGAACACTGCTGGAACGGTGACCACAATAACCCGAATTATATATCGCGGCTGCGCTACAACACGATGTATCTGCCAAAGATTCTGAAACGCATTGAAAAGACTGCACCCAAAGGCGCCGACCTGAAAAGCTGGAGGTATTAAGACAGATTTACAAAAAGGTTTGGCTGCACCAACTAAAAGGCTGCTATTTCTTCTTAAACCAGTTTTCTAAGGTTCGGGTTAATTTCAAAAAAGCCAGGTCGCTGCAATCTTTATATGAAGCCTGCTGGGCTATACGTTTGTAAATCGAGGCCGACTTGGCCGTTCTTGTAGATCGAAGCGCCCTTTCCAAAGTTTCTTTTGGGCGTAGAGGTTTTGACCCATTTCTCGGCATAAATCCCTTCTCTCTTGCCCAGTTATACAACGATTTTTTTTGATTGTCCCAGCCAATGGCATCTTCAACATGCGGGCTGTTTATCCACATCCAGTTTTCTAACTCAGGTTCAATTACAATACAACAACATCTGTCTTCCCAGCCATTTAAAGTCAATTTGTATTCAACATCTCGCTCTGCTTCTTCCCTGCTTTTTTTGCTTTCAATGCCTGATCCTTCATAATCAAGGATAACCATGCAAAAGGAATATTGATTAACGAACAGACGGAGAAGGTTGTGGCTGTTGTTATAACTTCCCGAGTCATGACCTGGATTTCTTATAATATCGAAATCAATCGTTGAAATGTTATGCGTTAAGCTAAGTCGTGGAAGTAATGCCTTAATAACCTCTTCCTGATAGCTGTCTGCAACTGCAACGATAAGATCTTTCATGACAAAATACCACTTGCAAACAAAGATGCTATATCAGGATTACCTTTCCATTCCCTGAGCTTAGGATGAAGAACACCTTCAATAATATCGGTCACTCCATCTTTGGTTTTGCTGAAACATAACAACTGCTCTGGCTGAATTAGGGATAATATTATTGGGGAATGAGATGCAAGCAGTATTTGTGCCGAATAAATGGAAGACAATGACTGATATACACACTCAATAGCTTTTGGATGTATGCCATTTTCCGGCTCCTCTACCAGATAGGTTCCGCTAATATCCTGTATATCCTGTACATATGCAAGAGCCGTTAAAGCCATCAACCTTAACGTTCCGTCTGACACAAGCCAACTTGGCACCTCTATTCCATTGGAATACTTAATTTTTAAATAACGATGTTTGTCTTCTTCTCTTTCAACAGTAGTCACATCCTTTATATCTGGTAATGCTACCTGCAGATGCTCTATCCATTGAGTGAATTTTTTATTATTTTTTTTCAAGTGCTCTACTACCCAGGGCAAATTGGAACCATCTGACATAAACTTTACACCCAGCCCGGGCGGGCTTGGTCTTTTAATAAACATGCTGTTCAGCATCAGCATTTGAACTCCTGTTTGAAGATAATCCTTAAACCACGTTGAAGCGGGGAACTTTGTTTCATCCTCAGGTAAATTTCCCAAGGCAGATTTTTTGGGCCCGAGTTTGAAAGAAGGCAACCAGCCCTTACCTGAACTTCCAAGAAGTTCATTATAAAAATTATCGTTGCCATCTTCTTTTTTGCTAATCACTCTTTTGTAGGTATGCTGCCGAAAGCGGTCGATAAGTATGGTTGTAGGTATTTCCTTAGCGGGATCAGGAAACAATTCTGGCGTCTTACTTACTTCATGTTTTGCACCTGGCATTAAGAGAACAACTCTTTCTTTCTTAATTACATGAATATCTTCCCGCTTACCGATTTGAATTTCGTAACGAATGGCTTCATAATTTTTTCCATTAAATACTTTTTTAATTCGGTCAGGCAATTCCACTTCAAGGGCTAATTCAATGTCACCACCCTGACCGGCAAAAGTTAATTCTTCCAAGTGAGAAGCACGTTCCAGTATTGCCCTATCAATATCGCGATTAATGATGTCGGAAATAAATTGAATTACTTCAAGAAATGTACTTTTGCCAGAAGCATTAGGACCAATTAAAACATGGAAGCTTCTTAAGGGCTGGCTAATATACCTCAGGCTTTTGAAGTTTTTTGACTCAACCAGCCTCAACATGGTTACTTAGATTGTTGTTTGGATAATCTGTACCCGGGACGGGAGTTGAACCCGTACAGCCATTTTCTGGCCACAGGATTTTAAGTCCTGCGTGTCTACCAGTTCCACCACCCGGGCGCTTATCTGTGTTGTTCGTTGCTTGTTGATCGTTAATCCCGCTTTAGAAAGTAAAAAAGTGTGGAGAGGTCCACACTTAAATTTTATTCAGATAACCATCAACCTTCAACGGTCAACGTTCATTTGAGCGGGAAACGAGACTCGAACTCGCGACCCCGACCTTGGCAAGGTCGTGCTCTACCAACTGAGCTACTCCCGCAATTCAACGATTCAACTCAAGCACTCAGAATCAGTTCCGCGAAATAACCGGTAATTAAATTCTGAATCTGTTTGAACCGGGTTGCAAATTTAACAGCCGGAAAAGAAAAAACAATATCCGGCAGCTTAACCGGTTCTGCGAAGTTTTTCCTGCTGTTCACGTTCCAGTTTCAGTTGTCGCGCATGTTCTTTGTTTTTTGAGTATTTGATGTGCTGGGGCACACCCTTTAAGTCCCAAATCAGGCCCAGCCAGGAAAAGATTTTAAGAATGTACCAGGTTATGTCAATTTCCCACCAGAAAAAGCCCTGCCGGCTGCTGGTCTCGTAGTAGTGGTGATTGTTGTGCCAGCCTTCACCCAACGTCAGCAAGGCCAGCCACAAACTGTTACGGCTTTCATCGTTGGATTCGTAGCGTTGACGCCCGAACTTATGCATGATGGAATTGATGGAAAACGTGCCGTGATACAACAACACCGTACTGAGGAAAAAACCAACCAGCAATGTTGACATACCTGCTGAGGTAAACATCATGGTAACGCTTCCGCCATTTACCCAGGCGCCTAATGCCGTTACTGCCACCGCCAGGAGTACCGGAGGTACGAGATAGTATTTATTGAGCCACACCAGCTCAGGATATTTGGCATAATCGCCAATGGTTTTGTAGTCGGTTTCTTTAAAATCAGGGCCGACAATCCAGCCTACATGTGAATACCAGAAACCATAGATTTTCATTGAATGCGGATCGGCCGGCGTATCGCTGTGACGGTGATGATGACGGTGATGAGCCGCCCACCACAACGCACCTTTCTGTGCCGATGTCTGCGCCATGAAAGCAATAATAAACTGAAACCAGCGTGAAGTTTTATACGAGCGATGCGCAAAGTAGCGGTGATAACCTGCCGTAACCCAAAACATTCGGAAGAAGTACAGAAAAATACACACGGCCCAGTCGAATGCCGTAGCTCCTGTCCAAAACGCGAGTAAAGGAAGGAGATGAACTAAAATAAAACTGATTTCCTGGGTAAGTACAGGTTTTCTCCTCGGTTCGGGAAGAAGTGAAACAGTCTGCATGAAAAAATAAAATTAAGCGCACAAGGTAAGGTTAAATTTTCCGACACGCATAGATTACCCAGAAAGTTTGTCAAATTTGTACGAACATATGTAAGCCCGCTGTTTCTACAATCTTGATTTTTAAATCATCCTACTCTTCATGACCTTTTCAGATTTCGGATTCCACGAACAGATTATTCAGGGAATTCAATCCATGGGCTATGAAAAACCTACTCTTGTACAGGAGCAAGCCATTCCTGCGATTTTATCGGGCTGCGATGTAATAGCCTGTGCACAAACCGGCACAGGTAAAACCGCAGCCTACCTGTTACCGGTTTTACATAAAATGATTTTTGCCGGTCATCGCCATCTTAATACTTTAATTATCGCCCCCACGCGCGAGCTGGTGCAACAGATTGACCAGCAGATTGAAGGTCTTGCCTATTTCACCGGAATCAGTTCCATTGCCATCTATGGTGGCGGTGACGGGCAAACATGGGAACAGCAAAAGCGTGCACTGGAAAAGGGCGCAGACATGGTTGTGGCCACGCCCGGGCGTTTGCTGGCCCTGCTTGCTGCCGGCACCACGGTTTTCGATCATCTGGAGCATCTCATCCTGGACGAAGCCGACCGCATGCTTGATATGGGTTTCTTCGATGACATCATCAAAATTGTAAGCCATCTGCCTGCGCAGCGCCAAACGCTGCTCTTCTCGGCAACCATGCCCCCAAAAATCCGGAACCTTGCTCACCGCATCCTGCACAACCCCGTTGAAGTAAACATTGCTATCGCAAAACCGGCTGAAGGAATCACTCAACAGGCTTATCTTGTATTCGACCGCCAGAAAGATCAGCTGCTTACCCATCTGCTTCAGTCGCATACCTGGAAAAGTCTGATTCTATTCGCCTCCACCAAAGAAACCGTTAAGCAACTTGCCCGCAGGTTTGCGCAAATGGGCATGGATGTAAAACCCTTTCACTCGGATTTGAGCCAGGCTGAGCGGGAAGAAATTATGCGCGCTTTTCGCAACCGGCAAATTCCGGTACTCATCGGTACGGACGTACTTTCACGTGGTATAGATGTGGAGGGCATCAGCATGGTGATTAACTGGGATGTACCGCCCGACCCGGAAGACTATGTGCACCGGATAGGTCGTACCGCACGTGCCGAAAGCACCGGCACTGCCATTACATTCATCAATGAAAAAGATTTGAAAAAATTTCAGCGCATCGAAAAACTAATCGGTACAAGTATCCCTGTATTGCCTTTACCCGATTTTCTGGGAGAAGGGCCTTCCCGAACGATGCCCACTGTGGAAACAAAGCACAGCCGAGAAAAGATTAAGGGCACACCACGCCGGTACTTCAAGCGCAGGTGAGATAAAGCAGATGATTTATTTCAGTGATTCAAAAAATGTATGAAGCCGGTTGTATTGCGATCGGACCAGTTCCAGGTCTTTATCGTGAACCTGCTTTTTCAGAGCTGCCCGGTACGGCTCCAGCGACTTCCGCAAGTTGGCGCGGTCCGGTTCAGGCATTTTTGAAATCTGTGCTTCGCTTTGCAGATACACATAACTCTGCGCAATGACACCATATTTCTTAAAGAACGCTTCATCCCAACCGTGTTTGCGGAAAATGGCTGCCGCCTCGTTGCTGGCTGCGTAACCCATTAAAAGATTAGGGTCCTGCTTGTTTTTAATTTTAGTACCCAGCTTTTCCAAATCGCTCATCAGCGGTTTGTAAGTAGTAATCAGACGGTCAATATCTGCACCGGCCAGTATGGGCTTGGGCTCCTGCGTTTGTGCTGATGCGATCGAAAAGACTACAACTGCAAAGAATAGCAACTTTTTC
>JANWWN010000059.1 GCA_025055435.1 Cyclobacteriaceae bacterium | reverse complement strand
TCATCTTGAGGTTATACCCGAAGAAATGTGGGACATGCTGGAGAAAATGCGGGGAAAGTAAATACCAGCATTGACGAATCGCTTACCGTTGTCGACAGGCCTGGATTGATTATTGAACAAAGGCCTTGTTTTGAATCAATGGTTTTCAATAACTACGGTCCGCTCACCAATACCAACAATTTGCGGATTTCCGTTTTTTGAAAGCGCTACGGCTGTTAGAGGCAGAGGCGAAGCAGTGATGAGGTTACCAGTTGCATCGTAAACATAAACCAGATCCTGATGCTGATCGGTAACGGTATAAAATATTTTCCCGGAACCCATGTTATGGTAACTAACCGACACGGGGTTATTCCCGGTAAAATCATTCACAACAAGTTCCTTACCGTTTTCGTCCAGTAAACTGAGTTTTGCGGGACTCTGTCGGGCAATAATGTATCCCTTCCGGTTCGACTCGGCCACCAGCCAGAACCGATCGGTTACCGTGGTTTTCACCAAAGGCTCTCTGCTGACTATTTTTCCGGTGGTTGTGAAACCGGTTTTTACACCCTCTCTCGAAACGCAGATAAAGACTGACCCTGACGCTCCGGCACCGGGCTCCAGATAGATATCCCCGGCAGGACGGGCATCCAGATTCAACGGAAATCCGTTCAGCAACTCGCCCTTTCGGTTAAATACCATGACCTGACCGTCCTGACGCACCGCTACCATATAATCCTTTCCGTGAATGCGATAATGCCGGGCCGCAGCACTTAAACGTCCGCCGGTATTGCGCGGCCTCCATCCCTCCAGGTTTTGTCCCTGCTTATCAAACATCCAGATGCGTCCTTCTTCATCCGTTATCATAAATCGGTAACGCTTACTGTTGTCGTAATCCACCACTTCAAAATACTCGGGCTGTTGTACCGGAATACGTACCGGAAAAGGACTTACATAATTACCCAGCCGGTCAACTACATGCAGCATACCCGATGTTACGAACGCAAGTTGCAGCTTGCCGTTGTTGAAATAATCAATCTGCCGGTCGGCAAAACAGGCCCGGTCATTAAGGGATAATTTCCATTGAACTTTGCCCTCATCTGTTAGGTAGTACATCGCTTGGGCTGAGTCCTGAACAATCACATCGAATCGGCGTGTCGTATGGTTCTCAGCAAGGTACACCCACGGGTAAAGACCCGATGGAAAACGGGTTTGCAAAACTGCTGCTTTACCGGCAACGGCAGGAATTTTTCCGGCAACCGTGGTAAGCGACAACTGTGTATAAAAATTGTTATTTAAGTGCGAAAACTGAAGGGATGAAAATCCCGGTGTATTTAAACCGGTTTGATGTTGGCGATACCAGTCCTGCCAGGGTTGTGACAAATAGGGAACCAGTAATCCCGACAATGCAGACATATTCATGTACATACTGAAGCTGGACTCGAGCAGTGTACTTTCCAGAAACTGATTAAAGTCGAGGGATTTGCCGAAAACCCTTTCACTTTCAATATCATCCAGAAACTGTTTAAGCCCGGTCGGTGAAGGTGCCAGCACAAAGGTTTTATTGATCAGGGTATAGTAGGTACGACCGAAGCCTGATGCCAGGGGCCCCAATAATCGCGCAGGTATCTCAGGTATTTTTATCTCGCGAATCTGGTGGTCTCCATATTGCTCAACATAAAGGGTGTCTTCTCTCTCAGCTGCTTTGGATAAACGATCTAACAAACCAGACCAGGCAGAAGCATCCGTTGCGTCAAACAATACAACTTTAGTAAAAGGCTTTCGCGGCTGTTCCAGCAGGCAAACGGAAATTTCAGGGCCAAGCTTTCCATACACACTGGATAAATCCACACCCGATAAACCGGACAGCGAATCGAAGACAGCCTTTTGACCTTGGTACCGTGTTGTATAAAAATCGTTGCCGCTGGTAATACCCATGTGAAAAACAACAAGCGACCTTTCGGATATCAGTTGTTTATGAGAAAAAGAAACCGGCTCCTGAAACTGAAAAATGCGCAGGTAATCATCTGCGATGCCTGGCAGGGTAAAGCCGTTCAGGATTATTCCTTCCTTAGTTTGACGGATATCCAAAGCGGCAACCGTTCCGGCGGGCGTAATAGCAAGCGGTTGCTCAGGGAAACAATTGAGCCAGGTTACTGCTGCCGGCATGTTGATGAACAAATTACCTGCATCACGCTGAATGCGCGGTATGGAAGCCAGCGGTGCAGCCAGTGCTGCAAACGACTGCCCACCTTCTGTGGATGTCGTACGGATAACATCTTCAACCAAATAAGGCGTAAAGCTTCCGGCCTGCAGGTTTTCAAGTGTGATAACCGAAAAAACATGGTCATCCCACCGGTACTCAGTAATCGGAATACGCTGGTAAACCCGTTCAGTAATATTTACACCCTGTGAAGGAAACCAGCCCGATACATCCTGCCTCGATGGCCAGTAGAACACAAAATCAAAATCGTTTTTTCGTGTAACGTGTACCGACAGCATCCATCCTTCGCTGCGGGTAATATTGCGAATCAGCTGAGTGGTTAAATCATTGGTGGAATACCCGTGGAATATCAGCGTATGTACAAATTTCCATAGGGGGTGTGCGGTAATTTCTTCGGTACAAGTCGAACAGTTGCCCGGTTCAAACACGGCTACCGCCTGCGCCGGGATGACATTCCAAACGTTAATTTTTGCTTTTCTATAAAACTTCTGATAGATGAAAATGGCCCCGGCAAAAGCCAGAACAACAAAAACGGTAAGTAAAAAAGCCTTCCTTTTCACGAATGGTTAGCGCTATTACCCATGAAGTGAGGCAGCCTGTTCATGCCGGTAAAAAGTTTGCGTGCGGTCGGGGCCTGTTGAAACCAGCACCACCGGAAGTCCCAGATGTTCTTCGATGAACCTGATGTAGTTTTCCAGCTCGGCAGGAAGTGATTTCCCGTTGCTCAGGCTACTTAGTGAGACATTCCAACCCTTCAGTTCGCGATAAACCGGCGTCACTTTACCATATGCCAGATTATAAGGCATTACATCGGTTTCCGTGCCATCGTCCAAGCGGTAATGCGTGCATACTTTCAACATTGGAAATACGCTTAAAACATCCGCTTTCATCATGTACAATTGGGTTACGCCGTTTATCATGATGGAGTATTTCAGTGCGGGCAAATCGAGCCATCCGCAACGCCGCGGTCGGCCGGTTGTCGAGCCATATTCATTTCCCTGCCGGCGTATCTGCTCGCCTTCTTCGTTGAAAAGTTCAGTGGGAAAAGGACCACCGCCCACCCGCGTACAGTAAGCTTTGAAGATTCCGTAAACTTCACCGATATGACGCGGAGCTAAACCCAACCCGGTGCAGGCACCGGCTGTGATGGTGTTCGAGCTGGTTACATACGGATAACTGCCAAAGTCAATATCGAGCAGGGCACCCTGTGCACCTTCGGCGAGTACGGTTTTTCCGCGTTGCAATTCTGCGTTGATGAGGTATTCCGTTTCAGCCAGATTAAACTGGCTGAGAAATTCAACCGCGCTCAGAAATTCTTCTTTCAGTTTTACCCAGTCATACGCAATGGGGTAGCGCTCAAGTATGGCAAAGTGATGTTCGGTAATGCGCCTGAACCGATCGGAAAAATCGGGAAGTAAAATATCACCCACGCGCAGCCCCTGCCTTCCGATTTTATCCTGATAAGCTGGTCCGATGCCGCGAAGCGTTGAGCCGATTTTGGCTTCGCCTTTTGCAGACTCGTAAGCCTGATCGAGCAAACGATGTGTGGGTACGATCAGCGTTGCTTTTTTTGAGATGAACAGATTCTCTTGCAGATTCAGATTATAACGGGCTAAGGCTTCAATTTCTTTTCTGAAGACAACCGGATCGAGCACAACACCGTTTCCAATCACATTTTTGGTTGACGGCCGGAAAATGCCGGATGGAATCTGATGCAACACATGTTTAATGCCGTCAAATTCAAGGGTATGCCCGGCATTGGGGCCACCCTGAAAGCGGGCTACCACATCATAACGCGGAGCCAGCACATCTACTATTTTTCCTTTTCCCTCATCGCCCCATTGCAGGCCCAGTAAAACATCTGCTTTCGACATACAAATCAGGGTTGCGGAACTTCGTTTTCGTTCCGGATGATGTTAAAAATGGAGTTGAGTTTGGTAATAATTAAAAGTTTTTGAACGCTTTCAGATGGATTAATCAGATAAACATCGCCACCACGGTTACGGAATTTAGTTAGCACGGTTATCAGTATACCGATGCCGCTGCTGTTGATGTAGCGCAAACCGGAAATGTCAATCAGGCAGTGCCTGACTTGTTGTTGCAGAGCCGACTCGGCTGCCTGGATAACAGTAGCTCCTTCTTTTTCGCTGATTAAATCTCCCTGTATGCGGAAGATAACCTGGTTGTGGCGGAGTTCAGTGGTAAAGGTCATGCGGTTGAATTAGCCTCTTTTGTTTTCACAATCGGGATTGGTGCAGGTGCCGTATAGAATTAAGGAATGGTGCAGTACTTTAAATTGTAATACTTCGCCTGCGGTTTGCTGTATGGCCTGGATACGCGGGTCGCAAAACTCGAGTACTTTCCGGCAATCGGTGCAAATTAAATGATCGTGCTGGCGGTATCCGTAAGCGCGTTCGTATTGCGCCTGATTCTTGCCGAACTGATGTTTGCTCACCAGGTCGCAATCCACCAGTAAATCGAGCGTGTTATACACTGTTGCCCGGCTTACCCGGTAGTTTTTATTTTTCATGCTTACGTAGAGCGACTCCACATCAAAGTGCCCGCTGCGCGAATAAATTTCTTCCAGTATGGCAAAACGTTCAGGGGTTTTGCGCAATTCCTTGCTTTCCAGGTAGGCTGTGAAGATTTTTTTTACTTCGTCAACAATATGAACGCGGTTGGCAGCCACCATACCCGGCAAAGATAAGCCAGTTTCAGGGAATTTTATTCTTTGGAGTTAAAACGGCTTACTTTTACCACCCCCTCTACCTTTTCCAGTTTGTTGATGAGTTGTTCCAGGTGACGGGTATCGTTTACATACAGCATGATTTCGCCCTCAAAAATGCCGGAATCGGTATGAAACGACATGGAGCTCATATTCACCTTCAGCTCTTCGGAGATAATTTTACTTACATCGTTAATCAACCCTACGCGGTCGGTACCGCGAACTTTCAGGCCGGTTAGGAAAGCAACTTCATGCTGCGAAGTCCACTTCGCTTTTACTATCCGGTGGCCGTGATTGGCCAACAACTCGGTGGCATTCGGGCAGGTGGTGCGATGAATTTTAATGCCTTCGTTAACGGTTACAAATCCAAACACATCATCACCGGGAATGGGTGTACAACATTTCGCCAGCTTATAATCCACCACATCCATGTCTTCGCCAATCAAAAGAATATCTTCGTAGCGATTCTTTATTTTGGTTATTTCCTGCTCGATGGTTTTTGCATCGGCAACCGGAATATGGGGTTTGGTTTTTAATGGCGAAGCAGGTTTATATTCCGTAAACCGCTTGATATCGGCTGTGGTAATAAAGCCCTTACCTACCCGGTAATACAAATCGAAATGCGTAGGTGCATTAAAATATTCACGCATTTGTTCGAGCATCAGATGTGTAGGCTCCGTGCGCAACTGTTTCAGTTTTCGGATGATGATTTCCTTTCCTTCCTCTGCTAACTTTTTCTTATCTTCCTTGAGGGTGTCTTTGATTTTGCTGCGGGCTTTTGAAGTTACCACAAACCGGAGCCAGTCTTCGTGAGGCTTTTGTTTAGCTGAGGTGAGTATTTCAACCTGATCACCGTTTTTCAGCACATAATTAATCGGTACCAGTTTGTTGTTAACCTTGGCGCCAATACACCGCGAACCGATTTGAGTATGAATTTCAAAAGCAAAATCGAGTGCTGTTGCTCCGTAGGGTAAAGTTTTCAGTTCGCCTTTGGGGGTAAACACAAATACTTCATCGCTGAACAGGTTGCTGCGAAAATCATTAACAAAGTCGAGTGCAGAGTGGTCATTCTGCTCCAGCATATCGCGTACTTTAGCCAGCCATTTTTCCAGATTCGATTCATGCGTGGCTGATGATTCTTTGTACTTCCAGTGTGCTGCGTAGCCTTTCTCGGCTATTTCATCCATCCGGAAAGTCCGGATCTGCACCTCAACCCACTGTCCGTTTTTGGCCATCACAGTAGTGTGCAGTGATTCATAACCGTTGGCCTTGGGCGTGCTTATCCAATCGCGCAGGCGGTCAGGGTTGGGTGTATAAAAATCGGTAACGATGGAGTACACCTGCCAGCATAAAGATTTCTCCTGCTCGGGCGGTGCATCGAGAATAATGCGCACAGCAAACAGGTCGTACACTTCTTCAAAAGGAATATTCTGCTTGCGCATTTTATTGGCTATGGAATAGATGGATTTCGGTCGTCCTTTGATTTCGTAGCGAATTTTCAAACGGTCGAGTTCTTCGCGAATGGGCTGCACAAATTGTTTGATGAATTTATTTCTTGCTGCCTGGGTATCGCGAATATTGCGGGCGATGGTATCATACATTTCGCGGTCGGTAAAACGCAGGTACAGGTCTTCCATCTCGCTTTTAATGGCATACAAACCCAGCCGATGAGCGAGCGGTGCGTAGATGTATATGGTCTCGGAAGCAATTTTAAGCTGTTTGTTCCTCGGCATGCTGTCGAGCGTGCGCATGTTATGCAGACGGTCGGCCAGTTTGATCAGAATTACACGTACATCTTCCGAAAGTGTGAGCAGCATCTTGCGGAAGTTTTCAGCCTGCTGAGAGGAGTCCAGCTCGAAAATTCCCGACACCTTCGTCAGGCCATCAATAATTCGGGCCACTTTCTGGCCAAACAGTCGTTTGATCTCACTTAATTCGATATCGGTGTCTTCCACTACATCGTGAAGAAGGGCCGCAATGATCGAAGTGGTCCCTAATCCGATTTCTTCAACACAAATCTGGGCCACGGCCAAAGGATGAAAAATGTACGGCTCGCCCGACTTTCTGCGCATGTCTTTATGCGCCTCCAAAGCCATGGTAAAGGCTTTCTTAATCAACTTTGCATCACCCTCTTTAAGCACCGGCTTGGCCTTTCGCAGCAACCTGCGGTACCGGTTTATGATTTCTTTTTTCTCCTGCGCAGCATCAATAACCATCCTGTACTAAACTTTTTTAATTCAATCCCACAAATTAAGGGCCTGTTCAAGTTAGCAAATTATTCCTGTTCGTCATTAGCCATTATTCCCTAAATTTGCCGCCCTTGTCCTTTTTAAACATACAGTTGTTAAGGAACAGGCACGGTCAAAAAGGCGTAAAAAATGCCGTTTCGACCTGGTTAAACGGATGTGGCGTAATTGGCAGCTCTAACTGGACGGTAGACAGGCCTGTCTGCCGTCAGGCAGGCGCGCTCAGACTTAGAATCTGATGCCTTTTACTCCTAACATCCTTTTGAAAAACATCGCTGCGGATGTGGCGTAATTGGCAGCCGCGCCAGACTTAGGATCTGGTGCCGAAAGGCGTGGGGGTTCGAGTCCCTCCATCCGCACACATTAAAAACCATTTCGTTAATAACCGTGGAAATTACACTCGAAAAGAAGAACAAAACCGAAGGGCTGCTCACCATTCGCCTTGCTAAAACCGATTATCAGCAACGCTTCGAAGAAAAGTTAAAAGAGTACGCCCGCCATGCACAAATCAAAGGTTTTCGTCAGGGTAAGGTACCATCGGGCCTGATAAAAAAAATGTACGGCAAGTCCATCCTCGCCGATGAAATCCAGGCATTACTCAATCAACATGTCGGTGATTACATCCGGAACAACAAACTGAATATCGTAGGCGACTTAATGCCGTTAACGCCTTCGTTTACGCCGGGCGATGTCGATACGCTGGATGATATTGAAATGCAATTTCATATCGGCATGGCCGATGATTTTAAATGCGAGCTGAGCGATAAAATCAAACTCACACGCTATCGCATTGAAGTTGCCGATAAAGCCGTTGAAGAAACCGTTGAAAACCTGCGCAAACGCTTTGCAAAGACCACTTACCCGGAAATCAGTGAAGCAGGTAACGACCTGATGGGTTCCATCCAATCGGAAGACGGCTCTCTTCAGGCTATGGCCTATCTGAAATACGATTGGCTCACGCCAGAGGCACAAAAACTTACCGAAGGGCGCAAAAAAGACGATGAAATCGAACTCCTCCTGCCCGATATGGTGGCTTCGCCAGAGTACCTCTCCAGAATGTTTTCCGTAAAAGCTGAAGATGAAGAAAAATTAAAAGGCCGGTTTAAGTTTAAAGTGATCACTATCTCCCGATCTGAGCCGGCTGAGATCAACCAGGAATTATTCGACCGCGTTTTTGGAAAAGATACGGTTACCGGCGAGGAAGCTTTCCTTCAGAAAATACGCGAAACCATCGAGCGAAACTACGCCCGCGAAGCAGAGACACTGCTGCATCACGAAATTGAAGATTATCTGATAGAACACACCAAGATCAGCTTACCTGAGAATTTTCTGCGCAACTGGCTGAAGGCCGACAACGAGGGGAAAATTACAGATGAGGTGCTTGACAAAGAATTTCCATCCTTCCTGCGCTCGCTGAAATGGAGCCTGATCAAGAAAAAAATTGCAGAAGAACATCAGGTTTCCGTTGCAACCGAGGAAGTTACCCAGCGCGCAGCCAACATGCTCATCCAGGAGTTTGGTACATCTGAAGCCGTGATGAGTCAGCTGGATAAGCTGGTTAACAACTATTTAACCCATGAAAACGGCCGGAATTTCAACCGTTTATACGACCAGATTCAGCTGGAAAAAATCATGGGCATTATTAAGGATAAAATCAAGATATCCGAAAAAACTATCTCGTTTGAGGAATTCCGGAAAATAGCGGAAAAGCACAAGCATTAATTAAAGCCAAACGGCCTTCAACTCGGGCATACCGGAATGCGTTTTTATTCCGGTAAATATTCTACATTTAAACCGCATAGAAACCTTTGAACCATGAATGAATTCAGAAAATATGCCGTGCATCATCTGGGTATGAGCGGCAACACCATTGATGACTACGCACGCAAAGTGCAGAATATGACCCAATATGTTATTGAGGAGCGCCCCGGTAACTTCAGGGCCATTGATGTTTTTACCCGACTGATCTCCGACCGGATTATTTTCCTGGGCATGGGCGTTGACGACCAGATTGCTAACCTCATTACTGCACAGCTGCTTTTCCTGGAATCCGCCGACCCGAAAAAAGACATCATCATGTACATCAACAGCCCCGGTGGCTCGGTATATGCAGGCCTGGGTATTTACGACACCATGCAGTATGTTAGCCCCGATGTAGCAACCATCTGCACCGGTCTTGCTGCTTCCATGGCGGCTGTGCTGCTTTGTGCCGGTGCAGCAAAAAAACGTTCCGGTCTGCCCCACTCCCGTATCATGATTCACCAACCCATGAGCGGCATGCAGGGACAGGTTTCGGATATGGAAATATCACTGAAACAAACCCTGGAGGTAAAAAAAGATTTATACAACATCATCTCCAAACACAGCGGCCAGTCATATGAAAAAATTGAAAAAGACGCTGACCGCGATTTCTGGATGCGCGCTGCAGAGGCAAAAGAATACGGACTAATTGATGAAGTATTGGAGCACCGGAAGGTGAAGTAACGATCCGGTAATCCGGAAATAAAAATGTATTTTTGACCCACCTTATCAGGTGCGGCATTGCGCAAATTTTTGATTTTCAAATAAATGGCTGAAGTATTGTGTTCCTTTTGCGGGCGAAGCAAGAAAGACGTTGATCTGATGATTTCAGGTATCCACGCCCATATCTGCGACAAATGCGTAACACAGGCCAGCCAGATTCTGCAGGAAGAAAAGCGCAACCGGCACGACTCATCAACACCCAACTTCAAACTGATTAAGCCGAGGGAAATCAAAAAGTTTCTCGACGAATATGTCATTGGCCAGGATGAGGCCAAAAAGGTAATGTCGGTAGCGGTATATAACCACTATAAGCGACTCATGCAGCGCAAAACCGACTCCGACATCATCATCGAAAAATCCAACATCATTATGGTGGGCGATACGGGTACGGGAAAAACCTACCTTGCCCGGACGCTGGCACGCATTTTACAGGTGCCCTTTTGCATAGCCGATGCCACCGTGCTTACCGAGGCCGGTTATGTGGGTGAAGATGTGGAAAGTATCCTGACGCGCTTGTTGCAGGCAGCCGACTACAATGTTGAAGCAGCCGAGCGCGGCATCGTGTATATTGACGAGATTGACAAGATTGCCCGAAAATCCGATAACCCATCCATTACCCGCGATGTGAGCGGTGAAGGCGTGCAGCAGGCTTTACTTAAACTATTAGAAGGCACGGCTGTAAATGTTCCTCCGCAGGGCGGTCGTAAGCACCCCGATCAGAAAATGATTACGGTAAACACGGAAAACATCTTGTTTATCTGTGGTGGTGCCTTCGAAGGCATTCAGCGGTTTATAGCCAACCGCCTGAATACCCGCCCGCTGGGCTTTACCTCCGGTTCAGGTCTGCATCCGGCAGATGTAGATAAAGACCAACTTATCCAGTTTGTTTCAGCACAGGATTTACGGAGCTTCGGATTAATACCCGAATTAATAGGCCGCCTCCCGGTAATTACATACCTGCATCCGTTAGATAAAGCAGCCTTGCGAAAAATACTTACCGAGCCCAAAAACGCATTGGTAAAGCAATACAAAAAACTCTTCGAAATGGAAGGCATCCAGCTGGAGTTTAAAGAAGGAGCTTTGGATTTTATTGTGGAAAAGGCGTTGGAGTTTAAGCTGGGTGCGCGCGGCTTGCGCAGCATCTGCGAAGCCATTATCAACGATGCCATGTTCGAGCTGCCGTCCGACAAAACAACCGATAAACTGATCATTACACGCGCCTATGCCGAAGATAAATTCAGCCGCTCGCAATACAGCAAATTGAAAGTTGCGTAAAAATTGGTGGCATAGGCCTACGTATTCTGAGCATTCAACATTCCCCTCTCTTCGAAAAAGTTAATGATCAGCTCCGCCGTTCTAGCCGATGCTGAACCTGTATCCAGCAGACGATAGATTTCTTCATATCCTTTCAACACTTCTTTGCGCAAGGCTTCATTGTGTAAAAGTTCCCTCAATACTTCCGAAATCTTTTTTACATCCGCATCCTGCTGAATCAGCTCTTCTACCACTTTGCGGCCGGCAATCAGATTAACCAAAGAAATAAAAGGAACCTTAATCAAAGCACGCCCGATGAAGTAACTAAATGAACTTGTTCTGTAAACAACCACCTGCGGTATGCGCAACAAAGCGGTTTCAAGTGTGGCTGTACCCGAAGTAACAATAGCGGCCCGGGCATTTTTTAAAATATCATAAGCCGGCGCAGACAGTACGCGGATATTAGGTTCAGCGCGCAGTTCATGGTAATATTCCATTTTAAGATTGTTCACCATGGGGATGATAAAAACAACATCCGGAAACTGGCGGGCAACTTGTTTAAAAACAAGAGACATACGCTTTACTTCCTGCCTGCGACTACCCGGAAGCATGGCTACTGTCACATCGGGAAGATTATACCTTGCACCAAACTGTTCGTCAAACTGAAAATTTTTAATCGCATCCAGCACCGGATTTCCCACATAGTCAACTGTCCAGTTATAACGCTTAAAGAACTCTCTCTCGAAAGGAAGGATAACAAAAAGCCGGTCAATCCATTTCTTCATTTTTTTTACCCTCCCAGTGTTCCATGCCCATACCTTGGGGGCGATGTACCACAGGACGCTGATGCCATTTTTTTTAGCGAATTGGGCAACACGCAGGTTGAAACCAGCAAAATCAATTAAAACAACTGCATCAGGCCGGAAGGAAAGAATATCTGTTTTACAGAGGTTCAGATTTCTATGGATTTTACCCAAATGCCGGATCACCTCACCAAAGCCCATGAAAGCCAACTCGCGGTAATGCACTACAAGCTCCATACCCGCCTGTTGCATAAAATCACCGCCAAAGCCACGAAGTTGGCAGTCCGGCCGGTAAGCCCTCAAATATTTTATCAGGTTACCACCATGTAAATCCCCCGACCTTTCACCGGCTATAAAATAAAGTTTCATGATGCAAGCTTACACAAAAGCACAAAAAAAGAGGCTGCCGATTGGCAGCCTCTGGAAAACTGAGTAGTTTCAACTTGGATTACAGTCTTTCAAGGCGCAGATACACCCTGCGGTACCAGCTGCAATACCCGTTACGTCTGCCATATTCATCGGCATCGTCATCAACAGCTATGGTAAATACCTGCCCCGCAACAAGACCACTTTGGTCAATACGATAAAATCCTCGGTTCGGATAGGTACGCCTCGGCAAGCCAAAGCGCAGGGCTGTTGTGCCACCGAATGTACCGGCCAAAGGAGTAACCATGTAGAACTCCCTTTCGCTGGTGCAATCCACGCCGGTGTTAACCAGTGGAACAAAAACAGTTCCGAGCACA